>NZ_MSHA01000068.1:0-179143 GCF_001940965.1 Bacteroides sp. Phil13 | reverse complement strand
GATTCTTTTTGCTGTTGATAATGAGAACATCATTCTTTCAAAGAAGATACTACTCTTGAATGGTTTTCTGAAGAAATCCACAAAAGACTATAGTAAACAAGTAAAGATTGCAGAACGGATATTAAAAGACTTTGAGTTATGAGAAAGTTAGATGAAAATAAGTTAGCTAAGTTGCATACAGCGGGTGAGCTACTGGACAATAAATATGGAGAGGTGGGTACTGACTCTCGTACTGCTTTCCATGAGAAGTCAATAGCGTGGTATTATGGTGAGATATTGCGTGACCGCCGGAAAGAACTAAAGATAACCCAGCAAGAGTTAGCCGAAAAGGTTGGTACAGCAAGAAGTTATATTGCTCGTGTAGAAAAAGGAGAGACTGATATACAGATTTCGAGTTTCTTTCGTATTGCTCGTGCTTTGGGAATTGAGTTTACTCCTACATTTTTATGACTATTAATAAACGATTTAAACAGAATATTTGTTTTACAATTGTTTTACAATAGCGGAACTAAGAATATTCTAATTAATTGGAAATAAAGAGATTATCTTGGTGGTTTAAAATCCGCCAGGAACCTCTAAATAAACAAAATGCCCTGAGTAGAAATACTCGGGGCATTTGTTGTTTATTGACCTTCAGTAATTTAGCTCCCCTGCCATTTGGATGGAAAATCGTGCAAGTGTAGACCGCATGTAGCCCGAGCTTTCTAAAACGATACGATTGTAGCACATGAAAAATATTAATTTTAGTTTTTTTCCTATCAATAATTATAGAATTCACCAGTTGTTATTATTTTCCCATATTACTTTTGTTACAAACCCAAAAAATACGCCATGAAAAAGGTTCTATTTATCCTATTTGCAGTTCAGTTTGTTTTAGCTCCCCATATAACGAAGAGCTATAGTGTTAATTTTATCGAGGATAGTTACGAATATTCGATAGTCAATCAAGAAAAGAAGACAGTCAAAAAAGACATTTTAGGCAATACGATTATTGAAGATGATAATGGTAATAAGATTACAATCAAAAAAGATATATTCGGAAATTCTACTATCGAAGACTATTAGGTAGATATTATTTTTCATTCTGTTTTTCCTTTCGGAAGAAAGTATCCATGAACCCTAATTATTCATGGATACCATTCCGTTCGCATGGCTGAATATTCCTTTATTAATCAGCAATTGTATGGTCTGTTCCGTTACCATATCTAGATTGTTTCCTTTCCTGCTAAAACCAAGAAGTTGGGAAGTCAACCGTTTCAGGTCTTCTATTGGCATGGATATCTGTTGCTCTATGGCATAACGGGCGGCACTCATAACTTCTAGGATTGGAATATCCAGAATATCGCGTTTAGAATTGATGCGGTAAAAGTCGCACTCTTTAGCCTTCTCTTTATTCTCCCAGTAAATTATGGTATCTCCCGATAGGGGGTCTTTATATGCATCTTCAAGAAGGCTGTCTATAAATACCTGTAAACGGGTGGTAACCCTTGTTAGATTCCAAATTCGTAATATTCTTTTATATAGCAGAGTATTTGTTATGGGTTGTTCAATCTTGACTATTTGTTGAAGTTGTTTTTTAACCTGATAGGAGGAAGCCATTACGGTATCGATATCTGTACTGTAGCCTATATCGGGCAAGTCAGCAAATATATATTCTCTTTCTCGATTGTTCACTAACTCTACAACAGGTTCATTCTCTATACTGAATGTTTTCAGAACATTATTCTCTGTCGGAAGAAGAGGCTGTTTTTCTACTTTTGTGTTTTTTAAATCTTCCAGCTTTTTGATGATGCGCTCCACGACGTTCTCCTTATGTTCAAACCAGTCGACGGACCATACACGCATTACATTCCAGTGGAGCATCTGCAAAACATTCGGTTGTACTATTTCACGGTCCCTTGTAGTCTTGGTTTCATAATAGTTTCTGCCGTCACACAATATCCCTAGAATATATGTATCCGGTTGCAATGGATTGACAATCGCTAAATCCACCTTAAAGTTTGACCGCCCTACCAGAGTATCCACTTTATAACCGCGCTGAGTAAGTTCCTGTGCAATTAAAGTAATAAGATTACTTTGTTGCAGGTTTTGTAGCTGGATGGCCGGAACAGGTGAGGTGCCGCGTTCTGCAAATTCAAGAAACCTCTTTAAGCCTTCCACACCTTTGGACTTTGTACGTTTCAAATCTATTTGTTCGGAGCGTAAGGTTGAGAAGATAATCATTTCATAACGTGCACGCGATACGGCTACATTCAGACGACGCTCGCCACCTTGATTATTCAATGGTCCGAAATTCATAGATACATTACCATTCCTGTCCGGGCCGTATCCTATAGAGAAAAGAATAATATCCCGTTCATCACCTTGCACATTTTCCAGATTCTTGATGAAAATAGGTTCATTACTTTGGAAAGCTTTTTCTTCCAATTCAGGATATTTGTTCAGCTCCTCAATGAGCATATCTTCTATCAGATTTTGCTGTACCTGGCTGAAAGATACAACGCCTATGCTTTTTTCAGGAACTTCAGGTGTACGTAGCCGGTTTAGTATTTCTTTCACAATGGCTTCAGCTTCGGCATGATTGCTGCGTGTACGTCCTTTATCATATGTACCATCTACCTGAACTAAACGTACTTTTGAAACTCTGTCATCCACAGAAGGAAAAGTATATAGCTTGCCATTGTAATACTGAGAATTACTGAAAGCAATCAGACTTTCGTGTTTGCTCCGATAGTGCCAAGTCAGATAACGGGATGGAATGGATAATGAGATGCAATCATCCAGAATGCTCTCCATATCGTCAAATTCAGCTTCTTCCTCGTCTACTTGTGAAGAGGAGAAGAAACTTGTCGGAGGCATTTGCTTGGGATCACCTACTACGACTAATGCGTTGCCGCGGGCTATTGCACCGACTGCCTCGCTGGTAGGCATCTGTGATGCTTCGTCGAAAATAACAAGATCGAACTTCTCTGCATCCAGATCGATATACTGAGCCACTGATATCGGACTCATCAACATGCATGGACATAGCTTGGGCAACAGAGTTGGTATCTGGTCTATAATTCTCCGGATAGATGTGCCGCGTCCTCCATTTGAAATGTTCCTTTTGAGAATTCCTATTTCGGAACTGGAGGCGGCTTCCATTGTCAGTGATGGTATTTTGGCTGCTAATCTACAGTATAGTTCTTTTTTACTCAACTCCTGAAAATCGATAGTCAGTTGTTTGTATTTGCTGATCATTTCCTCAAATAGCAACCCGTTGAAAAGGCGTAAAGTTTCGTCCGCATCAACGGTTTTTAGAGCTAATTGGTGATAAACGCCTTTCATATACGCATTAGAAGCTTCCGATCCGCTTTTATGCTTATCTGTTATATAGTTGATAACTACGGTTAAATGCAGAGATTCCAATTCTCTCTTACGGATGCACCATTGTCCCCAATCTTTAATCTTATTGAAGTGAGTTAACCAGGTATTCAGTAGAACCGGTAGTTTCACTTCAAGATTATTATCCGGCAGTTGTATGTAGCATAAACTTTTTATTTCATTGAGAACCGTATTCAATTCATTGGATGTATCGATTAATTGCCTGAATGTATTTTCATTAGACTGCTGGAATGTGTTCCAGTCAGTACTGATTTTATTTGCAAATTGATTCAGAACTTCTGCAAATGGCTGTTGAACGATTGCTGCATATTTCGATAAAGTGTTGTAAATCATCGGAAGATTCTTAAGTATAGAATCAATATCATCCCATTTCTCTTTATTCTTTCTTCCTAAGAAGCCGAAAGAAGATGATAATTCGGAAGATTGTTCTTGAATGATCTTATTATTCTTTTGATAAGCATTGAGCTTTTCTAACAGGCTTGGTATTTGTGCTACCTGCAAACTCATATTGTAAAGTCTGAGCTTTTTCAGATAAGAACGTTTGGCAAAGAATTTAGGTAAGAACCATTTCAATTCGATAGCTTTCCATTCTTGTTGGAGGGCAAATGCATTTTCTTCTAGAATTTGAGGTGCGTAGTCTTTGCCTAGTTCGGTTTGTAACTGATTTCGTTTACGACCGGACAGGACAACATCTTTCCATTCCTCTATCAAGTTGGTATTACCACCCATTTCCAATAACGTTTTATTCAGATATGGGATGGATAGAAGCTGGGTACATATCTTGCCTATCCAGTTGATCCCATCCCAATTATCAGGTATCGAGATTCCCAGACTATTTGAAAGCAACTTTCTGTTAGCGGTAATCGAGGTGAATAAATTAATAAAGCGCCTGATGCCGGCTTGTAATTTTTGAGAGCTTTCTATGGAAGTGTCGTATGGTTCCAGCCCTTTTAATGGATGGTCTTGTGGATGCCCTGTTATCTGAAAAACTGTATCCAGTTCCTGGATATTTTCGCAAAAGTCTGTCAGTTGATTTTTGGTGATAGAGGGAAACAGAGAAAAGTCGATAGACAATTCATCTCCCTGTATCGATAAGTAGTTTGTAATGCAATCATAAAGAGAAAAGCCGGAAGCATGGGGATGATGCAACGCTTCCATATAATCGATTAATTTCTTTCTACGTTCGAATAATTGCTTTGAAGTACTTTCAAAATCGGCTGGAGACTGAATGTGAATGACTTCTATAGCCTTCTGAAGCTGAGCCAGAAAATGAGATTTAGTGACCTTATTAGAATGTAGTTCCAGACAGAACGGATCTAATCCTATCTTAGTCAGACGGTTTTGTACAACAGAAAGTGCCGCCATTTTTTCTGCTACAAACAGCACACGTTTTCCTTTGTACAGGGCATTGGCTATCATATTGGTAATGGTCTGTGATTTACCAGTTCCCGGAGGTCCATGCAATATGAAGCTCTTTCCTTCTCCTGATTCAATAACGGCTTCCAGCTGTGAAGAATCGACATCGACAGGAATGGCAAAATGGAGAGGTTCAAGATTTTTGTCTATTTCTCTGGCGTCAATTTCCGGAGTCGTATCCTGCCATTGAATACGATTTTCCATTAGACTGGCTATAATGGCGTTCTTTTTCAATTTGTCTGCATTGGTATGAATATCATTCCACATGACAAACTTGTTGAATGAGAATAACCCCAACATGGATTCTTCCACTACATCCCAACCTTTCATATTACGAATGCAGGTACGAATCGTTGCGAATATCTTTTTCACGTCTACGCCACTATCATCTTTTGGCAACGGATTCAACCCAGAAAGATTAACACTGAACTGTTGTTTCAATAGTTCGACGAGCGTTATGTTCAATATAATTTCTTCGTCTCTGGTGCGGATGATATATCCGCTTGAGCCTCCACGGCGCACAATGTCTACCGGTAACAGTAAAATAGGAGCAAAGCGTGGTTTTACACTCTTAGGAGACTCGTACCATTTCAGGATTCCTAAAACGAGGAACAGTGAATTGGCACCATTTTCTTCGATGGCAGTTCGCGATGTACGGTATACAAATTTGAGTGAGTTCTGAAGTTCGCTTTCGGTCAGATAAGAACGAAGTTTTTTGTTTCTCAGCTCGCTGATTACTAATTCTTCCAAATTTTCTTTCCATAAAGAAGAGTCATAGAGCCCTGTCTCACCCGGTTCTATTTTACTTTTAGTAGGGCTGGATAATATCTGGTAGTTTTCTCCGGCTTGCAGATGATCTTCCAGATGATCAATCTCGAAAGATATGAATGGTATAACTCTTCTGCCAAGCCGGATGTTGATCAGATTATTGCGTAAAGAAAAGTCCAGTAGTTTTCTTTCCCAAATAATCTGCTTGGTTATTTCATCCTTGCTGTCCTCCAGTTTTATTTCATACCGGTCCAGCTGGTGTATTCTTCGGGTTACATTCTCATGCTCTATTCCGCTGTTTTCTATTTGCCATTCACCGTTATGGTTTATGCGTTGTGGCAATGGACGGATTTTATCCAGTCTGCACCTATATACATCGATAAACAGCTCGAATCTGTTTTCTTCTTTAAGTTCTCTCTGAGCCATTGTAGCGGCTTCTTCAAATGAAATATTTTGTGAAGATGCCAGTGCGGTTGTCTCTACTAATACAATGTCGCTGATACCATTTGCACTTCCTTTGAGTAGAAAGGAGGCATCATCGCCTACGGTTTGATGATAAATATCTTCTGTAAGCCATGCACCTACCAATATATGTCCTTTCAATAAGACTAAAAGAGGATGAATGCCATTTGCTTCCAGACAGGAAGCATAGAGTAAAGTCAGGTCTATGCATGTACCCAGCTTACTGGTGAGTACATTATCTACTAGGCGGACACGCTGCCCCGAAGCTTCAAAGCTGGCCGGAACCGTAGAATATATTAAAGACTCAGACCGTAGAGCTTCATAAATAGCAGCTACCTGCGCACGCACCCGGTTGGGGTCTTGTGTCTGATACTCGTCTAAGGCAGAGTTTCCGGTCCACTTTTCGAGGAATTGTGAGGCTTTTACACTAATTCTTGAAAGTATAGGGTGATTGGGAGTCACAAATGTCGCTAAGAGTTCGGGCATGATCCTGGAACCAGTCCACTGATCGTATGTCATCAGTTTGATGGGAAATGTTTGCTGATGGGCTATCTCACCGGAAATCGTAATAGTCAGATGAAAATTAGTTTCGATACCTTCTGTGAGTTCGATTAGTTTTTCACTTTCAGGTGATATCTCCAGGTTGTTGATTTGTATGTTTTGTCCAGGTGGGATTATCTCAAGAATGCTTTCTGAGTATTTAAAAAGTTCTCCCTCTATGGATACTTTGATGTTATTCCAGTCGACTTCATCACTATTCATGAGTTCGCAGAAATTGCATGAAGGCACATGATTGTGTATCATTGCATAATTAATACATGGTAGGTATTCCAGATGGACTGTTCCATTGAAGGTGCCTGTAATTGTGTTGTCGTTTCCCATTGCTGTTATAGAATTTAACTGATAAAAGGGGGGATCCCATACTATCATTCCCGGATTCAAAGTTATAAATATAATGCTAATAATCTATACTTTATTTATAATTTAGTGAGATATTTGTCGCTTATTTAGTTCAAAAAGGATTTACCCTATTGTCCATCGTGCTGATTTTTGTGATATTTGTAACGCCTTAGAACAAAAATCACTGTTGAATTGTTTAATAACTGATAAATTTTATATCTTTATGTATATTACTCTCATTATTTTATTCCTATCTGCGATATTCTTTATGAGTGGCAAAGTGCGTTCGGATTTAGTTGCGCTTTGTGCTCTGGTGTTACTAATTATATTCGGTATTCTGACCCCGGAAGAAGCATTGACAGGCTTCTCTAACTCCGTTGTCATAATGATGATAGGATTGTTCGTTGTGGGCGGTGCTATCTTTCAGACGGGATTGGCAAAGATGATAAGTAGTCGTATCCTGAAGTTGGCAGGTGACAGTGAGTTGAAACTTTTCGTTCTTATTGTATTGGTGACTGCCTTTATCGGTGCTTTTGTCAGCAATACCGGAACAGTAGCTTTGATGCTTCCCATTGTAGTCAGTATGGCTATGGGGACACAGATTAATGTTAGTCGCCTGTTGATGCCGCTTGCGTTTGCCAGTAGTATGGGAGGTATGATGACGCTTATCGGTACACCGCCGAACCTTGTAATTCAAGAAGCATTGACCTCTGCAGGATATACACCTCTTACATTTTTTTCGTTTACTCCTGTAGGATTGGTTTGTGTGGCTGTCGGATTGATAATCTTAATTCCATTGAGTAAAATTTTCCTGACTAAGAAAGGTGACAAAGACCGTAAGGGTAAAAAGAACAAATCGCTGAAAGAACTGGCGGGAGAGTACCAACTATTTCAGAATTTGTGTCGGGTGCAGGTAGAAAGTAAATCGCCTTTAACTGGAAAGACCATACAGGAATTAAGTATTCCACAACGCTATAATGTAGGTATAATGGAAGTTCGGCGTCAGTCATCCTCTTCTCGTCGTCACTTTTTTAAGACGATGAGCCAGGAAATGGCTGCTGCTGATACAGTTATTCAAGAGAATGATATTCTGTATGTATTGGGTGATTTTACGAATGTAGAACATTTTGCCGAAGAAAATACATTAAAGTTGTTGGATACCCATGCAGCGGAAGGTACGGTAGAAACAAAAAGTGAAGAACTGGAATTTACAGAAATCGGTATTGCTGAAATTGTATTGATGCCTGCCTCCAATCTGGTAAATAAGCCGGTAAAAGATTCAGGTTTCAGGGAAAAATATGGTGTGAATATCTTGGGTATCCAACGCAAGCGCCAGTATATCCTGAAAAATCTGAAAGATGAAAAGATGCATTCGGGAGATGTGCTGTTAGTGCAGGGAACATGGGAGAATATAGCGCGTTTGAGTGAAGATCCCTCCGATTGGGTAGTACTTGGACAACCGCTTGCTGAGGCTGCTAAAGTAACATTGAATCATAAAGCACCTGTTGCTGCCATAATCATGTTGGGAATGGTGGTAATGATGATGTTCGACTTCATCCCTATTGCTCCGGTAACGGCAGTAATGATTGCAGGTCTGCTGATGGTGCTCACCGGCTGCTTCCGGAATGTAGAAGCAGCATATAAAACCATTAATTGGGAAAGTATCGTATTGATTGCCGCAATGATGCCCATGTCACTGGCATTGGAAAAGACCGGAGCCTCCAATTTGGTATCTCAATCATTAGTCAACGGATTAGGTAGTTACGGACCTTATATATTGTTGGCGGGTATCTATTTCACCACTTCGCTGATGACTATGTTTATTAGTAATACGGCTACGGCGGTACTTTTGGCTCCGATTGCCCTCCAGGCCGCCATACAGTTGGATTTGAGTCCATATCCATTCTTGTTTGCCGTAACCGTGGCAGCCAGCATGTGTTTTGCTTCTCCGTTTTCTACTCCGCCCAACGCGTTGGTGATGCCTGCGGGACGTTATACATTCATGGATTATGTTAAAGTTGGTTTGCCTTTACAGATAATTATGGGAATTGTGATGATCTTTGTGCTTCCGTTATTGTTCCCGTTTTAAGAATAACTTAAAAGTATAAGATTGATGAAAGTAGTAAAGAGTTTGATGTTTATCCTGTTTGTCCTTTGTGGTTTATCGGGCAAAGCGCAGGAAGTAGCTGCCGATAGCACCGGTTACATTGTAAGAGTAGGGGAGATGGCTCCCAACTTTACCATTACCCTGACAGATGGTAAGAAAGTTACCCTTTCCGAACTCCGTGGAAAAGTAGTGATGTTACAATTCACTGCCAGTTGGTGTGGCGTATGCCGCAAAGAAATGCCTTTTATAGAAAAGGATATCTGGTTGAAACACAAAGATAATTCTGCATTTGTCCTTATCGGCATAGACCGTGATGAACCATTGGACAAAGTGATTGCATTCGGTAAGTCGACTGGTGTTACTTATCCTTTGGGATTGGACCCCGGTGCAGATATTTTTGCCAAATATGCGCTTCGCAATGCCGGAATTACCCGCAATGTACTGATTGATAAAGACGGACGCATCGTAATGCTGACCCGCCTGTACAATGAGAAGGAATTTGCTGCATTAACGAAGAAGATTGATGAAATGTTGGCAAAGAAATAACAAACAGAAAGTCCGGGTTGACCTTATTTTAAGGTCAACTTGGCTAAATAATCGTAGTGTTTTCCTTCTTTTACCAACTCCGCTTGAAAACCATTTTCGGCTGCATAAAGACTGAGTGTCTGGAAATCAATGTAAAGCCAGTCGAATGCCTCTCCCAAGATATCCTTATATTGCATCTGGAAGTCTACTTCTCCATAATAGTCACCTGCCAGGTCAATTACAAAACTTCCGTCTTCTTCCTCAAACAGATAGCGCAGATCACTGGAATCCATAAAGATACATCCACCGGGTTGTAGCAATTGCTTCATCCTTTTGAAGAAGGCAGGCAGATTTTCCAGTTTGCCGATGATTCCCGAACCGTTCATCAACATTAATATCGTTTCGTATGTCTCACAGAAATGCTCATCGAACAGATTGAGCAATGTGGCATGCCGTACACCGCGTTGTTGCATAACTTCTACTGAAAGCGGCGAAATATCAATGGCATGTACCTCTTTGCCTGCTTCCTGTAGGGCAAGACTATGACAACCGCTTCCGGCTCCCACATCCAGAATCTTTCCCGCAGCCAGTTGCAGGGCAGTACGTTCTAGAAGAGGCATCTGCTTTTCCGTGCGAAAGAGTTCCTTTACCGGAATTTCATCCTCATCGAATTGTGAGGAGAAAACCCGTAGCTGTTCGGCCTTGTGTCGTTTGTTATAGTCGTAAATAGCAGCCCCCATCGGGTCTTTATCAGCAGTAAGCAGCGTAGTGTTCATTCTATTCAATCTTTAAAAGTTGTCCGCAAAGATAATAAAAATGCAGGCTATTGGTAGAAAAAAACTATCTTTGTGTCGGCTTATAAATATATATAGTAATAGAAACCGAATATGAGTATAGAAGATGCAATAATGGGCGGTATTGTCTTTAAAGGAAAAAAAGACAAGCCCAAGGAAGATGGAAAGGTAAAGACTAAAGCCAAGAAGAAATCGTATATTACCGGGAAACATGGTTCCGGTGCTGCCAAGATGAAGGCGGATATACGGAAGAAAAGGGCGAATCGTCATAAATAGAAAGTGATAAGGTGATAGGGTGATAAAGTGATAAGATGATAGGGGAATGTATGCTCATCACTTTATCACCCTATCACCTTATCACCCTATCATTTTATACTCTATTTTGCTGGAAGTACTTCTATCCAGTAATCGTCCGGATCATGGATGAAGTATAATCCCATAGCTGTATTTTCAAAGCATACCCAACCCATTTCTTTATGGTATTGGTGAATAGCCTCATAATCACCGGCAACACGGAAGCATAAATGGCTTTCGTTCTCTCCAAGTTCATAAGCTTGAGGATGATCTTTCAGACAAGTCAGTTCCAGAAGGAAACCTGTACTGTTGTCTGTCAGGTAAACCAGCGTGAAAGAGCCGTTCGAGGCTTCTTTGCGGTGATGTTCTTTCAATCCCAATGCTTTTTCATAGAAAGCAATACTACGTTCCAGATCGGTGACGTTGATATTAAAATGATCGAATTTAGCTTTTATTTCCACGTAATTAAGTAATTAGTTATTATTTTACGAATGCCTTTAGAATTTCGCCTACATACATGCGTGGCTGACCTTCCATAGGAGCCTGTGAAGGCATCTTCTTACATTCCAGAACAACTGAAGGTTCTGTCTGGTTTGCCGGATAGAAGCGAACGGTGTAAGTTTCAGCAGCTTCCATCTGTTCGTAAGGTTGATCAGGTGAAAGGAAACTGAAGATAACAGGCTTACCTGAGGATTTGCCCAATGACCCACCTGCATTAGCTGTCATCATGGTCATATTGAAAGCATCTGTACCAATTACAAGTACTAATTTGCCTGCACCCATTTGGATAGCATTTGTCGGCAGTTGATCCGGAGTTACTTCTTTATAGCCGGGCATTGTACCAGAAGCAACAGGAGTGGCCGGAGTAAGCGGAGTAGCAGGTACAACGGTTGCTTTGGCTGTTTCAGCCGGGGTTTTCACTTCCACTTCAGCTTTAGGAGTAATCACTATCGGACCTGAGCTAACAGCACTCTTTTCCTCTTTCTTAGCTTCCGGTTGTTCTGTTTCGGCTGCTTTCTTGGCAGTACTTGCACTAAGAGCTTCTGCTGCTCCAAGAGCGAGGTCATCTACAAAGTTGACTGTTTTTCTGCGCCATTTGGCAAGTCCGCGCACCAATTTGGTTTGAGCCTTATTCAGTGCATATTTGTCTACGATCCATTCCTCTGCTGTATACTTCTCTTTTCCTTCACGGTAATTGAAACGAATCTTTTCAACTTCCATTGTACACTTCTCGGGTGCACAAACCACGGACAGTTGGTAGAGTATCTTTGTACGGTCCAGTGAGAGTGCACTTGAACTGAATACAATCCATTCTTCTCCCGTACCTACTATTTGCCCTTCTTCCGGGTTCGTATAGACTACGCGGCTGTTATTCTCATTCTTTTTCAGCCGTGCTTCCATCCATTTCTGCATGCGGTTGAAGATCTCTTCCTGAGACATGCCGGGAATACTGAATTCTTTGGTAAATACAACTTTTCCATCTACTTCGGGTACTGCGCCCGCTAGGTACTTGCTGTCGTCATCGTCTTTGTCCTTGTCTTTTTGAGCATGTACTGCAACAGGCAGGCAAATACATAAGAGTACAAAAAGGAGGTGTGTCAAATTTTTCATAATGCGTATGTTTTATTGATTAATATCAAAACTTTCACCCCGGTGGGTTATGGACAAGAAACGGCAACCTTTGCTTTCGGCAAACTCCCGGAAAGCATTTCCGCCTTTGTATTCCTCGCTGAAGTGCATAGGTACAAAGATAGTAGTTTTTATCCGTTCCACGAATTGTTCCGCACCTCTCATATAATCTTTTCCGATGCGGTTGTCCACTGGAAACATGGCTACATCTACCGATGGGGCGGTTTGCTGAAGGCATTTCACTTCGGCAAGGAAGTCACCTTCCGCTTTCCGGATTTCCTGCGGAGTGGATTCTTCGCTCCAATGCCAGTTATTCAAGTCTCCGGCATGGAAGAGCCGGACACCTTGCAGGTCAATGAGAAAAGAGATACCTACATCCGTGGAACCGAATGCTTCGATACGGATATTCGGGTCTTCGTACACATCCCCTTTATTTATATAGGTGGCATCCTCGCGCGTGGCACGACGATGTTTCAGGATGTCCTTGGAGAAGATATAGTGAATATCCGGGCGCTCGGCTTTCCATAAAAGAACTTCGCGATTAAAGTGGTCAGGGTGAAAATGAGAAGAGATCACATATAGTTCTCCGGGTCTTCCCAACAGATAGTCATGAACGATACCTTTATTATATTCCGTTTCAGAGGAATCTTTGTAGTAATCGATAATGACCGTCACTCTGTCCGCTTCAATCGCGAAGCCGCTATGGTAAATGTAATCAAGTTTCATGCACGGGTTAATTTATAGTGCAATATTACGAAAAACGCTACACAAACCTTTGGTTTTTGCTGTTATTTTTATCTAAAAGACTTACATTGGCACTTCCATCAGCAGAATGTGCGAGTCTTTCAGGGTTTCCAGCTCAAAGCTGTGGGTATCGTATACGCCCATGCCGTCACGGCGTGAAAGTACGGTATCATCCACCTTCACCTCACCTTCAATCACGAAGATATACACACCTGCGTGAGATTGGTGCATGTGATAGCCGATCTTCTTTCCTGCCTCTATCTCTCCGATGGAGAACCATGTTTGTTGCAACATCTTGGCAGGGGCATCGCCATCCGGCGAAACGATCAGTGCCAGTTCATTCTTCCGCAAGAACGGACGGATGTTGTAATCCTGATAGGCGGGCGGTGTATTCAACTTCTCCGGCATTACCCAGATTTGCAGGAATTCTACCGGTTCGGTATCGCTGCCGTTCATTTCACTGTGATAAATACCGGTACCGGCACTCATGGTTTGTATGTCTCCTATGGTGATGGTGCGGCTGTTTTTATTACTGTCACCATGTTTCAGCTTTCCTTTCAGGGGGATGGAGATAATTTCCATGTTTTTATGCGGGTGGGTACCGAAGCCTTTACCAGCTTCCACACGGTCGTCGTTCAATACGCGCAATGCACCGAAATTCATGCGGCGGGGATTGTAATATGTATCGAAACTGAATGTATGGTGGCTGTCGAGCCAATCATATAGAGCACGTCCACGGCTTTCCGCTTTGTCTATTACTTTTTTCATAATTTATTCCTTTCTTTAAATGTTTGATATACATAAATAACAAACTGACTATGAAAATGTTTGTAGTCGAATGTTAGCATTTATTTATTGAATATCTTTATTGTTAATTCTGAATTTTTACTTCATTCTCCGATACCTTTCCACTTTTGAAGTCTTTGATGTTCTGCAGGGTGGTGGTGGCAATGTTCTCCAGTGCTTCGCGGGTGAAGAAGGCTTGGTGCGAAGTTACAATCACGTTGTTGAAAGAGAGCAGGCGTGCCAGTACATCATCATCAATGATGCGGTCGGACTGATCTTCATAGAAATATTCGCTTTCTTCTTCGTATACATCCAGTCCGGCGGAGCCGATTTTCTTGTTCTTCAGTCCTTCTATCAATGCATTGGTATGTATCAGTTGTCCGCGTCCGGTATTGATAATCATTACGCCGTCTTTCATCTTGCTGATGGAGTAGTCGTTAATGAGGTATTTGGTTTGTTCCGTAAGCGGACAGTGCAGAGAAATGATGTCCGAACTATGATAGAGTTCATCGAGTGTGGTATATACCACCTGGTGTTCGCGGGCAAAGTTATAGTCAGGATATAGGTCATATGCCAGTATGTTCATGCCGAAACCTCGCAAAATCATAATCAGTTTCTTGGCAATCTTTCCGGTACCGATAATGCCGGCTGTCTTTCCATACATGTCAAAGCCGAGCAATCCGTGGAGAGAGAAATTACCGTCACGGGTACGCCAGGTAGCACGGGGTATTTTCCGGTTCAGCGATAGCATAAGGGCAACGGTGTATTCTGCTACGGCATACGGAGAGTAGGCAGGTACGCGTACTACTGTTATGCCACATTCTGCGGCAGCTTTCAGGTCTACATTATTATATCCGGCACAACGCAGTGCCAATAGTTTAACACCATTATCAGCCATCATGCGAAGCACTTCCGCATCTGCGGTGTCGTTTACAAATATACAGACAGCGTCTACACCTTGTGTCAGTATCACGTTGTGTTTGTTCAGATGACCTTTATAATAACGAAGTTCAAAACCATACTCTTTGTTCTTGTCATTGAATGAAGCTTCGTCATAGGGCTTACTGCCGAAAAAAGCAATTGTATATGCCATAGTTTATGGAGTTTTTAGAATGTTCTTGATTACTTAAAAATAACATGTGTACGGCTGATAAAGTTCAAAAAGAAAGATGCTTTACGGATCTTATCCGTTGAATAGCCTTTTCTAACGTCGGAATATGACTTATACCTGTTGGCGGAATTAATTCATTCCGCTAACGGGTAACTTATATTCCCTTTGAGTATAACTCATCTATAGTGTCTTTGGGAGACAGTATATCATCAATGCCAATGATTCCTATCATCAATGCCATTGATTCCTATCATCATTGGCATTGATGGTATACCCGGTTACTGACTCATCTCTATTATCTTCCGGACTGAAGGTAGATGCATCCTAAAGAAAGGAGAATTATCCCTGAATATACCCGTGAGTAGAGCAGACAAGTGGTTAAGCGTACGCTCAGTCCATCCGATTTGTCAATGGGTGAATACAGATGAAACGGCAGAATGATTATTATTTTTTTAGGTTCGTTTCATTAGAAACAGTTTTTGTTTTCAATTAATTGTAGAAGCAATCTGATCTTTTTGCACAAAATACTTTCTGATGTGCAATATTGTTGTAACTTTGCGCCCGATAACAATTAAAAAAGATTTAGATGAGAAAATTTTCGTTGATTAGCTTTATGATGCTAATCGTTTCAACTTCAACTTTTGCAGGAGGTCTTCTTACGAATACAAATCAGCATGCAGCTTTTCTTCGTATGCTATCTCGCGGTGCTACCACTGAAATAGACGGTGCGTTGTCCAACCCCGCAGGTTTAGCCTTTTTGCCGAATGACGGTTTTCATATGTCTTTGAGTATTCAGAGTGCTTTCCAAACAAGGAATATCGATGCTTCGTGCGAAGGTCTGGGGCTGAATAAGTATTATGAGGGTAAGGCATCTGCGCCTGTCATCCCCAGTTTGTTTGCTGCTTATAAGATGGGTGACTGGACGATCTCCGGCTTTTTCGGTATTACCGGTGGCGGAGGAAAGGCTTCGTTTGACGACGGTCTTCCTATGTTCGATGCTATGGTGATAGGCGGATTGGGAGCCCAAAAAATTCCAAGCAATGCCTATTCGCTGAAAAGCTACATGGATGGCAAGCAGTACATCTATTCTGTACAGTTGGGTTTGACTTATAAGATAACGGAATGGCTTTCTGCTTTTGCGGGTGGTCGGATGAACTACTTTACGGGTGGTTACCAAGGTGCATTGAAAGCCAGTGCTGCCGTAGATTTGCCTTCTCCTGCCGGAGGAACGATACCTGTTGGTACGGAGCTTATCGGCATAGACTTGGATTGTGACCAGACCGGATGGGGATTTACTCCGGTTATCGGCTTGGATGCCAAGTGGGGCAAGCTGAACATTGGTGCAAAGTATGAGTTCATGACTAACCTGAACATTGAAAATTCCACTAAAGCGAACTCGCTTCGCATGATTGGTGCCGCTGAAACTGAATTGGCGGATTACAAGCATGGTGTGAATACTCCGAATGATATCCCTTCCATGCTTTCTATAGCTGCTTCATATGAGTTTCTTCCGGTATTGCGTGCATCTGTAGAATACCACTTCTTTGATGATAAAAGTGCAGGAATGGCTGGTGGCAAGCAGGAGTTTCTGACAAAGGGAACAAACGAATATCTGGCCGGTATTGAGTGGGATGTAACCAAACATCTGACTTTGAGTTGTGGAGGTCAGATCACAGACTATGGATTGTCTGACAATTACCAGAGCGACACCAGTTTCTCTTGTGATTCTTATACTCTGGGTTTTGGTGCCAAGTTGAATTTAACTGAAAGAGCTGCCCTGAACGTTGGGTACATGTGGACTACTTATGATGATTATACTAAAAAATCTCAGAACTATAATAATACCGGATTGAGTGGTACAAATATCTACAGCCGTACAAACAAGGTGTTTGGCGCTAGTATCAACTACAGATTCTGATTTCATAATTACTTTATATATAGCAGAAGCCGTCTCGAAACATTGTTTTGAGGCGGCTTCTTTGATTTATGTATCTGATTTAGAAAGAATATTGCACCAACAAATTCATCCGGTTTGCATGGTGAGTTGAATTATTGAAATCTGTACGCCAACCGCGAAGGTATTCAGCACCTACCTGCATATTCGGAGTAACATTCCAGAATACATTGGCTACGAGATACTGTCCGTAGCGGTAGCTGCTTGGTTGATCGTTGGGATAACCGTTCTCCGAATACAATCTGGACATACTGTAAGTAGTGGATACAAACACTTTCGGGCAGATGTTATACTGTGCCCCGGCAAACCAGCCCAGCATAGGCAATGCCTGCATCTTACCTTCTTTTTCGGGATTGGGAACGATGTCCACATTCAGATTGCTTATGTCATTCAGATACTGTCCGATACCTTTTCCATAAGTAGCCTGCCCGAAGATTTCCCATTTCTTACTGAGATTGAATGAGGTAGATGCCTGTATACCCCATCCGGTAACGTCGGATGCATGATCGCTGAGCGTACTGGTGTATGTCATGCTGCGAACGAGGCCACCTACACGAAGATGACTGTTGGCTCCCCAACCATATTGGGCGTAAGCGGTGAAGTCCGGCATACGTTGTTGGGCTACGCTGAGTTGATCGTTTGTAGTACCATCTACACTGGGCACCTCTATGGATGCATGGAAACGCCAGTTCTTCAGGCCTTTGTAAGTGTAAGCCAGTTGAGTGGCGCGATAGAAAGTAGCACCGTTAGGGCCTTGGAAGTCAATAGTGGAAGGTAATGCAGCCAAATCCATGAAACTACCGTAGGTATAACCTACTGTCACATTGCGGAACGACATATATGCGTTTCGCAGCTGGAATACTTTGTCCCCACCACGGAAGTTACCGGCAGTGTACACTACGAAATCACCCAGCAGCTTAGTATGTCCTACCAGTTTCAGGAAGATGGTGGAAGTGCTTGCATCCATCTGGAACTGGTTCTTTACTTTACTGGCATTCGGAATGTAGGCCGGGATGAAATCCATATTATCTACAATGCCGCCAAAGTCATACTCGGCAGTGGCACGCACATATCCTCCGATACCAAGGGCGAATTTTCCTTTTTTATCCATCAACAGGAAGCGGGGTGCCTGTGGATCGTGGATGTACCTGAACTGTGATTCGTTCATGATACGGATGATCTCGTCGCCTGCTTTGTCGATGGTAACCATGACGATGCCATTAGATGCTTCGTCGTCAATAATCACTTTTTCTTGTGCTTTAGCCACAGACGGAACAAGGCCGATGGTGCACAACAGAAACATTACTTTAAAGATTGTCTTCATTATTAAGTTAGGTTTTGGTGAATGCCCATTGAACAACCTAAATGAAAAAAGGTTGAGTAGAAGAATGACGGATATGTTATTTTTTGATTGATTTGTAGCGGAGGTTCTCCGTTTCTTTACCGAAATAGGCTTTTTGCAATTCATGGGCATCATACGTCTCGGCTGTATTGTAAAGTTCTGGTATATTATAAGACTTGAACGTATTCAGATAAACTTCCGGATTTTCTTGTGGAAGAAGAAACGCTTTACTTACGCTTCCATCTTGGGATACATGGGCAAAGTAAGGACGCCCATATACCCGGTCGTCTCGTTTGGAGGCGAAAGCTATCCATTGGGAATTACTGCTCCAGGAATGATAGGAATCAGAGTACCGTCCGTTTGTTTCTTTCATTTTATCAATCTTTCCGGTAGAAAGCTCCAGCATCCAAAGGTCTGTTTCCGGATGCCAGATGGGGAAAGTACCATAATCGGATACGGAGAACAGCAGGTATTTGCCGTCCGGTGAGCATTTGGGAAAACTTACGGATTTCCCTTCGGATGAAGCTCGGAAGACTTCGTGAATACTATCACCCAATTGTCCGGTTTGAGGATTAAAGGAGATGGAGTAGAGGTCATAGCGCATATGACGGGTACTGTCCGGCTGAGGGATATAGGGTGCCCGGCAGAAATAGATAGTATGGTTATTAGCAGAGAAACAAGGGAAGGTTTCCTGATATTCCGTTCCGCTGATACCGGGGTTATCGGTAACCGTTCCCTGTTCAAAATCTATCAGGATAAGATCACTACATTTATCGAAAACTTCCAGACGTTCGGTGCGATAGCTGTGCAGAATAGGGATAATTTCGGCTGTGGTGAATATGCCGAAACGCCCGTCCTGGGAAATCTCTCCATAGACAGCACCGGCTGTATGATCTGTTTTAGTATTGATTTTCCGTAATTGCCCGTCACGACTATAAATTGTACCTCCCTTACTGCCACGCATATGCATAAATGTAGTGGGATTGGCTGCACGGTTGGATGTATGGCAATTGATACAGCTATGATCTGTAATATTGTTATCGGCCAGAAGGCGGGTATCGAAATTCTCAAGGTTACGTTCGCAAACTTGCAGCATGTTCCATATCTCATAAGCCGGCTCTATCAGGCGGTAGCTGAGATATCGGTCTATGCTGTCGGGTGAGATGTACCAGTAGAAATCTTTGTAATGTATCTTTTGTTGCGAGATATGGGCATAGACAGACACAGACAGTGTATCCCCTTTTTCATCCGCAAGCATCTTTTTCCATTTCTTTATGGGGAACTGGAGCCTGTAGGACTGGCTGTCGAATTGATACTCTTTCTTTCCCTGGATAATAACGGAGAGGTTTGCCGCACCTTCCAGTTGGAAGTTCAGCGGAGCGATGTTGCAGGGTACGGTGATATCTGTATAGTCAGGAAACAGGAGCGGCTGTTCGGGACAGTCGGTGTAAGCCTGAAGTAAACGTTTTCCACAGGAGAAAAGCGTCAGGGTTGCAATGAACAGGATGATAGCTCTTTTCATGGTTTCAGTTGTGCATAATAGTAATAGAACCAATATGTTTTTCCGAATAACTTTTCCAAAGCCCGCCCGTCTCCTTTGGCATCTTCGTATATGGAGAGGTATTGCAGACAGTCTTTGTAAACTTTAGCAGAGATGCGATAATGCTTCAGTTGTTCCTGCGGGTTTTCTTTCTCATTCATACATGCTATCAATGCTTCTTGATAGAGACGGGATGGAAACGAACCGAATGCCGGATAATAGTAACGGTCATAATCCTTCTTGAAAAGCTGCAGATCTTTATTCAATAGGTGGAAGCATAAGAGGTAGTCGGCAGCCATTTTGTTTTGAGGATTGCTTTCGATTAAATTAGCCAGTGAAGTACGCCATTGATTGGCGGAGAACAACGTATCTTGTTGTGGAAGCATCCGACGTTTATGAATCCAGTAAGGGATGGAATCACATTGGCCGGATTTAATAAGTTCCAATCGCTCCTTTGCCCAGCTCCGGTGCAAGGAAGTATGGGACAACATGCGTAGATACTTTTGGGCAACTGAATAATCTTCGTTGATAATGGCAATTTCCGCCAGTTTCCGTACCATGCGTGAAGAACGCTGATGCGGGGTAAATGTCATAGCAAGCATGGCAGAGTGCTGGGCTTGTGCCATGTCACCGCATTCCATGAGGGCATCGGGACTTGCCATGGCGTATATATAGCCTGTTGATTCGTTGATTTGTAGTAGAAGCCCATGGAAAGCTGGCTGATAATGTAGCATTAATTCATCGCAGAGCTTGTCTTGGCGGGCATAAGCGAGATTTGTATAGTAGGCACTGAGATAGGTCGGGTAGGAGTTATCCTTGTTGAGCCGGATTACCTTATCCCAGTGTCCGAAGTAGGCTTCGGATGAAAAGGCGAGTGTTTTTTCTTCGGAGGCGTTGTGTGCCTTGGTTATGGTAATTGTACCCAGGGTAAGGATTGTAAATAGTGCAATCCATTGCTTACACTGCCGGGAAATAAAAACCGGCAGGAGGGAGAGTAGCAGAAAAACTTCTGTCAGGAGGAATACAAAAGGCTGACGCAGCATGTATCCGCTTATCAATGGATAGAAGTATGATTGGCGGGGAGTTAAAAAATAGAAATAACTACCTCCGATAGGTATGAGGAGGGAGATGAGTAGCAGAAAGAAGGATAACTTGTAATTGTTGAAGTGCTTGCACTCATAAATTGTGGCTAAAATGACATATGCAAAGAAGTGTGCCCCTACGGCGCAATAGAGGATGGTAAGCATAACTACGTGGAGTATTCCCCTCGTATGTGTTGATGTGCTCAATGTTGACAGTGAGAATGCCCAGACGCTGCACATTAGTCCAAGTGACATGGAAAGGGGATATTCTAAATGGCAGGATAACGCCCATTCGGCAACTATGGGCAGTAATGCCCAGAGGGATACATGGCTGGTGATGCCGGTTTTACGTAATGCTATCCGGAGTCCCAGCCAGGTGAACACAAAAGTGAGGGTTAATATACTGCTTCCACCACCTGTCCACAGGAAAAACTGAGTAAGATAATCGCCACAGATTTCGGTCAGGAATGCCGGTTTCTGTAAGTACGTTTGTAGAAAGTCCGGTTGGAGTACGCATAGTGTTATCTGTTCTTTATAATGCAGATGATATGGATAGAAGTAAAAGAAGAATATCCAGCAGGCTATAAAGAATAGGTAGACAAAGATACTGTTTATTTGTTTTCTCATGGTTCGGGTTTCCATTTTTCTATTCCAAGTCTTTTTAAATCATTGGCTTGCTGTTCATTGAACATGTGCTCAAGCGTCATGAATAAGTATCCTCCTAACGGATTCAGATTCTGTTTAATGAAACAGAACGTAGAGTCACCAAAACTTTCGTAGATGCTATCCCTTTGTTTCTTCAGGATTGCTGTAATGGTACTGTCTTTCTTATTTTTATTGATTTTCTGCGATAGTAAGGCTGCTTTTTCACCGGCAGATTCCATTTGTTCTTTCCAGTGTTGCAGTTGGTTATTGAGTGGAGTGCCGATACCGGAACTATTCATACCCATGTTGGCATGCAGCGTTCCTTCTTCTGCCACAACGAGCAGACGTTGTATAGGTGCATTTGCCCGCCTGCTGATAACAATATCGTAAATAGCGGAATCTGCCGGAATGGAAAAGGAGAAAGTTCCGTTTACAATATAGGCAGAATCTACTGTTTCCGGAGTGGGATGGGGGCGTGGAACCAAATATATGATTTGCCCGTTGTATTCCGAAGATACCACTCCTTCGATATTCATCAGTTTCTTTGCTATCGGCTGACAACTGCTGATGCAAAATAGTAAGATAAGATAAAAGAAATGTTTATTCATATCGGCTTGTCTTTTCTGTTATCTTTAGAAAAAGGAGGCTGCTCCATTTATATATTTTTTCACTCATGAATGAAGATCGCAAAATCATCCGGTGGGTGGAACAACCTCCTGTATCCGTGTTAAGTTAGAGTATTATAAGTTTGCTTTGGCCCATGCTGTAATCAGTTTGTTTTCATTGGAGTTCCAAGCTTCCTTATAAAGGTCGCGTACCACATCGAGCCACTTAATGCTGCGGGTCTCTTTAGAATCACTTGTTCCTACATCAACGGCGCCGCCGTATGCTTTATAATCTTCACGCAGGGTACCACAAATACGAGCATAGGTCCCGGTATATGTGTTCAGGTCATTGTTGGTTACCTTAACATCGTAGTTGAGTTGATCGTCCGTGCAACTGTAATTTCCCGGATGGGCAGGATTTTCGGTAGCCCACTTGGAACGGTCTGCTGCATACACGGTGACTCCGTCCTTGAAGAGATAAGGATAATATCCTGAGTTGTCCATGTCTTCATATACAATGCCGCATACTGGGAACTGAGCTCCCGATTGCAATTGTATATGCTTCAATACAGCTGCCATCGCATCCGTATCGGTGTCACCTTTTGCTTTCCATACGGCAGTTGCAATCCAGGTTGCAAGTTTTTCGGCTGTAGGATTGAGCATGTATACCTTGCCTTTTTTCTGAACGCCGGTTTGCACGTCCTTGCCGGTTGAATATTCGTAAAGCCTAACCGGGTATCCTTCATAATTAGGATAGGTGGTCGTTTCCTCTATCAGTGTTCCCGCCATGTATTGACCGGTGCTGATTATCTTGTCGCAACTGGTGACGAGTGCTTTGTAACCATCCGAATTGTTTATGAAGTCATGTAATTGGGCGTCTTTGTCTTCCTGCATTACGGCATTCCAGAGTGCATTGCGTAGTGTTCCCTGGTTATCATCACCATCGTAATCCCAGAACATCATACCTTTCATGCCTAATCCTAAAAGCCATGTACCTTTTGCGGCAATGCTTCGGGGATTGTCATAACCACAATAGAATACTCCGTTCTTGGTAACGTACGGAACGCTGCCCTCTTCATCCCAATTATCAATGACATAGCCTTCGCCTGCGCTTAAGTCGACAATGTCTCTGTAATTGATAGAACCACCGGAGTTGAAATGTGCTCTTCCATAGAATGGAATACCCAGGACTAATTTATTGGCAGGTACACCGGCACTCAGATATTCGTTGACTGAACGCTGGCAATCCCAAGTAGCACTTGGTTTGTTCAATGGTGATTGATGGCCGGGGGCACCTACTAAGTCGTACGTCATAATGTTGACGAAGTCCACATAGGGGTCTACAGCTTTCACATCGATATACTTCCATCCTGCTCCTTGCGGTTGCTTGTTCTTGCAATATCCGGCGTAGGTCAGTAAAGTGGAACTTGATAGTGTTTCGCGTAAATCTTTCATTAACAGAGTAAAATTCTCTACGTCAACCAACGGGTCGTAGGCGTTACTGCCGAAAGTCATGCCGGGAAATTCCCAGTCGATATCAATGCCGTCTATGCCTTCCTGCTGAACGAACTTTTTGCAATCTTGTGCGAACTGTTTACGCATCTCGGGACTTTTTGCCAGGGCGGAGAAACCACCGTCTTGGGAATTACCGGTATTAGAGACACTATTTGTAAAAGAGAGTAATATCTTTAAATTGCTATTTCTTTCTTTTAACTTCTTCACTTGATTGAAACGTTCCTTGTCACCTTGCAAGTCAAACTTCTGATAGACATTGTTCTTAACATAAAGTTCGGCGAAAGCATAATTGATATGCGTCATGTAAGTGGGGTCAGGAAGCATTTTGCCATAGTAGGTCACATAACCTAATGCGACGCGTCCGTTAACTCTCTCTGCCATGTTGTTCACTTCCGGAGGTCCGAAACTGGGTACACCTGTGATGTAGTCGTCATCGTGACAGGAACTCAGTCCTAATATAATAGCTATTACAATAAATATAATCTTTTTCATAAGGCATTATTCTTTGGATTCATAATATACATACCAACCATAGTCGTCCCAGTCGCCCCCACCTGTGTATTTTTGTGGGTGATACAGGGTGATATATTCATCAGTCAGTGTAAGTATCCAGAAAACATTGTCTTTTCCTTTGCTCTGACCTAGGTCATCATAATTGCTGCCGATAACAGGAATATTGGTAGTCAGTCTGCCCTGAACCAAGTCTTCCGGTTGGTCACGGTCGAATCCGAAAGTTCCTTCATTCATCAGATTGCCGCTCTTGTCATAAGTCTTCACTTTGGTTCCCTGAATTTCGAATACTATCTTCTGATCTCCTGCCTGTGCAAGGTTTACTGATCCCCACCATGCAAAATTAGATTCCGGAGTATATCCTGAACTGGTATATTTCCATCCACCGTGTGCTCCCATGTTGCAGACTGATCCCCATTTTACTTCGCGGAATCCCCATGCTTTGGTTGCATCGGCATCAGCTTTGTCTTTGGCTCCGGTAAATAGCCCCATCCATTCGTCAAACACATTGGTGACTGTCACGGTAAAGATATCACTGGTTACAATTTTACCATTAGAAATAGCTTCATAATATATCTCATAAGTTCCGTTGGCACCATATATGATCGTATCATTATCGCTACCGGTAATCTTTGTGCCGACTCCATAGTGCCAGATACCTCCCAATTCAGGACGGTTGTTTTTGAGTACTACATATTGATCTCCTTCTACAGCGTCATCCTGGTTGGGAATAGGCTGGGTAACGGATAATATGTTGTTCAGTTCTTCCTTGCTGATAGGGTCTCCGGCATTAGTAATGTATTTATCGCGTAAGGATTCATCTTCCATAGGGTCGCAGGCTGTGACTATAGCCATTGCCGCGAATAATAATAGTATTGCTTTTAATGTTTTCATATCATTGAGATTTTAAATGGCATTACATTTTTGTCCAATCACTGAATTGTGCATCAGGTCCCCAACCCGGATTTTGCTCGAGTACACCATTGGAACGGTCTATTTCTATTTGAGGTATAGGCCAGTAACCCTGGGTTTGCTGTAGACGTTTTTTATAATCGTACTTGACCATAGGCGTAAGAGCAGCGGCATTGATAACTTCAAAGCCTGTCTGGCGGTTTAGTGCATTTCCTGCCTCTTCCAGACTTGGGCCAGACCAGCGGAGCAGATCCCACCAACGGATGGATTCGAAAGCAAACTCCCAACGGCGTTCCTGTTTAAGTGCATCCAATGTGTATGAGATAGGGGCTAAGTGGGAACGTTGGCGTACTCTGTTCAAACCGGTTGCATCTCCTTTTAGTTCGGAATGCATCAGCAGTACATCGGCAAAGCGGATGTGGATAAGATCGGTAATATTCAGTAACTGCGGGGAAGTCTGGCTGGATATGCCCGGATGTAATGTTTTACCGAAAGCTTCAAGTACTCCGTTGCTATTATATGCATTGATATTGATGTATTTCTTGTTGAAATATCCGGTCTGCTCGTAATAGCGGTAAGAAACGGTATATGCGGGTTCCGAATCATCTAAACGGAAGTCTGCCAAAACATTTCCTTCATTGTTGGGGTCCATAGCCTTGTACGACCAAATAGAACCGGATATACGCGGGTCTTCAGTGTATCCATCCAAGAATGTTTGTTGTTTAGACCACTCTTTCCAGTCCTGAACCATACTGGGAGATACCGGGCCTGCACCCCAACCAAAGTTGAATGGATAACTTTCCTCTTTCCAGTCGGCATCGTCACCGGAAGGGGAGTAGAACATTGCACATGTATTGGCAAACCATGTGTAGGTCCATGTGGAGGTCAGGTTGTGCTTGTTGGCAAAGAGTGTTTCGATAGAAGAATTGCCATCCCAAGCGAGTTTATGCTTCACTGCGTATGCGTATTGCTTCTTGGAACTGGTACTGTTAGTGGCAGAGTTTGTATAACCCCATAGATTGCGTTGATCGGAAATTAGGTTGTGTCCGGAATGATCTATGCAGTCTTCCAACCAACTGATAACTTGTTCTTTTGTGATTTCGCCTTCGGGAGTCAGAGGTAAAGTCTTCTTGTCATAACGTCCGGTATAGAATAGAAATACTCGCGCTGCAAGTGCTTCGGCTGCATACTTGGTAGCATGACCTGCCATGGCATTCCCGGCCGGATATATCTGGTTAGGCATCATTTCAATTGCATTCTTTATATCAGAAGCAATCAAGGCATATACTTCATCAACGGACGCCCGCGGGAGGTTTACAGCTTCAATCGTGGTACGAAGGGGAACGCCGCCGAATATCTTTACTAATTCATAGTAGGTCCATGCCCGGAGGAAATAAGCTTCGCCGAAGTGACGTAAACGTTCAGATTCACTTGACCAGCTTTTTACGTTATCGAGCGTGTTAATCGTATTGTTGGCACGATTTATGAGTTGATAACAACGGTCCCAGATACCAAGTCTACTGTTCAGGCTTCCTTGATAAAGCAAGAAGTTTGTGGCGCAATTGCCGGAATAAGAGAGGTTGCCGCCTAAGCAATCATCACTGGCCAATTGGGCTGTATAGTATTCTGAAGATGTTTCAGGATCTTCAAACAATAACTTGGCATAGATAGACGTCAACATTTGGTTGGCATCTTTCTCCGTTTCCGGAAAGTTCTCTGTTGTTTTATCTGTAAGTAACTCAGTGTCAAGGAAACTTTCACATGACGTGAGTATGAAAAGTGCAGATAGTATATATATTAGTTTTTTCATATTTTCATATTATTAGAATTTGACATTTAAACCAAGCATACATGTGCGGGCTTCCGGATAGTATCCTAAATCTATGCCCTGTACCCAACCAAAATCACTACCATAACCGATTTCGGGGTCCATACCTGAATATCCGGTAAAGGTGTATAAGTTCTGGACTGTAGCATAAAGTCTGAGCTGTTGCAGAGGGATTTTCTTGAAAATCTTCTTGATATCAACTCCGATCGTAATATTCTTGATTTTGAGATAATCTCCATTCTCTACATAAATATCGGAAACTTTAGACCAATTGCTTCCACCAGTGCTTGCCAGGCGTGGTAACTTGTTGGAAGTTCCTTCTCCGTGCCAACGTTCCAGGATGTCTGTGGTAAAGTTCTGCAATGGAGAACTGGCATAATCCCGGTAGCATTTAAGTATTTGCTGGCCGAAGGCTCCATAAGTAGTAACCGATAGGTCAATCATTTTCCAGCTGACATTGAAAGAGAATCCAAGTGTCATATCCGGGTGAGGATTACCAATTTCTGTACGGTCATTCGAGTCAATGATTCCATTCTTATCAATATCTGCCCAGATCACATCTCCCGGTTGTGTTTGAGCACCATTTTCTTTAGCACCTTTATATTCGTCTATTTGTTTTTGGTTCTGGAAAATACCGAGACTCTTGTAGCCATAAAAATATCCTAAAGGTTTTCCAATTTCTCCGCGTGCACACTCGTCGGATGCATTCCATAAATTGCCCGACGGTCCATGGAGGATACCATCTTCATTGGGAAGTTCGGTAATTCTGTTTTTATTGAATGCAGGAGCTAGATTGATACCATAATTCCAGTCCTTACCTATGTTATCGTTCCAGTGGAGACCGATTTCAAATCCGGTATTCCGAATAACTCCACCATTGATGGCAGCCGGACTTGAACCGAATGAATAGAGTACGGGTGGGGTAATAAGCCAGTCTTTGGTTAACCTTCTATACCAATCGAATTCGAGTGCCAGGCGACCATTGAAGAATCGTGCATCGAGACCTATGTTGAGCTGTTCCTGGGTTTCCCATGAAAGATCCGGATTAGTCAGCTTATATGCGTAGGAACCAATAGAAACCTGATCCATGGAGTCGCCGAATGAATAACCTCCATTACCGTTGTTGGCAGTGATACGTGAAATGTATTCAAAGGTGTTTACGGCGTTATTACCATTCTGTCCCCAAGATGCACGCAGTTTTAAGAAATCCAGCCAATTGAGTTCCGGCATGAAACTTTCGTTTGTAACGACCCAACCTGCCGAGAAAGACGGGAAATATCCCCATCGATGACCACGGGCAAAAATAGAAGAACCATCCGCACGCATAATGGCGGTTGCCATGTACTTTTCTTTATAGTTGTAGTTTATACGACCAAAGAAGGAAGCCATTTGCCCTGCTGCGCCGGGAGCTCCTGTTAAAGTTTTAATTTTATTTTTATCATCGTACTTTATGTTGCTCAGATATGCATGTTTAAAGTCTGAGAATTCAGAACCTTCTGCATTGGCACTCATGGAATCACCCATTCCGTATTTTTCAAGACTCTGCCCGATTACCGCGTCAAAATGATGGTCTTTAAGAGTGAAATTATAACTGGCTGTATTTTCCCAGGACCAGCGGTGGTTGAGTGACATGGACTGAGTTACCCTGTCTTCTTGTGTCGTCAGGCTTTGACTTAGCTGGCGATAACTGGGGATATATGAACGATAACTTGAAGCTGACAAGATGTATCCGAATTGTGACTTGATTCGTAAATTCTTGATTGGTTGCAGCTCTGCATAAAAACTGGATTGTAAGTAATGGCTTTTGCTTAAGGCATGACTTGTGTAGTAATCCATATAAGCTATTGGATTTGTGGTGTTTTCCCCATATCCTTCTTCTTGTGCATCATCATATAAGTAGTACTCTCCTTTGCTATTATAGGCATGCATCAATGGGGGAGTAGTTAACATATCACGTGTACCATTCCAGTAAATGCCAGTGGTGGCGAAAGAACCTGCAGTCTGCTGGTACTTGTAATTAAGAGTCTGCCCAATTTTGAGTACATCAAGGTTCCCTATCTTTTTGACAATATGATTAGAGTTGATACGTGCATTGTATCTGTCCATACTGGCAATGCGACCAGGAGCTCCCATGGTAGCTTCTTGATTGAAGTAGGTAAAACCGACGGAGAAGTTGGAACGTTCTGTACCTCCAGTGAAGTTCAATGAATGGCTTTGGATGGGCGCATCATTATTTAAGATCTCTTTTATCCAGTTGGTACCATTCCAGGTTCCTTCCTGAATAGCTTTATAATCAGCTGCCGGTAACCATTTTTCCCAGTTCAGAAGCGAAGTACCATCCATCATGTGCATTTCATCTTCTATCATCATATATTCCTTAGCATTCAGCAGGGTGGCGATTTTAGGAAGGTTCTGAATGCCATAGTAACCATCGTAAGTAACCTCAAAGTTACCTGTTTTGCCTTGCTTGGTAGTGATGAGAATAACGCCATTGGCGGCACGTGAACCATAGATCGCAGCAGATGCGGCATCTTTTAATACATCGATAGATTCAACGTCGGCAGGGCTTAGACCATCTATACTGCCGTTGACCACTCCATCTACTACATATAAAGGAGAAAAATTACCATTGGTTCCGAGACCACGGATATTGACTTTAAATCCCTGTCCGAGGAAGCCGCCGTTTGATGTGATATTTATACCAGGTGCCTGGCTTTGCAGACCGCCCAGAACATCTGTTGTATTTAGTTTTGCGATATCAGTACCTTTCACTTGTACGGTAGCTCCGGTTACCAGTTTCTTTTTCTGAACTCCATAGCCAACTACTACTACCTCTTCCAGTAATTCGGAATCTTCTGTCAGCGTGATTTCCATCTTGGGGGTTGCTTTTACTTCCAGTGTCTTATATCCGACGAAAGAGATAACCAAAGTAGCACCTCTTTTCACGGTAAGAGAGAATTTACCATCTATATTGGTAATAATACCATTGTTTGTTCCTTTTTCCAGAACACTTGCTCCGATAACAGGTTCGCCTGTCTGATCTGTTACCGTGCCATTGACGACTTGCGATTGTAGCTGTTCTGCAATTTCAGATAAACCTTCTGAATTAGTACCGATTGCCAGGGCGGTATTGCTTCCTATTAGTAAAGCTACAATGGCAATAGTGGTGAGGAATTTGTAATGTAGTGTTCCTCGTTCGCGACTTTCATTCATGATTTGATGATTTTTGTTTAAAGCTAAATTGGAATATTAAATAAACTAGATAGAAAATGAGATGGACAATAGAATGTCTGGGTGCATTGTTTCCTTTTTCATAAGCATTTGTTTTTCTTAGGTTGATATTATAAATTAAGGAGTTGCAGCATTCTGAATCAGAAGTTATTTTATGTCTTGTCTGATCTTGCTACTCCAAATATAATTCGTATTTTCGTTACTTAAAATAAATGGTGGATTATATTAATAACTGTTATATGTCGTTTTATTTGCTTAAGAAACTTGCGTGAATAAAATATTGATTTAGATGCAACTTGCTTGCATATTTGAAAAATGTGTTATTTTGATATTATATGATTTATAATCATGCTGTTATGTTGGATGTTGCGCTGTTTTATGTTCGTATATTTCTTTGTTTTAGTTTTGTTTTTAAAGTTCGTTAACTGTTTTTGCCCTTCAAATTGAAATGAATGATGGGATGAATGGGCTATGCTTTTCTCTACTTTTAGTTAAAAAGTATAATGTTTACTCATTGGAGGAGTTAGCGGATCAGTGATTCTTTTCGCTTAATTATTAGAGGTGTTACTGTTTCATCTTAATAGTACCCGGTCTATACCAAGTCCGTACCAAGCCGTACCAACTCCGTGTCTGGTCCGTCTGTATAGATACGGAGCAAACACGGACTTGGCACGGTTCGAATCGAATGTATTTATTCCGGAAATAAGGAATGTTTGTCTGTTTTAGAAACTTATCGTATCTTTGCACCCGGATTAAAATGTAAGATGCCGTGAATAGCGGTCGTGTATTCTAGGACACCACGTAAAAAACAGGATTTATGAAGCAAAAAGTATCTGTACCTTTTATGCTGCTGGGTATTTTATTTAATGTTTGCCTGATTGCAGCTAATCTTCTTGAAACCAAGGTTATTCAGGTTTTTGGTATAACCGTTACAGCCGGATTATTGGTTTTCCCTATTTCTTATATTATAAACGATTGCATTGCTGAGGTGTGGGGCTTCCGTAAAGCACGTCTTATTATCTGGAGTGGTTTTGCCATGAACTTCTTTGTGGTAATGCTTGGCTTGATAGCCGTTGCACTACCGGCTGCACCGTTTTGGGAAGGAGAAGCCCATTTCAATTTTGTTTTTGGGATGGCACCGCGTATTGTTGTAGCAAGTCTGACCGCATTTTTGGTAGGTTCATTTCTCAACGCTTATGTCATGAGCCGTATGAAAGTGACAAGTGGTGGACGAAATTTTTCTGCCCGTGCTATTTGGTCGACAATAGTAGGGGAGACGGCAGATTCTATTATATTCTTCCCTGTAGCTTTTGGTGGTATTATTGCTTGGCGTGAATTGCTTGTAATGATGTGTATTCAGATCGTATTGAAATCCTTGTATGAAGTATTGATTCTTCCGGTCACTATCCGTGTAGTAGTAGCTATTAAACGGATAGACGGTAGCGATGTGTATGATGAGGATATTTCCTATAATATATTGAAAATCAAAGATATTTAAAATAGCGTGAATAGAGAAGTTGCATTAGTAGTATTTAGTGGTGGACAAGATTCTACTACTTGTCTGTTTTGGGCGAAACGTAAATTCAGAGAAGTGGTTGCCCTGAGCTTTTTGTACGGACAGAAACATGAGAAGGAAGTGGAACTGGCACGGGAAATAGCTCGTGATGCCGATGTGAAGTTTGAAGTAATGGATGTATCGTTCATCGGTAAGTTGGGACATAATTCTTTGACGGACACTACCATGGTAATGGATCAGGAAAAGCCAACGGATAGTTTTCCTAATACGTTTGTACCGGGGCGCAATTTATTCTTCTTAAGTATTGCTGCCGTGTATGCTCGTGAACATGGCATCAATCATATTGTGACGGGAGTGTCACAAACAGACTTTAGTGGATATCCCGATTGCCGGGATGCCTTTATCAAATCGCTCAATGTGACCTTGAATCTGGCTATGGATGAACAGTTTGTAATTCATACTCCGCTGATGTGGATCGATAAAGCTGAAACCTGGGCTTTGGCAGACGAATTGGGAGTACTTGACTTGATACGCAATAAGACCCTGACTTGTTATAATGGTATTCCGGGGGATGGCTGCGGGCATTGTCCGGCATGTAAGTTACGCCGTGAAGGATTAGAGAAGTATTTAAGTCGTAAATGCTAAAACTTTATATTATGAGTGAATTGAAAGACCAATTATCCCTTTTGGGAAGAAAGACTGAATATAAACAGGATTATGCACCTGAAGTATTGGAAGCTTTTGATAATAAGCATCCGGGAAATGATTACTGGGTACGTTTCAATTGCCCGGAGTTTACCAGCTTGTGTCCCATAACAGGGCAGCCGGATTTTGCGGAGATCCGTATTAGCTATATTCCTGATATTAAGATGGTGGAAAGCAAGAGTCTGAAGCTTTACCTTTTCAGTTTTCGTAATCATGGTGCTTTCCACGAAGATTGTGTGAATATTATAATGAAAGACTTGATTCGACTAATGGATCCTAAATATATTGAGGTTACAGGTGTTTTTACCCCACGCGGTGGTATTTCTATTTATCCTTATGCTAATTATGGGCGTCCGGATACGAAGTATGAACACATGGCGGAACATCGGTTGATGAATAGAGAATAAAACAGCAATGGGGGTGATAAGAAACACTCCCATTGCTGTTTATTGAATTATTTTTTAATGATTGTCAGTTCAGCAGCTTTTAAGATTTCTTTTCCTTCCATCTTTTCTTTGATACAAACCACTTCTACACTGTCTTCCAATAGTACCCCGCATACTTTATCTCTATTGGCATCCATTGTACTGATATTGACAGTGTCTCCTTTGCCGGTTATCAGAGTAATATTATTCATAGTAGCATCGTATACTATTCCATTGATAATTTGGAATTTAGATTCTTGTTTACAGGCGACAATGCTTCCTATTGCAAGTGAGCAAACAAATAAATAGGTTAACCTTTTCATAATATATAATTTTGTGATTATTATTGAATACAAATATAAATGTTTTTCTTACATGAATTTGATTTCCTAAGGAAAAAATTGCCATTTTTGAACAAAAGCGATTCTTGACTTGTTAGTCTAAAAGACTAATTGCGAAATCATGAGAATACTTCTGCATATAAAGTGTCTTTTGTGTATTTTCTTATTATATTTCTCTTCTTCGGTATCGGCTGAAGCCAAGAAGGTAAGTTCCGGTACGGATTTGCTGATTATCAGCAGTTATGTATCAGGTGCTCCGTGGAGTCAGACTATCATTTCGCATATCATGCAAAAGGAATATGACCGGAAAGATGTGAGCATGAATGTAGAGTATATGAATATTCTGACGATAGAGACTCCTGAAATACTGAATCAATATAAAAATAATCTTTTTTCAACTTATGGAAACAATCCTCCTAAAGCTGTGTTGATGCTGGGTAATGCTCCTCTGATATTACGGGATGAAATGCGTGAACATTGGGGGGATATACCTTTGATAGTATGTGCTGAGAGTAGCTATATAGGACCTGATTCCACCTATATGTACAATCAGGTTGTTCCACAAAAGGATCGTATCTATCTGAATGATCTGCGTGACGAGTACAATATGACTTTTCTGAATGCACGTGCTTTTATCCCCGAGAGTGTTCAACTGATACGCCGTATGATTCCGAAGATGAAAAGTCTGTTGTTGATTGGTGACCAGACTGACCGCGATATCGATTATGATCAGCAATTTTCTGAATTGATCAAGACGGAGCATTCAGATCTTACTTATAAATACCTGTCAGCTAGTACTTGGAGTCCGGACCAGTTGTTAGATACATTGCGGCAGGTAGTTCCGGAGGAAACCGGTATTTTGTTTGCTTCATGGTTTCATAAACGAATGTTTGCCGGTAATATGCTTATGATGGCCAATTCTTATAAAGTGATTGCTAACTCCACATTGCCTTGCCCGTTCTTTGCGTTATCTTCTTCCATTTCAAGTATTGAAGAAGATGGGACTATTATTGGTGGGTGCGTATATGACATGAATCTGTATTGTGAGGAAATCGTGAAAACTATTAATGCAATAGCTGATGGTAAACAGGCACGGAGTATCCTACCTTATAATCCGGACCCCATTGTTCTTTTTAACTATCCTTATATGGTGGATTTTGGTTTATCTCCTAAAAATTGTCCTCCGGGAACAGTTTATTTAAATGCTCCTCCTACTTTCCTTGAAAAATATCAGTCTGCCTTGGTAGTAGGCAGCATTGTCTTACTGTTGGTAATCCTCTTTTTTCAGCTTCGCAGGAATAAGATACTGGAACGTCTTCAGTTGGTGGAACAGAATCAGCGCTTCACCCATTCTAAAATGGCAATGGCATTAGAAGTCGTTGATTTGCTTCCCTGGCAATGGGATATACGTACGGATGAAATCACGTATAGTTCTTACAAGCCAATAGAACAAGGCAAAAAGGAAGTCTCAGAAATGACTTATGCTACCCATGTAAACAACTACCTCACCTTTGTCAGTGAGGAGGATAGGGAGCGTATCCGGCAAGTCTTTAAGGATGTGCGTGCCAATAAAGTCGATAAAATTAAAGAAGAATATCGGGTTCATCGTCCGGGTAAACCAGACGATTCGGAAGACTGGATGGAGGCTCGTGCTTTCGTGGAACAATATGATGAAAAAGGAAATCCTTTAATCGTGGTGGGCTCATCGCTGTTTATTACAGAACGTAAAGTGGCGGAACGTGAACTCATTGCCGCCAAAGAACGTGCGGAAGAGTCCAACCGTCTGAAATCTGCCTTCCTTGCTAATATCAGCCATGAAATCCGTACTCCGTTGAATGCTATTATTGGCTTTTCCAGCATATTGACCATGACTGAAGATGAAGAAGAAAAGAAAGAGTATGTCAGCATCATAGAGAAAAATAACGGAATTTTGTTGCAGCTTATCAATGATGTTCTTGATTTGTCTAAGATAGAAGCCGGAGTTCTTGATTTGTATTACTCGGAATTTGCACTAAATGGAGTACTAATGACTTTGAAAGGAGTTGTTGAGTCACGTTTACAGAGTAGTGTTGAGCTGATTTTTGAACCTGGAATGCCAGATTATTATGTTGTTTGTTCAGAGAAAAACAGACTTCAGCAACTGGTTTTGAATTTCCTGACCAATGCCTGTAAATTCACTTCAACCGGGAGTATTCGTTATGGATATGAAGTTCGTGAGAAAGAGATTTATTATTATGTGACCGATACAGGGACAGGTATTCCGGAAGATAAGCTCCATCTTATATTCGAACGTTTCATCAAGTTGGATAGTTTCAAGCAAGGCACTGGTTTAGGGCTGCCTATTTGCCAACTTATTATTCAGAATATGGGAGGAGAGATTGGAGTAAATTCAAAATTGGGAGAAGGATCTACATTTTGGTTTACGCTTCCCCTCAAACCGAAGCAGTAAGCGGGGAAAGCGTTGTTCCTATATGACAGCTTTATCTTCAATCAAGTTCTTCAATCGAATCAGGGCTTCGATATAATAATAGTCTGCATAAATGATGGCAGCGTCTATTTCTGAATTGTTCGGTAAGTGTCCGGTGGAGTGGAGGAGGAATGCTGGTTTGCTTTTGCCGCATTGATATTTGTCTGAACTCAAACTTGTTAACATTCTTATGGCGGCATTCTTATATTCATCTCCTTTCTTATCCGGTAGGTATGTAGATAGTTCCAGTAAAGCGGATGCGGTTACACTTGCAGCAGAGGCGTCACGTGGCGCATTCGGAATACTGGGGGCATCAAAGTCCCAGTAAGGTATATAGTCTTCCGGCAGTCTTTCCAGATATACATCGGCTACTTTCTGTACGAAATCCAGATAGCGGGGATCTAACGTTTCCCGATAAACTACCGTATAACCATAGATAGCCCATGCCTGTCCACGTGCCCACATAGTGTTGTCGGCATATCCCTGATGTGTAACTCCTTTTATGAAGTCGCCCGTCAAAGTATCATAAACCGCTACGTGATAGGAAGTGTAGTCGGGACGGAACTGATATTTCATAGTCTTATCAGCGTGCGACACTGCTATATCTGCCAGATATGGGTTTCCTCCGTTCTTGGCAGCCCAGAAAAGCATTTCCAGGTTTATCATATTATCCATGATCGTATTGTGTCCACCGAACATTTCTACATTACGTGGCCATGAAAGTATAGTGCCTACACGAGGTCTGAACAAGGTTGCCAGTGAATCTGCTGTATCCAGAATCACTTGTTTGTATTCCGGATTATGTGTCAACCGATATCCATTGCCGTAGCTGCAAAAGATCAGAAAACCCAGGTCATGGTCGTATGCCGGAATTTGTGACAGGAACTTCAACGGTTCTGTGAATTTCTCTGCTTCTTCCTTTATGGTTGCTTTACCGGTATATTCGTAATCATACCATAAAACTCCTGGCCAGAAACCACTGCACCATTCATCCTTTGTCGCTTTTCGGCAATGCCAAGTGTTGAGGCTGTCCATGATGTTACGGGGCATCATCGAGTAGTCGATAGTACCTTTTGCTGCTTTTAATTCTGTTAAAGTGCGTTGTACTTGGGCGTCACAGTAATCCAGCGCCTCATATACATCCACATCCATTCCTTTCTCGGGCATGTTGCAAGCCGTAAACATGCACAGGCATGCACCGAACAGTAGTTCTTTTGTTTTCATATAATCAGTCTTTTTATTTATCTATGTGAAACCAGTCGGCATCTACCCATCCCCGTTCCTTACCATAAGGAGTGGTACTGAATAGCCCTACTTTGGCACCTATCCATTTTCCCTGACGGGCTGTGAAAGGTATACCTATTGCTTTATATTTCTTACCATCCAGGCTGTAATAGAAGTGGCAGATACCGCCTTTCTCTATTTTTACCCGTAGATAGATATCCCTTTCGTAGTTGGGAAACAAACCGGCTTCGTACTTTCTGCTGGCAGGTAATTCTGCCAGGCGAGTGACTGTTTCGGGTGTCTTTTGCTCTGCATCCTTGCAGGTCACTTGTTTCAGTATAAATTTATCGCCCTCTTTCTCTACTCCGAGGTAACAATAGTCCCAGCCCATTACAATCAATCCGGATTGCTGTCCGTCCATTTTGGCGGAAACTTTTAGTTTGGTAGTTGCTGTGAACTCTTCTGCCATGAATTTCTGCAATAAAAGGTTCGGTACTTCCCAGAAATTCACAAAGTTCTCGGAGAGAATATGTCCGTAAATACGGATGAATCCCAGGTCGGAAGTATATCCGAATGTATCCTGATAATTGGCATGCCATTCCCATTGTAGTCCTAACTGGCGGGTATTGAACTCATCACTGTCCGCAAGTGTTTCTACCGGATAATTCTTGCCTACATTGGGCTTTTTATAACGGGGTACGGGTTCGCCACAACCATCGCCGTCCTTATCTTCTCCAATTACAGGCCAGTCGTTTACCCACTTCATCGGGTTCAGGTGAACGACACGCCCATACATGGCTTTATTCTGAAAGTGAACGAACCAGGATTCCCCTGTCTGCGTGTCAACCCATGCGCCTTGGTGGGGACCATTGATGTCGGTAGAACCTTGCGCCATGACAATCTTCTTTTCATAAGGACCGTATATATTCCGCGAACGCAATACTAACTGCCATCCGGTTGCTACTCCGCCTGCCGGGGCAAAAATATAGTAGTAGCCATTCCGCTTATAGAGTTTGGGGCCTTCAATTGTATGGTTGATGCCGTCGTTACCATCAAAGACCAGTACCGGGTCACTGATTACTTTTGTTCCTTCTGCATTCATCTCACAAATTGTGATAACACTGTTCAGTGCGGCACGACTTCCTGCCCATGCGTGTACCAGATATACTTTTCCATCTTCATCCCATAATGGAGCAGGGTCTATCATGCCACGACCGGCTTTTACCAATATCGGTTTCTCCCATTCTCCGGCAGGGTCTTTGGTCTTTACCATGAAGATGCCATGATCCGGATCTCCCCAATAGATATAAAACTCTCCATTATGGTGGCGGATGGATGGTGCCCAAACACCTTTTCCATGCTGGGGGGCATTGAAGAACTCGATGGGTTCTATCTGTTTCAGCGCATAGCCTGCGTATTTCCAGTTAACCAGATCTTTGGAATGGAGAATGGGCAAACCGGGAGCACATCCGAAGCTGGAAGCCGTCATATAAAAATCTTCGCCTGCCGCGCAGACATCCGGATCGGAATAATCGGCATGCAGCACCGGATTGATGTATGTGCCATCCTTCTGGTCAGATACCCAGGCTTTGGATACATATTGGGCTTCCGCCTGCCAACAGGCAGCGCATAGCAATGTCGTAAGCAGAAATATCTTTTTCATCTTTTTATTTACCTTTTTAAATATCCTGAAAACAAAGATTTTACCTATACAAACTCTTACCTTTATCTACTGAAAATAATCTTAATGTGTTATTTGCCTATTAATACGAGCGAATCTGTTTATTCACTCAATGGCATATCATATTTTATAATCTTTCTCCTTTGTACTTTTTATATTTCTTCATTTCCTGCCTGTCTATAGGTACCAGTCTTATGGCAGCTCCACCACTGGGTTTCAGCTGGAACTTCATAGTTTGTGAAGCGTTGACAAGCAGATAAGTACATTTCACCTGTGTACTTGTTGTTATCTTTTCTCCCCCATCCGTATAGATGCAGGCGAGGTAATTCTTTTCTTTATCGAGGAACGTGAGAGGTATTTCTTCTTCAGAACCTTCATTGTTGGTCATTGCTGCAACAAACCATTCCTGACCTTTTCGGCGTGCCATTGTTATGTTTTTGCCGGGAGCGCCATCCAATACTTTCGTATCGTCGAACACGGTTTGCAAGTTCTCAAACCATTCTATTTCCGGTTCTCCGTGATAGAACGATGGTTTGTCATACCAGAAGATAGTTTGCAGAGGGCTGTAGAACACGAGTGATGCTGCCAATTGGTGAGCATGAGTCGTTTTCAGGCGTTTGTCGAAATAACAGATCGTATAGTCGGCTGCACCGTTTATCATACGAGTGAAGGGGAGCGTGACGTTATGAGTTGCATCGGGAAATTCTTCGTTTCCACAGATACCTTCCTGAGTCAATAAATTCGGATAAGTACGGCTGAAGCCTGAAGGACGATATTCATCATGGATATTCATCAGCAGATGATTTTCTGCCGCTAAACGAACCATATCATGGATCCAGGTTGCCCAGCGATGGCTGGCGTATTGTACGAAACCGGATTTCACCCCGACAATTCCCCATTTGCGGAGCAATGGGAAAAGTTCACGCATTTGTTTCATAAGTGCATGCTGGTTTACGTACACCCAGACGCCAACCCCTTTGTCCTTGCCATAAGCTATTACACGAGGCATATCCAGTTGGGCAACCACCTTTGTGGCATCCCCGTCATGTGAAGCACAGGGCATGTACCATTGCCAGTCGAAAAGCATATAAGGGATATTATGTGCTGCACAGAAGTCGATGGTTGCAATAGCGCCTTCGGTTGTGATAGTTGCTTCGCGCATAATCTTGCCTGGTTTCACCCATGCAGCGGCATCGGCAATTTCACACGGCGGATTCAGATTCTGGATGATATCATTGTGTTCAAGCAATTCACCCGGTTTGTCGGCTGCCATGACTATTTTCCAGGGAGTGGCATAATAAGTCACTACATCCACGGGGCTATACATTACAGAAGTCAGTGTATTCTTCTTGTCTGTGGAGGCAAGGTATTTGGTCAGACACCAGTCGTCTACATCAGCATCTGCCAATGCCGCCCATTTACCATTCGGGAGTTCCAGCGTAAGGGCACGTTCTACCGGATGTTTGATATCATCAATGTTCAGGTACTCAAAGAAAGCCTGTGCCCATTGTTCGGTCCATGCTTTTGTACCTGCCGGTAAGGCGTATTCTGTGAGATCACCTACTACTTTATGAAAGATAGCCTTTGGGTGTTCCGGGAAGAAATAGCGGAAAGCTACTCCTTCATTATAGGCACGCACCTCAATGTTGAGCTGGTAGCCGGAGTTATCTTTCTTGGAGAGATAAAGGGTGCCGGCCCGGTAATGATCGCGTACACTGCTACGTTCACCGTAAAGTGGCTGCCAGGTGATGTCTGTTTCGGGTTGGTAGGTCACAGAGTCCACTTCCAGATTGTCCATCCAGCAGGCAGGCTGTTTCAGGTTTCGTGCTCCCAGAGCCATTTCCCATATCCGGTTGTCCAGTTCCAGTCCGGCACGTGATTCATTGACTACAGGTTGTGATTTGTAATCTACCCGATAACAAAGTTCGTTTACCGCGGGTGAAACCTGCTTTTGGTAAAATACTATTTCATGTGTTCCGTCAGGAGATGCTAGCTTCAGTTCCTTGCTATTGTCCGCAAAGAGGGAAGGAGCGAGAGCTAACATAATAATTGCTGAGCCGATAGTCTTCATATTTTTGTATTTATTTTATTTCTACTTTTCTATTAAATCCCAGTATATAACATAACGTTGGTGATGTAAGTCATACAGTGGCTTTAGAACATTGCCCTGTGATGCTTTAAATATCAGTTCCTTACCCGTACGTTGTAAACTGTGTTCGGGGTGTTTCCGGTTTATTTGTAATGTAGTATTCAGTTCGGCCGGGATATGATAATTGTAAGTATAGTAATCATTATATAATGCCGGATCAGAGAATGGTGCCGGAGCTTGCATACCTTCTGTTCCCGCTTCACCGGCCAATACCAGCGGTCCGTATAGCAGGGTTCCCTTTTGTGGATTGTCCGGCGTTGTTTCCAGTTGCAGGTTCATCGGATAATTAGCTTCAATACGATCACCGTCTTTCCATTGGCGGGTTACGGCAATGTATGATCCCGGTTTCTGTTTTACCGATACTTTTTTTCCATTGACGTTTACTTTCACATTTTTACTCCATGATGGATAGCGCAGATAAATCGTAGTGGTGACAGGTTTGTCCGTTTGGATGGTCAATGCTGTGTTTTCTTCTGCAGGGAAACTTGTTTCTTGGTGCAGAGTTATTCCTTTCGCTCTCCAGTTTACTTCTGACGGGATAAAGAGGTTTACGTAGATTCCCTGGTCATTGTGATAATAGATAGCTTCTCCATATTTAGCATGGCTTTCGAAACCACTGCCTACACAACACCAGAAGGAATTCTCCTGGGTACTATAAACTTTGTGCGAGCCGGAGAGCAAAGGCAAGAAATAGGATACCATTCCCGTTTCAGGGTCTTGTTGCCCAAGGATATGATTATAGAGTGCACGTTCGTAGTAGTCGGCAACTTTGGCATCTCCTGTCCAGCAAAACAGGTGGCGACTGAGTTTCAGCATATTGTATGTACAACAAGTCTCACCGGTATATCCGGTCAGATGTTTGGATAATTGTTGTGGATCGAAATAATGCTCTTTATCACTGCTGCATCCCGGTGCAAAGGTATGATGGTCTATCATGGTATGCCAGAAAAAATCAGTCAGTTTCCGACTGCCATTATCCTGCGTCAACTCGTAGTTGCGTGCTTCGGCAAGAACTTTTGGGATAAAGGTATTCGTGTGCTTTGTTCCTAAATCATCGCGTTGTTCTTTCAGCGGATCGATAACATCATTGTGATAGAAAAATTCAGCAAGCCATTGATAACGCTCGTCGCCGGTGATGGCATAAAGATTATAAAAAGATTCGTTCACACCGCCGAATTCATTCTGTATCATCCTTTTTCGGGTGGCTTCATCCAGTGGTTTAAGTTTATTATAAGCCCAGTCGCCCATGCGGGTAACTACTTCCAATGCCTGTTTGTTATCTGTATAGAGGTATTGGTCGATCAATCCGGAGAAGAGCTTGTGTAATGTATACCAGGGTGCCCATACACTTGTCCCACGTATGTTCCGATTAATCAATTCTTCCGGATATGCACTGAGATACCCGTTTCCCAAAGCTGCTTGTACTTCTGCCAGACCTGTAACAAGGCTGTCACCTTTCAACTTGAATATTTCACTTCCGGTAGATGCGTACATGAGCGCATAGGCTGATAGTAAATGCCCTGTTGTATGTCCACGCAGTTCGCAGTCCAGTGATTCCCAGCCGCCCAGTTTTTTTACGGTCATATATCCGCCTTCACGTCCGGCAAATACTCCGGCATTGTTGCGGAAACTGTGCAGCAAACGATTGGTTGCTATGGAGGTCATCCAAATAGAATCACGCATCATATTGTCGCGAAAGCGGCTTGGCAATAAACGTACGTCTTTTAAGTCGAAACTTTCTACCTGCATCGGTGCGGTTGTCATTTTTTTCATTTTCCCGGTATGCTGTCCGGGATAAATGGATTGAGCGGAAAGACCGGTTGATAGAGCCGCACAGATTGTTATTAGGATTAAACTCTTATTTCTCATAACTTTTTTATTAATTCTTTCTTTATATATACGAAGGAGAGAAATATATTACTCAAATATCTTCCAGCTTTTCAAATGAACGAATCCATTCCACAATTACTGGTTCATTACTGATATTCCCAAAATTGAGAATAAGAGTAATGTTTGTTGGCCTTTCTGTGAAGTGCGTTCCATTATTTGACAGATAGTCTGTAATCTTAAATACATAGATATCTTTTTCTATCTTTTTAGCCTTATCTGAATCTAACTTCCAAAATTCCGGAGCACTGGCAACACTATAGCTTAATTGTAACCAGTCTTTATTTGCGGATGCTGGAATCTTGGGTGCCTTTACAGCAATATACGGATAGTTCCCTGCCTGGTAGGAAATCCTTTTCTTTTGCATATTTACTCCGGATGATACAAATGACATTAGATTATCTACCTGCTTATAAGAGCAATTGGCGAAAGTCCATCCTTCCAGTTGAGAAAGATCCTCATTTATTTGTCCGGGAATTTTTCTTTCATTTGAGTCCTTTCCCAAATAGAACAACAGGCTGCCGAAGCCCGGGTTGTCACAGGTAAATCCCGGTCCTTCAGGACGTATCATACCCAATACAATTTGGGTATATGGCATTTCTAACCCTTTGCGTTCAACATAGTGATTGTATGCTATTTCAAATAATGAGCGGAAACGTCCCATTCCTTCTTCCCCTAACGTAGTCCAGTTTGAATATTTTCCGGTTATATCTTTCCAAGTAAAGAAAGGTACTTCATAACCCAGATTGGATTTGGCCAGATATTCATAACCTTTCATAAGGCGATTATCCAAAGCATTATACAGATCTTTGCCTTGTGTCCAGGCTATTTCAGCAATTTCCGAGAGGCATCCTAACCCTAACATAGCATGTTGTTGGTCACGTCCACTTTCCTGTATTTGGCCGGATTCTGCTACGTAGTTGGGAAGAGTTCCATTGTCATGGCCTTTCAGAAAAAACTCTATGGCGTCTTCATACAACTTTTTATCGTTTAGAAATACTCCGAATGCCATTTGTGCCTTCGTTACTGCAATTCCCCAGTTACCGTTGGTGTAAGGTTTGGTATTGTAGAAAGTAGTAAGTATAGGTTGGAATACATTTCGGAACATGTTTTCTACTTTGGGCGTATCTTTTACATCCCATCCGTTGGCATATTTATCTGCTGTATATGTATATCTCATGATTTCTGCTGCGTTTACCAGCATAAATCCTTGAAGGCCGGCACAAAGCGGATCGTCCGGACCTTCTATTTTCTTTAGGGTACTTGCATACGCTCTGATAATCTCCATTGCTTTGTCTGCATGAGGCTCTTTTCCTGTGACTATCCAAAGAATGGCATTGTAATAAGCTGCATTAAAATCTCGTTCACAAGGATCTTTGGTATAACCATATTTACCGGCACGGCTGATAGTTTCGAAAGGTCCTTTTATGCGATAATCAGCTTTTCCCTCAGGCATTCCTCGCATGATGTTGAATGAACCGTAAGCCGGTTGGGTCTCATTTCTAACAAGTTCCCGGATTCTTTTTAATGAGGACTCAGAATGAAGTAAGCCCGGATGAATAAACTCTTGACTGTTTATATTCAGCATATAAAAGAGAAGAATAAATAACGGAATAAATTTCTTTTTCATCATATTCTTAAAATAATAAGGTTAATACATATTAGATAGAAGTCAATATGTATTATATAGCTTATTATGTGCGAATTTACCTAAAGCAGTATTATACTTTTTAGTTTTATTATGGAAAATCATTCTATGAATAGTGTATTATGAGGTTAAAATGTGTTTTCAGGCGGAAATAGATGAATTTAGTTACGATCCATATTGAGTAAAAGAGCTTGCTTATTCGTTTTTATTTTAAATGCTGGTCTGGAAGAACTATAATTTAATAACATTGAAATATGAATTATGGTATGAAAGCATCTTTGAGGCGGTTGATATGTAAAGTAATAATATAAAGTAGAATTCTGAAATGAAAAAATTATTTGTAGGCGTATTATGTGTAGCTTTGTCTCTGAGTGTACAGGGCAAAGAGGTGAATATGACATCACCGGATGGAAAATACCAGTTTACGTTGAGTGATAGCGGTGGACAGTTACACTATTCTTTGACTTGGAATGGCAAACAGACAGTAAAACCTTCCTTATTGGGAATCAATGCAAATGTAGAATGGCGGGATGGAGTTGAAATAGGAACTGTGGATAGTAGTCGGAAAGATACGATCTGGCATCCGGTTTATGGGGAAAGAAGTGAAATTAAAGACTGCTATCATGCATGGAAAATAGTTGTCAACCGTCAGAACGGACGTGATAAGCTGATTCTTGATGTCCGTGCTTATGATGAGGGAATTGCCTTCCGTTACCATTTTCCGGGCGGACAATATCTGAAGATTACAGATGAGTATACAGAATATACCATGCCCGAAGGTACTAAAGCTTATTTTACCCCCAAAGCCCAGACCCCGTATTCTTATCTGCCTCTTGAAAACTGGCCGGGTGAATCGGACCGTCCGTTACTGCTGACACTGGCAGATGGAGGATATGTCTGCCTAGCTGAAGCCCAAGTGGTGGATTATGTACGTACGAAGTTCAATGTGTCACCGACTAAAAAGAATACGATTATATCGGCTATGTATGGTCCGGTAGAAGATATTGCTCCTTATTCTACTCCGTGGCGTGTAATCATGTGTGCTGACAATCCGGGTGAGATTTTGGAACACAATGATATTCTGTTAAATTTGAATCCGCCATGTCGGATTAAGGATACTTCCTGGATTAAACCAGGAAAAGTGATGCGTGAAGTGACCTTGACCACAGAAGGTGGAAAAGCTTTGGTAGACTTTGCTGTAAAACGGAATCTGCAATATATCCACTTTGATGCCGGTTGGTATGGTTTTGAGTATGATAAGGCTTCAGATGCTACTACCGTAACACTTGATCCGCGTAGGAATCCGAAAATAGATGCTCTGAATCTGAAAGAAGTGGTTACTTATGCGAAGCAGCATGGCATCGGAGTTATACTCTATGTTAATCAGCGGGCTTTGCAGCAACAGTTGGATGAGATACTCCCTTTGTATAAATCATGGGGAATTTCGGGAATTAAGTTTGGATTCGTGCAGGTAGGTTCACAGGTGTGGACTAAATGGATGCACGAAGCCGTGAAAAAGTGTGCTGATTATGGGCTGATGGTAGACATTCATGATGAATATCGTCCGACAGGTTTTAGTCGTACCTATCCTAATCTGATGACTCAGGAAGGTATTCGCGGCAATGAAGAATTTCCGGATGCCACTCATAATGTTACGTTGCCTTTTACCCGCTTTGTAGCCGGAGCAGCCGATTATACGATATGTTACTATCGCCAGGACTTTGGCAGGCTGAACGTTGAAAAAGATAATTATGGTGTTCCCCGTTCTAAGTCCATTCAGACTACACCGGCGCATCAATTGGCATTAGCAGCTGTCTATTATAGTCCCCTGCAATATATATATTGGTATGATAAGCCTTCGGATTCGCAGGACGAACCGGAATTAAAGTTCTTTGATGATGTGTACACCACCTGGGATGATACGAAGGTTTTACAAGGTGAAGTCGGTGAGTTTATTACTGTGGCTCGCCGGAGAGGAGAGGAATGGTTCATAGGCTCAATTACAAATAATGATGCACGGACGTTACCGGTTGATTTGAGTTTTCTGCCTGCAGGAAAAGATTATGTAGCTGAAATTTATACAGATGGCGACAAATCTATTCCTACACGAACGAAAGTCAGAGTCTCAAAATTCCGTGTCAATGCCAAGACTGTTCTGTATTTTAATCTGAGGGCTTCGGGAGGTTCTGCCATTCGTTTAGTGCCTGAAGTGACTAAGGATAAATCTTTGAAAACCTATAAACAACAGAAGTTGTGATGAAACATGTAAAAGAGATAGATAAAAAGTTACGGTAGTGGTGTGGCAGTATGGTAGGAGTGCAGCACCTAAGATTCAAACGGCCGAACCTATTAAATAAACATCCTCTATTGGGTGGTTACAGTTATTTCAGGATGTAGAAACTACGTTCCACCGGTTCGGCCGTCTGTACTTTACCAGCAATACCATATTGCCAGGCAACTACCGTTACTTTTACCGGAAATTTACTGCGGGGTGGGATAGGAGTGAATACAATTTGGTCTCCTTCTATTTCAGCTGGACCTTCTTTGATGTAGTAAGAGACGGGCAGTCCACAATCACTTGTGGCTTTTAAAGATAAAGAACTGCTTTCCGCTTTCACATCGGGTAATCTTGGAAATAATATATACTGCCTTTGTCCTTCCGTATTCCGGTAGGGGATGCGGATACTGACTTCCTGAACAGCACTTTTATACTTCCGGTCTCCTGCCTGGCTTGCCAACAGACATATATCACCGGTACGGCGCAGATTATTCATACCCATCCGATAGAAAGATACCATAAATGTGGTGTCATTTACCTTTTTTACTGGTCCACAGATGCGACTGATTATCGGTGTCGCATCTGTATGCTCATCAGATAGTTTGGTTCTCAGGGAATCCGTACATACGGCTTTCAGGTGGAAAGTGATTCCATCGGCTTCCGGATTGAAGCGGGGCTGTACACGTACATGCTGTTTCTTGTCGTATGTCAGTAAACTGCCGTTTTGCTCAAAACCCAGATACTGTTCTTTCTTTCCGCGGCTTTGCGTATACCGTACTTCAGTCGCTTCCGCTATTTCACGGTCAAAATACCAGAAAGCATCATGAGGATCACCTTTATATTGTGAATAGGGGGCGGCTTTGACTCGCTTCTTCTGATCGGGATGCCAGCGTTCTGCCAGCCAGCCTTTGGTTGGGTTTACCGGATTCAGTTTTACTTTACCGTCTTTCGTTACTTCATCCGTCAGCCGTTGATTGATAGCTTTTTCCAGAAATAGAGCAATGTATGCGGCTGTTTCATCTGCCACATCGAAATGTCCCCGTTCTGCGTCACACAGAAATGAGATACAACTTTCAGGATACATCATGCGGAAGGCCAGTGCCGGATTTACTCGGGCTTCCCACCATTCATATTCTCCTTCAATCATCAGTCCGGGTATTCCATCGATATTACGAGTACGTCCCCATTCCAGATTCTCACGCCCGTAGCCGGTAAGATTCGTACGCGGAGCATCGCCATGTAGGGAAATGATAGCCAAAGTACGTTCCGGATTCCATGCGGCAAAATTCCAGGGATAAGTAGCCATAGCCGAATGGCCTATGGGAACGATGGGGACATTTTTCAGTTCACTATATCCGCTGACGTCTGCCAGGGAGAACATCATTTTCTCAAATATCTGTTGTGTGCCTTTCGATACATCCCATTGCTGATCGATACCGGGAGTTATCCATACAAAGCCGATTCCCAGCTTCTGCATCTTTTCGCGGAAAAGGGGATTATCAAAAAGAGTTTCTTCGCTCATATTGTGTTGTCCTACAATAATTGCTTTTACCTGCATACAGTCAGCGGGTATCCACAAGAAAGCTGTAGGATTCCGGTTCGTTTCATTAGAGACAAACCCATCAAGAGTCACAGACCATTGCCATTCCCCTGCCCGCAAACAGGGAGAGAGGAACAGCAAGAGGATGATTGAAAAAAGCAGTCTATATCTATTCATGGTTCTTTGTTTTTTACAGTATTAATACGAACGAAGAATAAGCCTGTTTTTGCTGTATTTCGATGAGTCTTAGTATTCGTTAATAATCGTTCATTTAGAGGCTTCTTTCAGTTGTTCCGTCAGCTTATCCATATCTTCCGGGCTGGCTGCCGATGGGAATTGTAGCTCTCCTTCTTTATTGACGATGGCATAATGCGGGATTGATAACATACTGTTCCGCCCGAACTTCTCATAAATTTCCATTTTGAAAGCCTCGTTGATGATGACATGCTCTCCTTTTAAGTTATAGTGCCCTGTCATCTTTTTCCAGAGTTCAGCTTTCTGGGGAGTATCGATGGAAACATACAATAACACGATATCATTTTCAGCAGCATATTTCTGCAAAGGTTTGATGTGTGCAAACGAAGCACGGCAAGGACCGCACCAGGTAGCCCATACGTCGATGAAGATCACTTTACCCGGGTATAAGTCAGTAATTTCCTTAAAGGTGCGTACACTGTCCGTATTCAATATATGAATGTCTTTCGGAAGTTCGGTTTCATTGAACGCTTTGTTCTTCTGTATCGCTGTTTCTAATTTCGGCATTAGCACGCTTTGGGGATATAATGTCTTGAATTCCTCATACAATGAAGGAATACCGGTTGCAAAATACTCACGGCTTTCGTCTTCCAGAATGAGAAGTCCCATTGCAGCCTCCTGTACCCGGCCTTGCAGATTTGTTTTATACCAATAGAATAACAGCTGATTGCGTTCATTGTCATCATTCGTGCGCCTTTCATGTTGCATGAAAATATCTATGCCTGCCATATTCGATATGACATCTGCAAATGCAGGAGAGAACACGCTTTCAGCCTGACCGACGTTTGCAAAATCCAACATCTGGGCGTAAGCGTCGTCCCATTCCTTCTTGACCGTTTCGGAACCTCTCCGGTAGTTACCGAAATATTGATTCATATATGCCATCAAAGCCTGTAAGCGTATATCCTGTATGGCTCTCTGCCTGAACTGATCGTCCACCCCTGCCACTTCTTTTTCTAATGTAGTGGCGTAGTCTGTCAGCTTCTGATATACGGATGAGGCAACTGTGTCCTTACCGACGTTAAAGATATCTCCCCGGCGTGCACGCAGATTAAATACGTTTTCATTCAGATCAGCCAACTTCTTGAGGATTTTATTTTCTTTCGTCAAACCGTCAACCGGGTTTAGTTCATTAAATTTGGAAGCATCGATATCAAGCGTCTGTTTTCCCGGAGCAAGATAGATACTACCTAAGTTTCGCTCACCATATAGAAAAAGAGACAGCTTTTCGTTACCGTTTACAGGTAAGGTAATCTGATACGTACTGTCTGCATTTAAACGTAAAGTATCAATCTTGTTCGGTAAGTAAATGTCATCAGTAGTGATGTTATATACAATGGGAGCGCCGGATGTATTCGTTACTTTGCCTTCTAAAGTAATGCTCTTCTGGGTACATCCGCTCAAGAGCATAGTGGTTACTATGCCGCCAAGGCATAAAGTTTTGATAAATTTCATTATTTGTTTTTCATTTGGTTCATAATCTGAGACGCTAAAATAGTGATAAGGTTACACCGGGACAATTATTTCCTGCTATTTCTCCGTGATTGTTCATTTTATCCTAATCCCTTTTATAAAATCATTGGTTCCTACTCTTTTCAGGTCTTTCATCCGTTCTCCATTGATTACTACATTTTCAAATGTCACGTTTTTTACGGTTCGTTCTTTGTCCAGTCCTTCGATGACAGAGGGATTTTCGCCAATTCCCGTATAAGTGATGTTGCGGAAGGTTATTCCGTCGATGCTGTTACCCGGTACTTTGTCGTACTTCTCGTTGAAACGCACTTTCACGTAGAACAGTCGTCCTTCCTGAATGCTTTCTACCCGGATGTTCTCAAACAGAATGTTGCGAACGTGGTTCTTGTCACCGCAGTCTATCGCCATGCAACCTTGGTAGGGAGGGGCGTCTTCATCGTGTTCCAGAATATCTATGTTACGGAAAATCAGGTTCTCAATCACCTCTCCCGTAGGAGAGTCCGGATCGCCATGACCACCTACGTTGATAGGATGCGCTACATCTGCCCAAAGTATGGAGTTCTGCACAGTGATGTCGCCCGAGCCGTCCCACCAGTTCCAGCGGTGGTTATAAAGGGCTATGCAGTCATCCGAGGGCTATTTTCAATATCTGTTTCATAAATCTTTGATTTTCTGACTTTATATCATACGAATGAAAAGCGAAGTCTACTCAATCCTTCCTTAGTATCTGTTGTGAGAATGATAGTTATCAAGAAAACAACAACGGTTACCCTATACATAGAATAACCGTTGTCTGTTCCATCACAAGCAAGTCGAAATCTACTTCTTCAGTGTAATAACCGTATACGAATATTTAGGGAATACATACTTGGCATTCTTGCGGGCAATAGAAGCCTTTGAAGACTTAAACACTACATTGTCCTTATTCTCATACGTATTATACTCCGTCAGTTCACAATTACCGATGGTCTGCACCTCTGCGCGGCTACCGAAACGGAAGTTCTCAATATTCAGGATTGCTGCCTGAGGTTGGTCGGACATATTGGCTACATAGATGGTCATTTCCGTCTTTGCATCATTTATCTTAGCTGTTACGTCCAGGCTTTGGTCGCTGCTCGATGATTGTACCACATTTGGTTTCCAGGTCTTCATCATCATCTCATCGATGTGAGCGGAAGGTTGGAACCATATAGCATCGGGCGTGTAATGAATGCGTCCCTGATCCCACATATATTGTAGTCCGTGTGGTTGGAAGGTATTTGCGGTACCCAGCATCTGGAAGCAATCTCCGTAACGTTGCAGGGTATTCCAGTTGTGCGCATGTGCCAATCCGCGATCCCAGTCACAACGGCTGCCGTTCTCTTCCATCGGATGCAGTTTTAGCTTGAAGCCGGGATAATCCTTAGCCAGTTCCCGTTGCAGGTTGATACCCATTTCATTCAGGAAGGCATCTCCTCTGTCGGCAAACTCGCGAGCTCCCGAGTAGTGAGGGTCCCAAGCCAGTTTGTCGCCTTTACCTTGAGCAACGAACCATCCTGCCAATTCGGAAGAAAGCTCGTATTGTCTACCCAGGTTCTCTTCCTGCTGACGAATCTGTTGTTGCATCCGGCGTATTTCTCTCTCTTTACCTGAAGGTGCCTGTTCGAGTTCAGTCAATTGTGTACGTAGGCGTGCAATCTCCTGCTTCTGCTGCTCCGTGCCACCTCGCTTATATCCATTGCCTCCAATATTCAGCGAAGTCATAATCGACATATTGGGATCAGCTTCCCACGCAGCCTTTGCAAACTTCTTCATGCACTCTACATACCCTCTGGAGATGCCACGTTCATTATCTACCTGAATATATTTAAGATTATAGGGCTGAGGGTGTCCGTCTGCTGCACGCAAGGCTCCCCACTTCGAGCTTATCGGTCCGTTGACATACTCTACGAAGTCGCGGATATCCTCGTAACTCTCGTTCATGCTCATACCGATGATGGCTGTTGCATTAATGGCTTCGGCTGCCTGAAGCATCTCAATGAACCCAAAGCTATGGGTAGCATAAGGATTAAAACCACTACGGAAGGTAATCCGGCGTTCGTCTATCGGTCCACGCATCAGTTTCCAACGATAGAGATAGGTGTCCGCACCAACGTCTACCATAGAGCCATTATAGCGGAAGGCGGTGATGCCTTGCTTCTTCAGTGCATCAGTGAATTTAGTTTGAATAGGCCATCCACCTTCAATGCGTCCCCATGTGCCCGGTTGCAAGAAGGCAAATCCGAGGTCAACGGTGCCGGGAGCTTTGAGTGAGATGCCGAAGCTGCCATTAATAGTAGCCCCGTTCGGTGTCAGTTCATAAACAACCTTTTCATAAGAACCGTCACCTTTCAATTGATAAGGCTTTTCAGCTAGGATATTGTTGTTCTCATCACGAAGGGATACATAGATGGTAGTCGGTTTATCAGCTTTTATCCGCAGGATGCCATCATAAGACTTCCCGTTTTCGAACATAATCCCCGAGCGATAAAGGCCATGATTGGTAATACCGACCTCACCGTTTCCGGCGGCGAAAGAGATGCGTTGTGTCTGGCGTCCCATATAAGCCTTTCCGTCACGTATCAATTCGTATTTATATTGAGGATTTCCGGAAGTCAGCTTCGACCAGTATTTTGAAACCTGTTCGTTGCCATTGATCCGTGTCATCATAATCTTCTGAATGTTTTCGGGAAGAGAATCATAGACCAGAAAACGACCGGGGAACATCCATCCCGAAAGATTCTCAGGTGCGCCATATCTTCCGGCAGAATAAATGTCATTAGAGTTGAAATCATATTTCTCACCAAGATTATTCCAGTTGATCCTACTGTACACATTAGATTGATTCAAGAGATGCGGAATACGTCTTTCATCCAGCACGACGTAGATTTTAGAATAGTCTTTCCGCTCGAGGTTTAGGAAATCCACATCAATGTTTTCTTCAAAAGCTTCCCCATGAATCAGCTGGCTGAACATTCCTCCATTAGTCTGATTGTTGAGGTCTTCGATATTAGTACCGTTAAAACGTTTGGTAACGGTTGCGATCTGCTTTCCTGCATTGATGTCAATGCGAATAGGAGTCTCTGGTTGGGCAGATAAATTGCCTGCTGCCAACAAGGCCATTAAAGCGATAAATGTGTGTCTCATATGGTATAATTATTAGTGGGATAAAGTCAATCCTCAGTGTATCAAATAGATTTCGCCTCTAAATATACGATTATTGTTTGAAATACACTCAATAAATCGGTGGAATTGTTTGTTAATCTTCGCAATTGAAGTCAGATTTAGTATTACTTGCTTTGGATTTGGTCCCCAAAAATCGTTTTTTTCCACATATACATAAAAGTCCAGATAAAAGATGTCTTTTCATTTTGTTATAATTTACAATGTAGGCACTATTTTTATTATAGAATCGTTTTCGTCAAATTCCAGCTTATCAATACATACTTCCCTATGGAATCCGGCATTTCTTCCCATGGTCACAGCATCCGGAAATTTGAAACGGTGATAGACTATACGCCATTCATTCTTATTCGGAAGTGGCAGTACAGAATGGTGTCCTGTACCGAAAATTCCCTGCTCAGGCTTTTTGCATAGTATGACTTCACTTTTAGATGCATCAATAGGACCGACCGGAGACTTGGCACGTACATAGCGTACCTGATATTCTGGACTGCGGGTATCATTTTTAGACCAGGTAAAGTAATAGTAACCGTTTCTGTAAAACACATGGGCCGCTTCGCTATAGTAAGCATCATTGTCTATCAGAATCTTTGTTGTATTTGGTTTGATTGACACCATATCTTCATTCAGTTCGCATACAGCCATATAATAATTCCCCCAATACAAATACGTCTTGCCACTTGCAGGGTCCGTAAAGACATCCGGGTCGATGTTCTGTCCCTTACTCATACCTCCGGGGCGTACTTTGTCGATCAGGGGTTTGCCCGAATCTATGAAAGGTCCTGTCGGACTATCGGCAACGGCTACTCCGATTTGTTGTTCTGCCGTATAATAGTAATAATACTTATAATTGCCATCCGCCTGTTTCTTCTCAATAATACAGGGAGCCCATGCATTTTTCTTAGCCCAGGATACATCCTTTAAATCCAGAATAACTCCTTCTTCTTTCCAGTTCACGAGGTCGTCCGAGGAGAACGCCTTGAAAGCTGTACTTCCCCAGTTCGGTATTCCGTCAGTCGTAGGATAAATATAATACCTTCCTGTTTTTTCGGAATACATCACTTCCGGATCGGCGTAGAATCCCGGGAGTATCGGATTCTTTCGGATAGAGGCCGTAGATACATACTTTCTTTTATTCTTCTGCCAGTAGCTTTCCAACCTTTCTGCTTCTTCCATTGTCAGGTGGATGACTGCTCCATGCTTGGGAGCTGTAAAGTTGGTGGTTTTCATCACTCCTTCGTTAAAGCGTCCCAGGTTTTTAAAGTTTACGAAATCGAATGTTTCAATGAAATCGAAATTATGTGGAGTAACACTATATACGTCATACATCAATACCCATTTGTCTTCACCGATACGCTTCCATACGTTAGGAGCTTCACATGCTTTGGGTTCAAAATCATACCATCGCGGGTCGAACTCATAATTTCCGTTCGTCCTGTCCGAAACAGCATGTTTGATACCCGCCGGACCATCATGGGCAACATAAAACAGGTGATATTTGTCACCCACTTTCGTAATGTCTCCGTCAATGGCCGAAGTCTTTTCATTCGGATATTCGAATAGAATCTGGGGCAGTGTTTCGATGGTGTCGAATTCATCATTCACATAAACATAGTATAACTTGTTTGCCTCATTGCGAAAACGCATGGTGAAGTAAATCATCAGTTTGCCTTTTTGTGCATCGTAAGTCACTTCGGGTGCCCAGGCACAACCTATTTCACTCATCCCTGCCGACATTTTATCGAAGCGGATATTCGTGCGTTTCCAGTTTATCAGATCCCATGATTTCATAAGTACCAGTCCGCGGTTATTCCCCCAGCCATATTTGCCGTCCCGTTCCCATTGGGTGGTCCGGTAGCCGTCTCTTTGCGCAAAGACGTGTAAATCTGTCATTGCAAGATAGAAAGCTCCGTCCGGTCCGCGATAGATATGCGGGTCACGTATTCCTCGTTGATAAGCAATTGTATCTCCGGCAATCACCGGTTCACCATCGTTCAAGGCTGTAAAAGTGTATCCGTCATGACTGACAGCCATGTACAGGCCGTGAGTTTCATCTTTATGAAAAACCATCAGATACGCACTCATGTCTTTCTCTTGCGGAACGGCATTCCGGTAACGGAATTGACTGAACCCGGCATCTCCTTTTCCGCAAGAAAGCAACCCTGCGCGCAAAGCAAAGAATCCTTTGTATTTATTATGGTGCATATCCGAGACGTCTACATCTTCTGCCAATACAGTCCAGGCATTACCGTCTTTGCTGACCATCATTTTCACTTTATTCCCCTGATTTAGCAATTTCACCTTAAAGTTTCGTCCTATCTTATTGGGAATGGTTTCGGTCTGTTCAGCGTTTCTATATACAGTGAAGTTCTTCCCGTCAGATATCACGCCTGCAAAAGCCTTTTCATTGTAGAAGAGCACTAATCCGGCTTTATTGTCTTTGCCTACCTGTACATCGACCTGGGTTTCGTAACATTTATCTTCGGGTGTAATGAGTAACAAACGGCCGTCAGCCGGCGAACTGCCTTTAGCATTCATCCGGAGTGTATGATTCTTGAAGGAGAGCTGACCGGGAGCATACTCTTTCCAAAAAGTCCACTGCATGCCTAAACTTGTTTCCGTAAAATCATCATTCAGATTTAATCCGTGTTTGATGTTCGGATCGGCGGGGAGGGATGCAGCAGTCCTGGTCGGGCGGAACCATCCATCAGGACTATATTCCATTGGCTCTATCAAAGTCTGCCGTCCCAGGGTGTGATAACCTTTCGCATAAGCGTGATATACCATCCACCAATTACCGTTGACATCATCTATCAGTGTGCCATGACCTTTTGACCACCAGTTGTCGGTGGCACTGTACGTATGTACCACCGGATTGTAAGGAGAGTTCTCCCAAGGGCCAAGGATGCTTTTGGAACGCGCCATTACGCACATGTGACTGGTGGCAGGTCCGGCTGTACCTCCTTCGGCGGAAGTCATATAATAATAGCCATCCTTGAATAGAAGTTTGGGAGATTCTAGATACATATCATCTCCTTCTGTTTCCCAGTTTTTGGGATATACCCATCCGTCGTAAACCTTCTTGTTTTCACCTGTTATTTTTAGCCCGTCATCGCTCAGTGGTGCTACCCAGCCATTATTGGTAAAAAGATAACGGCGTCCGTCTTCACCTATCACATGTCCCGGGTCAATTCCCCTGACATCCAGCTTTACAGGCTTACTCCACGGGCCGCGGATGTTGTCGGCATAAATGACGTAATTTTCGCCTTTGGAAGTAGGGTAGTAGATGTAATACTTATCTTTATATTTCAGCAAATCGGGAGCCATGGCCGAACCTTCGTATTCGGGGCATGCACGACACACGGGTTCCCAGTTCACCAGGTCTTTTGAATGCCAGATTAAAAATCCCGGTGCATAGAAGAAAGGGGAGTGAGTCATGTAATAATCTTCCCCCTCGCGCATGATGGAAGGGTCGGGATAATCACCCGGCAAAATCACTTTCGGATATTCCTGTGCGTCTGCCGGCATTGCCGTTAAGGCAAGCAGAATAAGTAGTAAGAGTTGTTTCATGATATACATCTGTACTAAAATTATATTTAAAGTTATTATCTGTTTTCGGTTCCTTTCTTCTTGTTAATACGAACTGAGAATGAATTGCACTTACTACCAATTGAAATAATATGGCTATCATTTGTTTTTCCGGTGGAAAATGTATCTTTGATAGCAATTAGAATGAGTGACAAATCGCTTTCATTCGTAGTTTATTGAAATAATCAATAGATACTTCATGATGAAAAAGACATTATTAACGTTGGTATGTACCTTTGTTGCTTTATGTGCATCCGCCCAAAATACCTTTCAGTTGAAGACTTCGGGCACAGATCCGCAATTATTGGTGGTTCAATATTCCGGTGAGGATAAACCCGAAAAAGGAAAGAAGTTCTTATTTAATATTTCCGTAAACGGTACTCTTCTTTATACGGAAGGATTAAACCGAAACCGTCACGGACTGTTTGAGGTAGTATATCCCATTCCGGATTCTGTCTTGCAGGGCAAGTCTTCCGCACTTGTTCGTTTTGAAGCGTATGACGAGACGGCGTCCGTGGGCAAGATTTATGATGTTTCCATAGTTCGTCAAAAGTTGGAGACCGGAATCTTTACCGACAGAAAGAACTGGCAGGGCTTGGCTAAAGACTGGACGTGCTCTTCTGATGGCACTTTTATTTATACGGAACCGGACGGGCCTCGACATCCTTATGTCAATCAGTCCGTCATTGATCTGATGTCTTATTACGCTCTGGAAGTTAATCTGAAACTGACCGGTGTGGATAATATTCCTGTGGAAGTTTTTGCTTCCGCCAAAAATCTGAAAGTAGGAACGGACTTGAACAAGGAAAATATATACGATACCCGGTGTGCCCGTTTCACTCTGCAAAGGCAGAAGAATGGAGAGTGCAGGTTACTTATTCCTTTTTCCGTTTTTGATACTCCCAAAGCGTCACAGAGTACCATCCGGCGTATAAAGTCCATTGCCTTCCGCCTGTCCGGTGAAGGTGGGGGCAAAGTTAAAGTACTTTCCACCCGATTGCTGGAAGGAAATTCTGTGAAAACAACAGCTGACTGTTATTCAAGACCCGGTGAACCCGGCGATACCATTGTTTATCCGGTGACCGTCACCAATTGTGAACCGACATCGCAGTCTGTTTACTTTTCCATTCAGAAATATGGTTGGGAGGCTTTTCCTGCCACCGTTGAACCTGCACAGTTGGAATTAGCCTCCGGTGAAACCCGAAAAGTGAATGTACGCGTGATAGTCCCACCGGGTATCCCTGCCGGAGGGAGGGAAAAACAAACTTTGCAGATTCTTCCTTCTGCCAATCCGGCCGCAGTCCGGACATTAACGTTTACCACCCTGCGCAGCATGCCGCATCCGTTTACCATCCATACGGCTGAAGGATGGGATGAAGTGCGAAGGAAAGCTGAAAATTATGATTGGGCGAAAGATCGTAAAGAGCGTTATATACAGGATGCCAAAGCATGGATTGTGCCCCTGCGTCCTCCTTATGTGGCTAATGGAGACGGTATTCCTTATCTTTGTGCCACCACCCACGAACATGGTTTGATGAATAACGCCATAGCCTGGCAACTGACCCGTAGCCTGGAGTATGCCCGCAAAGTGAAGCAGTTCTTGTTGATGATAAGCGATTATCAGAACGGTTTTCCGCTTACCCGGAAAGCTTCCCACCAGTCGTCTGTTCAAGAGGGGCACTTTTTCCAGCATTTGGCGCAGGCATACGATTTGATTCAGGATGCCGGAATACTGACTGATGCGGAATGTACGCAAATTGAATATACGTTCCGGCTCTATATAGACTTATTTCTCCGTTATAAAAGTACTGGGGGCGCCAACTGGGCTGTATCCCAACTGACAGGTGTTTTCTTTTGCGCCCTCGCCATTCAGGACTTCCAGCTTGTGGATGAAGTGCTTTATGCTCCCTCCTGTCTGATAGATAAATTCCGCACCTACACTATGCCCGATGGATGGTGGTACGAGTGTACCGTCAGTTACAACCTGTGGGTGGCAAGTGAATATGTACAGATAGGGTTGGCTTTGAATCCTTTCGGCTATTCCTTATTGACAGAGAAATTTCCGGTAGATTATAATCTTACCCCTGAATATGATAAGGTAGGTGCTAATGAAGACGCAGATCGCCGTAATTTGCATCACGGTCATAGTTTCCGTATTCGCGGCCCTATTCATCAGCCTTATGTCACCATCAAGATGATGTCCGATGCCTTGCTTCCCTTCCTTGATTATCGCGGTTGGATATTCGGCATCAACGACGCTACGGAACGTGAAGTGGGCGGAGACAGTTTCGAAATGGCCTATTACGCTTTTCGTGATCCGCGATATGCGGCATTCATACGTATGACGCCTAAAAGGAACGATTTGATTTACGGTGTACCGGAACTGCCCGATGCGGAACCCGCCGAAGTGCGCGGAGCTTATGCCGACAATGCCGGAGCACTGATGTTGCGTTCCACTCAAAAGGATGCCCGCGAGAAGATTCAGGCTGTATTGAAGTATGGAACCCATGGAGGTTATCACGGACATTTCGACCGGACCGGATTACTGTCATTGATGCGCTACGGACGTAGCTTCTACAATCCCGAAATGGTATGGTACAGCTATGCCCCCTACATGTACAACTTCTATGTGCAGACCAGCATCTCCAAAAACATGGTTACCGTCGACTTGAAACAGCAGGAAGCTGACGATAGTAAGCGTAGCCTGTTCCATACGGGCGATTTGTTTCAGGCGGGTTGTGTAGAAGGCACTGCCGCATGGAGTTATCCGGCATACGGCGGACTCCGCCACAGCATGAAAGGTCCGAGAGATTTTAAAGAAAAGACGGAATGGGAAGCCCGCTATTTCCCTATTCCCGATAAACATCCGGAGTTCGGTGTGCTGACCGGATTTACCGAACCCATTTTCCAACGCCGGTTGATGGTGGTTACCGATGATTATGTTGTTCTTGCCGACTATGACAAGAGCATGGAGGACAAGCAGCACCGTTTCGACCTACTGTTCCAAGTGAAAGGCTTGCTGGGACTTACTGCGGATCAAAAAGAGCATATCTCTCATACGGCACAGCTCGGCACTGACCCTTTAAGTGCCGCCCCTTTGGTGACGGATGTCAACCACTATTCCGTAACAGGAACTTTGAAAGCCAGCTTCCTGACGAAGTTCGGTCCGGATGCCGACAACCGTGGAACGCGCATATCCGGTGAAACGGGAAATCTTTATATGGACATTTACAATGCCTGGCCCAATACCCAACGCACAGCTTTCACTGGGCGTGCTCCCGAAGATCACGGAACGCAGCGCAACCTGAAGTACATGGTAGAGGGAGATGGTAAACTACTTGCCGAAGGTAGTTTCGGTGCTTGGATTCTGGGCGAAGGAAAGGTGGATGTTGATATTACGGGTATCCGGAAACTAACTCTGTCCTCCGCTACTCAACATGCCAACCGTTCTAAAACTCTGTTCTGGGCAGAAGCCATTCTGGAAACGAAAGACGGTAAACAAATTCGCCTTGCTGATCTTCCGGTTGTCAAGAACAACGTGCAAGAGAATCCTTTTGGGAATACTAGAGACTATGCCGATGGCCGCATCAATATCAGTGGAGAAAACTACAGTTGGGGGCTTCCTGCCGAGCCTGTGAATGCAGGTTTTGAAACTCCTGCTCAATATACCTTTGATTTGGATGGGCTTCAGGCCGTCCGTCTGAAAACAGTTATCGGTGGAGATTATCCTCTGGGTGATGAGGCTGAAAGGCGCATTACTTTCGGGGTGCGCATGGACGCTGCTCAAGTTCGTTACCTGACTGTTATAGAGCCTTTTGAAAAAGAGAATAGCGTACAGTCTGTATTTGCTCCTTCGGCAGATGAACTGATTGTAACACTGAAGGATGGCAGGGAACAACGGTTCTATTTTTCAAGAATGGAAGAGGAGGGAGGTATACCTGCTGTAAAAATGGCAGAATGGAAAGAAGGTGTGCTGCTGCGTGAAGAACATACAGTATGCGATTAAAAAAAAGAATGCGGAGTTCATCACGAGCTCCGTATTCACAAGATGAAAAGGATTGTAAAAACGGGGTATATATTGGTTAGATGAGGGCTTTGTTCTTTTTCGTGACAAACAAGTGGCAGAGGGAAGACCAAAATCCCCCTTTTTCAGGCATCATGTTCTCGCAATCTTTCATTATGTTCTCGTGATTTTTCATCATGTTCTCATAATCTTCTATTATTTTCTTATGTAACGCGAGGATTTCATTGGTATAATTCATCAACTTTTCAAAATTCTCTTCCAACTCAGCTTCCCGTTGGGTGTGATAATCATTGATCTCAAATAAACAGTTGTTGATTTTTTCTAAGCGTGCTTTCTCCTGATAGAGCCAACTCAAGTGCTCTTTTCGCACTCTCTCCATAAGGGCATCGTCAGGACAAGATTTTAGTGAGTTAAATTCAAGAGCCTTGTCAAGTTCGTCAGTATCTACTAACGGATTCTCGTCTTCGTAAGGTTCTGTGTCTATAGAGGAACATGTCAAATAACGGAGCCTGATCCATTCGTGGATTTGCTCTTCCGGTATGCCGTATTTTTCGGCTACTGATTTTATAGATACCCAATTAGCCATATAGTGTTTGATTATAAGTTTTAAATCAATCCCTATACGGCTATAATGGTTTTATATTATAAAGGTACGGGGCGTTACTCAATCATCGGAAGAGGACATGTATATATACAAGATACATCATGTCGCACGTTCAGTTGCAAAGATACGTTTTTTCACAATCCAACAATGAAAACATAGATTTGTTTCACTATTCTGCTAATTATTTTTATTTGGCAAATTGAGTTTAGCTTTGGTTTTAGTCCTAAATAGACTTGTTTTGTAATAGCCATTTCCAGGCTGGCACAACACCGATTTGCTTACTTTTTCGTACGATAACTGTCTCTTCATCCTTGGTGATGATAAGCAGATTGGCACATCCGGTTGCAGTTGAAGCTTCCAGAATTCCGTCAATCTCTCTTTCGCGAGTATTTTCATCTGACATATCCCAGGTTACTTGTATCAGTTGCACTACGGCATCATTGCGTTGGAGTACAAAATCACATTCACCATTACTCTGGTAATAAGAAATCTTATCTGAGGGTAATTTTGCCCGATTCAGTTGCATGAAAACAGTATTCTCTAAATTTTTTCCGTTATCATTACTTTGCGGCAGGAGTACTGCACCCCGTATGCCGTTGTCTATACAGTAATACTTATCGAGTGATTTTTGTTCCTTAATCAAAGATCGATCATATTTGGAAATACGAACAAACATAAATATGTCACAAATGTAGTTTGCCCATAGATATAGATCATCTTTGCCAACTTTCAACCCCTGTGACTTGATATCTTTATATATTGCATTTATTGATGTTGGTTTTGTGAGATTCGCCATAATACGCTTTACAAAATATCTTACTACACTTATATTTGATATTTTGTAGTGTTCAACCAAATCTTTCAATAACATTGTATCAAAATAGCCATGCAACAGTTTCAATCGGTCTGATTGGGAGGTGGTCAGTACAATTTCTGGGAATGCACTTTCTTGGTTATATTCTTCGAAAGCGACTCTCAACTTTGCCCTGTCCTGTTCGAGGTAGCTGTTTGTACTGATTCCTCTGAAACGGCAATACTCATTGAATGAAAGTGGATATGTTTCATATTCAAGTGGATATCCCCTCAATGCCGAACTCAGTTCCGTTGAGAGCATTGTTGCATTGCTACCACATACATAGATATTTTTGCAGTAAGTTTTGTAAACTCGCAATATAAAATATTCCCAATCCTTGATGAGTTGGATTTCATCAAAGAACATATATACATCTTTAATAGGTATATTGGGATACATCTCCATATATGAAGCAATGACATCATCCAATTCTTCGGATGTCATACTTCTCAGACGTTCATCATCGAATCCCAACCATAAAATATATTCTTTTGGCACACCTTTTTCGACAAGCGTATTTATGGCAATCTCCATCAAAGTAGATTTACCACAGCGCCGCACACCGGGGATAGTGATAATTTTTTTGCGATCTATCGGTAACTTTGTATCGCGTTCAATTACATCGAAAGGAATTTCACTCTGCTTGATAGCAAAAAGCGACTTAATAACATCTTTTCTCATGGGATTTCCTTTTATTTAGGACAAAAATATGAAATTCTTTCCTAAATGAAAGGAAATACTCAGTGTTTTTCTATGTTTTGTTGCCAAAAATAGAATGTGGAGCTCTTTCTTCTTGAGTTTAGCTTTGGTTTTGACCTAAAATAACTCTATTTTCCCTTTGGTTTTAGACTTTATTCAGTCTTTTTATATTAAATGTTTGTCTATACTTCAACGATTAGCTCTAAGTTGTATAACCTTTCATTTTATTATGCAGGGCAGCTTGAAAGTTTCCTGAATGATAAAGTGGAGTAGGAGTTGAAATCCCCTTTATATCAGAGTAAAAGCTTCAATAGTAATTGAGAAATATGCAGGGAGTCACTTGACTTTGCCCTGCTTCTTTTGTGTCTTTGTAGTAAGTCTTATTGGGTGTTAACCTTGGTCAACAGGCTCGTTAATGAAGGTTGACAGGCCGAGCAACCAAGGTTAACAGGGCGGTTGACCAAGGTTAACACCCAATCATTCCTAAGGGTGAACGGGATGTTCCTTAGGAGGAAACAGAATAGTCCCTAATGCAAAACAAATTAATACCTTTGCTTTTAGTCAGTACCACATGATGACAAGAAGTGACTTCCAAAGGGGTGTGGCATGATGAAATTGACTGCAATGGGGCATATCTGCCGTTTACGCGGGGAAGGAAGGCTGAAAAACGTTGGATTCAGACCTATCCGATATATGCGCCAAATGTAGGGTACTACGTTATAACAGAGGAAGTTGTGACATGAAAATATAAAAAAAACGTGAGAGTAAGGCACTTGCCCTCACGCTGCTTTTTACTCTCACTCACACTTAATATTTTTATTATCAGTGGCTTATTTTTAAAGTGAGAGTAGTGGGAGTAGGTTGAGGCTAACTTTTATTTGTAGCCCTGCTGACTGAATGCTGTTTTTGGTTATAAATACTTTCTTTTTCATCGATAAAAAACTTCTGTTAGTCGATTTTTCTATTTATGGATTAAACTATATCCCGGGAATATTGTCATAGATACGTGTTTCATATATAGAATGGAATTAACTCACTTTTAAAAGAATAGAATTATGAAGAAGCAAATTTTAAGTTTGGCCCTTGCCCTGTTTTTGGGAACGGCTGTAGGTATGGCACAGGAAAACAGAGGAGAACGTCCTGATCCATCAAAACGCATCGAACAGATGGTAACTGACCTGGGACTGAATGAGACTCAGGCTAAAGAATTCAAGGCAGTAATGGAGGAAATGAGACCAAGCAGAGATGCTTCGGGCGAAAGACCTTCACGCGAGGAAATGGAGAAGAAACGTAATGAGGCAGATGCGAAACTCAAAAAGATTCTGACGGACGAACAGTATAAAAAGTATCAGAGTATGAGGCCTCAGAGGGGACAGAGAAGAGGGAAATGAGTTTAATGAAAAATGAGGAATGAGAATGAAAAATTTTGCTGCGCTATGTAAATATGCCCCGCAAGGTGAGACTTCATTCCTCATTAAACTTTATTTCCGGAATGTCACCCCTTCCGTATGCTCGCCCACAAAGATGCGTGCCATATCTCCGGTCTTATACCATTTAGGCTTATTAGGCATGTCATCATAAATCACTTCATCGTTTATTTGCAAGTTCTCAAAACGAATGTTTTTCACTTTCCGTTCCTTGTCATAGCCGATAATCATGGAAACTTCCGCATTCTCTCCCGTGTAGGAGATGTCCTTAAACAAAATGTCTTCAATACCTCTACCGGGGGCTGTACAGTACTTCTCGTTAAAGAAGATGCGTAGATTAATTAGTTGCCCTTGTCTGAAATCCTCAATCCGGATGTTCTCAAAACGCACGTTACGGATCAGGTTATTATCTCCCGCATTGATGGCGAGGCAACCTTGATAATCCAATTGTTTCTCTTTATGATCCAGAATATCTATATTGATATAATTCAGGTTTTCCAGAATTTCAGGATTCTTTGTGTTTCCATGGATACCGATGAATATGGGATGTGCCACGTCCGCCCAAAGGGTAGAGTTCTGCATAGTAATATTCTTGCAGCCACCGGTGAAGCCCATACGCGTGCCGTAAACTGTGGTGCAATCGTCGGAATTACGGCAGAATACACCATCGTACAGTACATTGTTGCTGGCGAAGACATTCAGTCCGTCTCCCCAACCGTAGGAGCTGATGACTTTTATATTCCGTATTGTCACGCCGTCTGAGCCTCCGGTGGGACACTGGGTACTGATTACGCCTTCTATCGTTACATTCTTGGAATTGACGATGCGGAGTCCGGCCCAGCGGTCAGGAATCACGATTCCTCTTCCCAATATTTTCACATCCTGTGCATTGACCACCTGGATAAGACCTTTCACTACTGCTCCTCCTGCTACATAGACAGTCTTTCCGGATGGTACGTTTAGTGTGTCACCCGGGAAAGTATGTATGCCCGGGCCGAAATAGATCAGATTCTTATCTTTTATTTTCTTAGGTTTATTCTCATCTATCGGATTGGCGAACAGATGAAGATTATGGAAAATATCTCCATTCACTTCTACCGACAAGTTACGCGGACGATCCAGTTTGAAGGTCATGGTGCTGCCGGATATGGAAGGAGTGATTTGGTAAGAGAGTGGACGAACGCGCCCTGTCTGAATAGTGCCATGGTTGAAGGTTACCGATACTTCCACTTCACCGGAGAAGTCGAAATAGCTCATGGAGGCTTTTTCTACATTATGCTGAGTATTCCGCACCTCATCTACTTTGACAAGGTAAGTGTCAATGTATTTCCAGTCTTTTCCAGTTTCTCTCACTTTGATGGTGAAGTCGTTCATCAGTTCGGCACCTTCCGGTGCCGGATAGGTGACTAACTGGTTTTGCGCGGTTGCACTTGGGATTGCACCTAACAGAATACTTGTGATGAATATGAACTTTCTTAATCTCATATAATGATATTATATTGTTTTATTTTAGATGAATACGAATAATAAAAAGAATTCACTCACTCTAATATTCACTTATTTTAAATAGGTAAGGTCCGTTTTCCCTTAATGAAGAATTACGGACCTTGCTTAATATAAATATGTATTACTGTTTTTTAGTTAAATTACCAACCCGGATTTTGCTTCAACTGAGGATTCAGGCGAATCTGTACCCGTGGAATAGGTTGCAGATAATCGCGTTGGCTGAAATTCAGATTTCCTGCTAAGGTGGCAATAGAGCGTCCATAGTCGGGATCATTCGGACCGGTTCCTTCGTAAATGCCATATAGCAAAGGATATTTCTCCGGATAGTAACAAGGTTCACCGAAGTAGTTGGCATCATTGGCTTTTTCTGTTTCGTAGGCTGTTCCCAAGATGCGGTGACCTAACTTTTGACCTGTAAGATTGATGTGGGCAATACCCCAACGTTTCAAATCATCCAAGCGGAAACCTTCTCCGAAGAGTTCACATGCTCTTTCGCGGCGGATTTCATCCAGCATATTCATTTTCTTACAGATTGTCTTACCTGTTGCGTGGTCGAACCATCCGGCATCCCAAACATTGGCAATCAAAGCATTTGTCAAAGGAGCAACACGTGCACGTTCCCGGTTTTTGTTGATAGAGAAGTTCAGGTCTTCATCGGAGATTGAACCGTTGCCCAATTCACAAGTTGCTTCTGCATAAATCAAGTGTACTTCTGCCAGGCGGATCAGCGGAAAATCTGCGGATTCACTATTGGACACAGATCGGCCTGCACCTTCAATTAAGAATTTACGGCTACCGTAGGAACTGGCTGTACTGTTATTGCGGAGAGTAGGTTTGAATACTCCGCAAGAGCTTTTGTAGGCAGGATCATTGGCATTGTATACATCGTTGTTTTGTGGGAATACAGGATCGGGATATGGTTTTCCTGCTGCTGTAAGTTGTCTGCCATCTTCAGTGCGGCTGCTCCAGAAAGTACGGTCTGGTATTGACATGGCGCAACCTACAAAACGGTAGTCACGGTTCCGGAATTCGCCCACAAATGTATCATATCCTTCAAACTGTGGATTATCTTGTGCATCTGACATATTGCCTGTATAACTGATACGGATAGGTAATCCGTTGCGACACAAGAAGCTTTCACCAAATGAAGTGCTGATGTTCGAACCTTGCCAGGTGGCAACCGTATGTGATAAGTTGATGCCGCCCTGACCTAAATTGTAATCATACTTTTTGTATAAGATAAATTCTTTATTTGTTTTCTTTCCTGCGTTTCTGAAGTTTGGGATATTTTCTGCTCCGTCATCAATATTGAACAGGTAGAAATAACTCAAAGAATCACATTCGTTCCAAAGTTTGAAAGTTCCGGTTTCGGCTTCGGTGATAACTTCGCCCGAAAGCTTCTTTGCTTCAGTCAGCATCTTTTCAATAGAGTAATATCCTTCCGGTTTAGCTGTACCGGCACCTGATTCATTACCGTTTCCATCCAGATCGTAGTTGATGGTAGGAACGTATTTTTCCCATGTAGCTTCGTAAAGCAGTACTCTCGCTAAAAATGCTTTGGCAGCTTCTTTACTGACTTTTCCTTTAGAAGAAGCAGGGATATCTGTTTCTTTGGGCAATAAAGGAATGGCTGTTTCCAAGTCGGAAATGATAAAATTAGCTACCTCATAGCGGCTCTTACGCGGACCGTATATTACTCCGTCATTAACGTCCAGTACATGGTCTACGATGGGTACACCACCGAAAAGTCTTAGAAGGTAGAAGTGTTGCCATGCACGGAAGAAGTAGGCTGTTCCTATGGGCTGGGCTATAGCGTCTTTGTCACCGAATTCTTCTGCTTTTTGCAATAGGATGTTGCAAGTGCGGATATGCCCGTAAGGCTTGTCCCATTGCCAGTTGCTTTCCGGTGCCGAACCACCGCCATTACTGCCTAATCCTGAAATATCAAGGTTACGGTCCATGACGTCATAATTGGCTTTATTATCGTAATTTTTCCATCCCTCCATGTTATACAGGGCATTAGCTGCCTGTACAAAATGTTCCGGAGTTTTGAAGACGATTGCTTCTGTTCCTTGCGACAATGGCTCTTTTTCAAGAAAGTCGCTACATGCAGACAGTGACAAAGTCAATGCTGAGGCTAAGAATATTTTGTTTATTATGGTTTTCATACTCATATTTTTTAGAAAGTTATATTAGAATGTAAGATCCACACCGAATGTTATCAGGCGGCTGAATGGGAATGTATTGTTACCACCTTCTCCATGCTCAGGGTCATAACCGTCTTTGATTTTCGTCCATTCCCACAAATCGTCACCAGAGAAATAAAATCTGAGTTTACTAAGTCCTGCTTTAGCAATCCATTGTTTGGGGAGCGAATAACCTATTACCAATGATTTCAGGCGGATGTATCTGTTATTCTGTACACTGATATCCTTGTTCTCATAATTATATTTGTTGAAACCATTATCGCGTGACAAGATGGTGTATTGTGCGTCCGGATTTTCCGGAGTCCAGGTTTTACCCATAAACGTACTGTTCTGCATGGTGTAGTTAGTCACAAATGGTGCATAGATACTTCCGGTTCTTAAAGTGACCTGTTTACCAATTCCCTGGAAAAAAGCGGAGAAATCTATGCCTTTCCATTCCAGTCCTGCCTTTATGCTGAATGCTAAACGGGGAGCTGCATCTCCTGCATAATAAAGGTCTTCTGTAGTAATGGCACCGTCACCATTGAGGTCAACGAGTTTGCGAGCACCCGGACGAAGGCGGTTGAGACCAGTTTCTCCCGGTGCAGGAAGAATATTGTTCGGTTTAACCCCTCCGTTTGCTGTATAATAATACATTTCATAGAAAGCGTCCACTTCCTCCTGAGTCTGGAAGATACCGTCTGTCTGATAGACATAAATGGCATTTATAGGCTTGTTTATCAGTCGGCTTGTATTCTTACCCGGATTAGGAACATTTTCATTATTGGTTAATTCGAGCACCTTAGACCAAGCATCAGAAAGTGAAGCACCTATGTTATATCTTACTTGTCCCACCTGGTCGTTCCAGTTAAGAGCAAGTTCCCAACCTTTGGCACGGAGTTTACCATTATTGGTTTTCGGAGCACCGGCACCCAAAACAGAAGGGTAATCTACTCCGATGAACATGCCATTATTAGTTTTGATAAAGTAGTCGAACGAACCTCTCAAACGATTATTCAGGAAAGCGAAATCCAATCCGAAGTTGTGACTGTCGATTGTTTCCCAGGTACGTTGGTCAGATCTCATACCGTCAATCCACAAAGATGTATGATGTGAAGGATCTTCTCCGAAAAGAGTGCCTCCAGTCTTGATTGCCGAATAACGTTCGTAGTTGCCGATTCCTTCTACACTACCGGTTTTACCATAGTTGTAACGCACTTTTAAATCACTCAGCCAAGAATAATCTTTGAGGAAATTTTCTTGTGAAATTCTCCAGAAGCCGGAAATTGAATAGAAGTTTTTCCAACGTTGTTGCTTGGATAACTTAGAAGAACCATCACGGCGACCTAATACTTCGATTGAGTATTTGTTATCGTAAATATAGTTTGCACGTCCTAAATAGGAAACGAATCCCCAGGAACTCTGTCCGCCATAAGCTTCATTATTGGTACCGCTGATCCATACATCGAGGTCGGTAAGGTCGGCCCCTGGATAAAGAGGCCCCATGTTGCGTTTTCCACCTATCTTTTTAGAAGTTTCTTGCTCTGCGGTCATACCAATCATGGCAGATACGGTATGGACATTGGCAAAGGTACGTTCATAATTGGCAAAAGCACCCAAAGTAACATTTTCCCATTTTTCAATATTCTCATTCAATGAGCCGGGACCTTGTTTATTACCGGTAGCTGTGCCTACCCAGTCATAATAATACACAGGATTTTTGGCTTCCTGAATGCTTCTTTCCACCAGTTTATAATTACCGGAAGCTGAAAGAGAAAAGCCTTTCACCCATTTTGAGAAGTCGTACGTAGCTTTCATGTTGCCACGGAAAGTTGTTAATGAATTTTTCTTCTGTCCCCCCTGAATAAGACCACCTACCGGGTTACGGTTACCGCTAAACGTATCATATGCGTCCCCATTCTGATTATAAATAGCCCAGAACCAAGGATCCATCCAGCCTGCTCCTACGTCAGTGGTTGGGGTAGTGATATCGCGCTTGTCATAAGACATGCTTGTCTCAAATTTCAGGAAGTCAGTAGCATTATAATCTACATTCAGACGTGCACCGTACTTTTTGTCTCCATCTTCTGCTACTTTCAATTGTGAGTTGTTTTCAGAGTAACTTAAAGATGCGCGATAACTGAATCTGTCATCAGCCCCTGCGATACTTACCGAGTGCTTTTGTGAGGTAGCCTGACCATACAAATAGTCTTGCATATATACGTTGGGATCCCAGCGCTCTACTTTAGTGCCATTTTGAAGTGTGAGGACATTTCCGTTTCTAAGGGCATTGAACAATTTTTCTCCCTTATAAATAGTGGGCTGCCCTGTTGTCGGATCAATATCTGTCTCGTCCAATGTGGGACCACCAAAAGAGTTGAAAATCCACCAGTTGATATTCTTATGAATTTCCTCCGGAGTAGTCAGACTTGGATTATTGGCAACTGCATCGTAGTACTGTGCCTCATAGAACATGTCTAACCACTCACGATTGGTGGTAAGGGGCATCTGAATACCATTGATAGTTCTGCTGACAGAACCGTTATAAGAAATTTGCGCTTTGCCTTTCTTACCACGTTTGGTAGTCACCAATACAACACCCGAAGCTGAGCGTGCACCATAAATAGCTGCCGAAGCATCCTTCAATACAGAAATATTTTCGATGTCACTTGCATCCATTGAGTTCAACTCATCCATTGAACCGGACATGCCATCAATGATAATCAATGGTGAAGAGTTACCGTTGATGGAGATGTCACCACGAATTTTCATGGCTGCTCCTTCGCTACCCGGACGAGAAGAACTACGGGTAATGGTTAATCCCGGAATCTCACCTTGCAAGGCTACCGTAGCATTGGCAATACCTTTATTGGCGAAAGCTTCATCACCTTTAATCTGGCTGATAGCGGAAGTCAGAGATGCTTTCTTTTGTGCACCATAACCAGTGACTACAACTTCATCCAATAGTTCTGAATCTTCCTGCAATTGGACATTAATCGTAGTTTTTCCTGCAATGGGAATTTCCTGGGTTTTGTAACCTACAAAGGAAATAACCAGTGTACCTTTCGCGTTATTCAGGACAAAATTGCCATCTATATCGGTAATAACACCGTTCGTCGTACCTTTTATTGTTACATTCGCACCAATAACGGGTTCACCGGTATTATCTATCACTTTACCGCGTATGGTTTGTCCGTCTTGTTGTATTTCCTGCGTCACTTGTACTGCTGCATTGACATTATATACAGGAGATAATGTTGTCAGGCATAAAGCAGCCGCAAATATAAATTTCTTTCTCATGATATAAACATATTTACATTTTAGTATTGGATTTATTATTCGGCACCATAAACATTGATCTCGGAAACCATTGCCTGAGCGCCTGTACCTTTATGTTCTGTTCCGAAATACACTTTTATGTACCTGGCAACCGGATTCGAATTTATACGGTATACTTGTGGATCATCAATACCCGGGTCGAAAGTAAAGGCACCGTGGTTGGTCCATGCCCAACTGTCGGGATTGTCTTTGTTCGCTGCATCTTCGTCAGAACATGTATAGAAGATCTGACCTTTCTGCCCTCTAGCATCGCCTTGACGTCGTATCAGCTCAATGCTGCTGATAGTAACGTTCTTACCCATATCGACAATAAACCAGTGAGGATAATTGCTGGCTTGTTTCCAGGAAGCGTGCCAATAGGTTTCTAAATTGTCATCAAGCATTGCAATGACACGTCCTGCCGGTGATTTGCCGCCGCCTTCTCCGATTGTTTCCTGTGAGCTATAACCGATAGTACCGGCGTTTGAACTGTCATTATAACCCGGGAATGACCAGTTAGCCTTGGATATTTTCACTACAGCTATTGGAGTAATTTTAAATTCTATCGGTTCAGATGCATTTTCATCTGTGTCTTCGGTAGTTACATTTACAATACACTCTTCGCCGGATAAGAAATCATCTTTTCCGTAGGAAAGCTGAACAAACTGCTTGCTTTCGCTATTTCCGTTTATTTGGAACTTGAATGTACCTGCTTTTTTAGAATCACTTGCCGCATAATAATTGAGGACAATGTAAACCGGAGTATTATAGATGTTTTTCCAATTTACATATATCCCTCCAAGGTCAGGAGTTAAAGTAATAGTTTTAGCTACGTCTACAAATGCCGGTGTTTGGGGTGACGCAGATACTTCGACTGCTCCTTCATTGTTGCCTCTTACAGAACAAGAAAATAGAGAGAAAGAAACCGCATTGGTATTGCCAAAACCACTGATAGTGGTTTGTGCAATTCCACTATCATTCGCTTTCTCCTTAGAAATGAGTTTATACTTTTTTACTCCTTTCGTATTTGTGTATTCAATTTTGGTGTACATGAAACTTTCATCGGTGGGATTAGTCCAAGTCAGATATACTTCACCGGGACCGGATTCTGTAGTTACATTTGTTACTTTGGCTGGTGCCTTGTCATTGAGCTTTATTCGTCCTTCTCCATCGTCGTTGCATGAGTTGAAAATGACAGACAGAGAACACAAAATCACCGTAGAGAAGAAGGTTCTCTTGAACGGGAACTTTAGCAAATCTTTCTTCATAAACTATAAATTTAAAATTAACACTATTGTTATAAATCTAATTAGATACATTGTCTGATGAAATCACGTACTACCTTACGGCTGACAAACAGATGGTTTTCGACCGTACGAGGAGATATACTGAGTTCGGTAGAAATTTCGGAAATGGATTTTTCTTCGAAGCGATTCATGGTATAAATCTTTCTGCGTTGGTCGGAGAGCATCCCTAATTTGTGTTTCTCTAAGAGAGAAAGTTCTTTTGCTATAATGAGACTTTCCGTCTCGTTTGTATAGGTTATAGCATGATCATATATATATGAGGTGATTTCCTGCTTCTTATAATAACGGCGCAGATAGTCGTTCAGCAAATTGCGGGCAATGGTGAAAATGAAATATTTCACGGTATCGGGGCGAAGCATTTGTTTATAGTCCATAAGACGCAGAAATACATCTTGGGATAAATCCCTTGCTGTTTCCCAATTATTAATTCTATAATAAATATAAGAACATACTGATGGGTAGTATTCTTTATAAGAATCGGTAATGAGGCAGGGTGTTGTTGCTTTTAAGTCTTCCATGCTTTCGATTTTTGGTTTTACAATTTACTGTTTATAGAACCTTTCTTTGTCAAGAAGTTCAATGCAAAAATAAGTAGTAAGAAACAGACTGAAAACGAAAAAAGGATGGAAGGTGTATCAAACTTATGAAAGATACTATTTATGTTTAATTCCCTTGATTATCAATAAAATAAAGCGGTATCACAAATAAGTGATACCGTCGGTAATATGGAGAATGGGTTATTCTTTATCGAATTGCTGGATATATTCGTTGGGGGTAGTACCTGTAAACTTCTTGAAAGCTCGGAAAAACGATGCTTTTGATTTAAAACCACATTTTTCAGCCAATGTGACCAAAGTATATTTTTTATGTTTGCCTTCGCTGACCGACTGCTTGAACTGCTCAACACGGTAGCTGTTGACAAAATCGTAATATCCCATTTTGAGATAATGGGTGAATATAGCGGAAAGGAGATAGGTGGGGTAACCGATAGCAACCGCCACTTCTGATTGTTTCAAGTCTACGTTCAGGTAAGCTTGTTGCTTCTGCATATATTTCTTTAGTGCATCAATTACTTCGCTGGCTTCTTTTTCACTTAGCTTCACATAGCTTTCCGTAGGTTGGATAGTAACTTTTTTCTCCGGTTGGGAATCTTCCGGTAATTTATCGGGGACGGTTGCGTTTACTGATACTGTTTTCTTGTTCTTGAAAACGAATAAAGAAACTATCACTATTATTATTATAATACCGGCATAAGCCATCCAAGAACGATTAGTTCTTATTTTAAATGAAACCTGATCTATTGAATCTGAGTCCAGAAACTTACGGATCTGGAAAACATACTCTCCGGCAGGCAGGTCAAAATAAGAAACTTTATCTTCGTTGGTCAGCACTGTCCACGTAGAATCTTTGCCTTGAAGCATGTACTCATACTTAATAAGTTCCGGTTTTTCGTATCCTAAAGAGGCGAATCGGAAAGTGATAGTATTTTCATTTGATTTTAAATACAAAGTAGAATCCGGCTTTAATTTATAATCGTCAGCATAGAAGTTACCATTGATCTGCATTTCTGTGATTTGTACGGGTGAGGGGATAAAGTTTGCCCGGGGATTTACCATGAACAACCCTTTCACGCCACATATCCATAACATACCATTTTTATCCTTTAAGATTGGTGGTCCGGCATTGGTATTCAAATCATTTATAGAAGGAAAAAATGTGTAGCGATTCAGGTTCTCATCAATTCGTAATAGTCCATCCCATTGCCCTAACCAATAAAATCCTTGGTCATCTTGTATAAAATTGGGGCAAAGAGGGGAGAGGTGATGAAAATGATTCAATGATTTATCAGCCACTAACAAGCGGTTGTTTAACTGGCAGAAGAAGAGTGTGCCGTCTCTCCCTTCATAAATGTATCGGATAGCTTCTTTACAATAGACCTCTGGCAACATATCCTGGCTACATTTTCCAGTCTGGCTATCAAATACTGCCAAACCTTTATCCGTGCCTACCCAAAAGCGCTTGGCTGAATCTAAATAGATACCATATACGATATTGCCTGGCATACCACTGTTTGATGCATTGTACTCCCGGACTGCTTGAGTTTGTCTGTCATATGAATAAAGACCGTCAGAAGTTGCTAACCATAATTTCCCGTTTTCATCTTCTAAAAACATGAAAATATCATTCGATACGCATGCACGAGTCAGGGGTGTTTCTTTAAAAGTAGCGGTTTGAGGAGTGAAGGCGGACAAACCACCTCCACAGGTTCCAACTAATATATCTCCTTCGTATTCATGAAAGGAAAATATCAGATTGGAGCGTAAATTTCCGGTTTTATCGCCTCGGACATCTATGTATTGTATTTTTCCGGTCGCTTCGTGTACGTAATAGAACCCTTCCCGCGTACCGATGAAGCTATACTCTCGAGTAGGAAGAAAACTACGTACTGCAATGTCTTTGGTTTTGAAGATTCCTTTGTCATAGCGTTTGAAAGACTCATTTTTCTTCCTCAATATATTCATACCCAGATAGTATCCTGTTCCACACCATATATCACCTTGAGACAGCAAGATGGAGGAAATGTTGTTGGATAAGAGATCCTGTTCTGTTTCTCTACCATAGGTAGCAGAATAAATGATTTTTCTTTCGTTTAAGGATAGTAGAAAAATTCCCTGTCCGCTGGTAGCAACTCCCAAAACATCTTTTTCATAGGTAAGATTTGAAATGGGTACTTTGATTTCATTCCAGTAAGGAGCAAAGTTCAGGTGAAGTAAATTGAAAGTTATAATGTTTCCCTTTTCTGTGCCTATATACAAAGTATCATCTACTTTCACAAGACATTTTAATTGTCCGCATGAAGATAGAGTACATCTATATTGTTTGAGTGAACCGGATTTGGCATCGCAAATAACCACTCCATTTGGAGTTAACAACCAAACAGAATTATGATTGTATATCGCAATATCCAAGATACGATTATTATCAGAAAGAATGTTTTTCTCATCGATAATAATGTGTCGGAGTTTTTTCCCATCGTAGATGTAGAGTCCATTTACTGTCCCTATATAGAGTCTGTTTTCCTCATCTTTTTCTAATGCTTGGACAGAAAAGTTTATTTCCTCAGTAAATACTCGTTTTAATATACGTTTTTCATGGTTCATGCGAAAAAGACCTTGGATAGTACCTGCCCAAAAATCATGTTTGTGATTTTCTATCAATGCGTTGACTAGAAAAGGAGAAGGAGTTATTCCTACTTGTTTTTCAGCGAAGGTGTAAAGTGAGGTATATTTACCGTTTATACGTTCAACTGTAGTACCCGTACCTACCCAGATAAAACCGTCGGAATCTTTATAAATGCAATTGACACGATTGTCCTCGAATTTGCAATTCGCTTCTTCGTTTCCTATTGAATAGATAATATAGTCATTGTCGGAAGCAAAGGCATTAAATGCCCCGATAAAAAGCATTACGAGAATTAATATGTGTTTTCCTAAGGACATAAGCATTTTTTCTTTATACTATGCAAATTTAGGAAAAAATGTCGTCTTTTAGTATTACTTGAATGAAAATATAAAACAAGATTCTATAAGGCGAGAGAATAAAGTATAACTTCTCTATTTCTTATAGAATCTCATAACTTAGACAAAGAATTGATTAATTTGTGTTCTAATCTTTATTTTGGCTCTCGGAAAATGTCGGAATCATTAATATTATAAATTATTCATCGTTATTCTTTCCGATACTACGGATATATTCATTGGGAGTGATGCCGGTAGCCTTCTTGAAATAGCGGAAGAAAGAGGCGCGTGAGCTAAAACCGCAGAGTTCGGCAAGCGCTCCCAGCGTATATTTGGAATATTCGTCTTCGTTGATAAGACGCTTGAACTCCTCAATACGGTAATCATTGATGTAATCGTAATAATTACGGTTCAGATGTTGATTGAACAGATAAGATAAAGTATGTGCTGACCTGCCGAGCATGGTTGCCAAATCGGCTATTTTCAGATCAGGGTTCGTATATGGCTTATCACGAAGCATCAGAGCCTCCAGCTTTTCTGTCAGGCGCTGACATTCTTCCGTGCTTATCTTATTGGTTTTATATTTTGATTCTACTATCTTTTCTTGCTTTTCGGACTCTTGCACATTTTCAGGAAGCTGGATTTGAATATTTTTCGTTTGCTTCGCTTTTCTCTTACGTTGATAGTAAATGTAGCCGATAAAAATTAAAGCAATAGAGATAGCAATGATGCTCCATGTTTCTACAGGATAGGCAATGTGGACAGATGTGTGTATTTCAGAATCTGGGTTCCCGATATAACGTAACTTGAAGAGATAGTTTCCGGATGACAAATCATAATAAGTAATATCGGACTTTCCGGTCAATATCTGCCAGTCCTCATCTTCACCTTCCAATTTGTATTCATAAGTCATATAAGCCGGTTCGGTATAGGTAAATCCGGAGAAGTGAAATGTCAGGTTGTTTTGGGAAGATTCGAGTTGTATTTCAGGAACTTTTCTACTTTCAATAACAGGATGAAGCGATTTCTTTCCGTTGACGTAAATATCTGTAATAGTCAGCGGATAAGTGTATCTTTTCATCTGATTATTTTCCTTGAAATTCATATAAATCAGACCTTTGGAATTTCCCATCCATATATTGCCCTGCTGGTCCTGTACGGGAGGGCACAATGTGAAAATAGAACTTGGAATACCGTCTATGAAGTTGTAAGGAATAAAAGTTTCTTTTTTGTCGTAGCGGTAGAGTCCGTTATTGGTTCCTATCCAAAGCCATTTTTCGTCATCTTCCAATATGAACATACCATCTTTTCCTTCCAATTGTGTATCAGGTTGCAACCTTCTGAAACGGTTCATGGAGAGATCGGATATACACATACTTCCTTTGTCCGGTAGGAAATAAAGATTATGGTCGGAGTCTTCATATACAACTCTGATCTTTTCTTTATGAATAAAGTTTTCCGGGAAGATGCTGGTTTTCAGACTTTCGGAAGAGGGGTCCCAGATACACATGCCATTCTCCGTACAAATCCATCCCTTGTGAGTGGAATCAAAATAGATTTCGTAAACATTCCCTTCGGGTAACTTGGAGTTGGCACTGGTGTAGTGCTTGATTCTTTTTCCATCTTTATAGCAATAGAGCCCCATTGAGGTACCTATCCACAATTGGGCTTTTGCATCAGCCTTTATACAGAAAATCTGTCCCCGCATGAAAGGTTGCGGTTCACCAGGTTCGAAGTCGTGGATAGTAAGATCAGCAGGATTGAATATGTACATGCCGCCGCCATAAGTTCCGATATAATATTTATCCAGAAATTTGTAGATAGAGAAAATCATACTGGAACGCAATTCAGGAGATTTAAAGTTTTTGAAGCGTTGTTCCTCTTCATTTATATAGAATAGGCCATCGCGGGAGCCAACTAACTTTTCATGTTCGGTAATTGCAATACTACGGACAGGCATATCTTTGGAGTCAAAATACGGGAGATAACTGTAAGTCGAAAAAAGTCCGCTCTGGTATAGACTGTAATCCAATCCCAACTGATAGAAGCCTATCCAGATGAGACCGTCACGATCTACCAAAAGTGAGTACACGGAGTTGGACCGGATACTTTCTTCTTTTCCCGGTTCATGGCGGAAGGAGCGTAGAATCTTCATTTGTTGGGTCGAAATGAAATGAACCCCGTTTCCATCGGTACCCACATACAACATATCTTTACCATCACCGGACAAGGAAGATATCACATTACAGCCTACGTCGACAAAATGCTTAAACTTATGTGTCTGTATGTCGAAACTGATGATGCCTTGCCCCATTGTACCCAAGTAGATTACGTTGCCAATTCGGGTGATGTTATTGTAAGAGCAAAAATGTTTGTCCTCTACCATATTATGATACGGAGTAATTTTCTTGTCAGCCAATGTTAGAGAAAAAAGTCCGTCATTGGTGGATATCCAGAGAAGCCCCTCTTCACCCAGGGTGAGTCCGGTGATGACATTAGAGGCTGAAAGGACATTGGGGGCTATAAGTACCTGTTCCAGATTCCCGTTTTTATAGATAAACAGACCGGCCTCGCTCCCTATATATAAAGCACCTTTTCCATCAGGTAGAAGTGCGCGGACACCGTAGTGTATTGTTTCGGCAGCAATCGGTTCGAGAATATCTTTTTCGGTATTCACCCGCCAAAGCCCCATACCGTTTCCCATCCATATCTGATTGCCTTCCATTTCGGCAATGGCATTGACCCTCTTGATCTTTTCATTTGCTCCCGAAATCAGGAAATGTTTCAGGCGTGTACCGTCAAAACGTTCCAGAGAATTGCCGGTACCTATCCAAACATAACCAATGGAATCTTTATAAAGTGCATTCACTACTAAGTCGGAAAGCCCTTCGGTGACGGACAGTCCCCGGAATACAGAGGGGAGGGAATAGCCTGGCAGGAAGCTAAATAGCAGTAATAATAGGATGATATATTTTAATATGTTTTTCACTATATATTATATTTCGTTTCTATGTATTATGTTTCTGCAAGCAAATATAAGGAAAAAGAACGAAAATGTTTAGGTTTAGAATGATAATTCAGAGGACGGAAATCCTCTACCGATCTATTGGTTTATGACCAAGTCCATACCAAGCCCGTACCAACTCCCTGTCAAGTCCGTACCTTCTCCTTGGCTATAGACACGGAGATGATACGGACTTGACAAGGTTTCGATAGGAAGTTGATATAACCTTGATGCTTTTGCTATTTCCCTTTCTAATAATATGATCCAATCAATTAATCGTTAAATAAAATTCTACTTCAATATCTTTTCCTCCATATTGGCTTTTAGTTTGTACGTCTTCTTTTTGATGCTGATGGTGCAATCGGTGGATGCAGTGTAGTACCATGCCCCTTTCTTGAATTCCAGTAATACATCTGTGGGAGTTTCCGTCTTGATAACTACATTCGGGGTACTTAGCAAAGTGCCATGTCCTAAAAAGAAGGTGCAATCATCGCCCTTTTTATTTCCCCATAAAGCATAGGTGGCTTGTGCACTCATTTTTCCGCTAGTGCAGATATCCGTGGGATTATCTGATGACAGAATATAATCTGTGCGTCCATTTTTCTGTACCACACAGATACCGGTGGCACTGTTTTCCGTTTTGCTTTTTACTTCGGGGAAGCTTACTTCGGTAATGCAGCCGGGTTCTTTTACGGATGAGGGCTCATAGATAGCGACGAACGGCCGGTTCCAGGCTTCTCCTTTCTGGCGAGCCACAAAAGTCAGGGTAGGTTGTTCTTTTATATTATATGGCATCCCCGGGCTACGGCTCAAACCTTCCGTCATGGGAGACAGGGCGGTGAAAACTTCCCGGTCCGTTTCTCCTTTCATCCACAAGTTCATTGAAATGTCATCCTTGTCGGGCATGGCAATGGTAAATGTAGCTTTTATGTCTTTGTCGGTAGTAGCCGACTTCTTATTATAGATATAAGAATAAGCATAAAGGTGAGCGCCTGCAAAGGCCAGTTCTTTGGTAGGTTGCAGATTCAAGTCTGCACCGTCTGTGCCTGTCAGTGTTAGGGTTTGCCCCAGATTATGGTAGAAATAATCATGCATTTTATCACCACCGCGTTCTTTCCGGCTGCGGAAGATATCTACGTAATAACCGGTTTCCGGACCGGTAGTGACGATACTCATCATACGGGTCTGGTCGGCACGGCTTTCCGGTTCACGGAAAGAAACATCGCTATAGGTTACGGAAGTGAAAGCTTTTCCCGGTTCGGAAGAAACAGGGAAGTTGGATTTAAGATCGAAGGAGTGATTACTTTTCATCACCGGATAACTGGAAATGCCATCCACGCAAACCGTGTTATGACTGGGAAATTGAGAGTAATATTCCAGATAATCCAGCCCACTGTATAAGTAAAGACCGATTCCGGCATCGGGAGCCAGAACATATCCCTTACCATAAAGTTCCATGGATATGCCATTGGCATGCATGTGGTTTCCTTCACTGGCATTCAGGGAAATCATAAGACTGTGACGGGGATTCATTCCGTTTCGTTGTACCAGCCAGGAAACGTTCGGTGCATAGAAGAGGGGAGAGACATATTGCTCTATTTTTCCGGCTTCGATATTGGGATTCAGTTCCAATGGCTTTTCATCAAAGAAAGAACTGATAGAAACGGGGACGCTTTTTTTATTGTCTTTGGTTTTTCCCGCATCGGGATGGAAGCATTTCAGCATGGCAGTGAAATATTCTTCCTGCTCTTTCTTTCCGTTGTGCTGTGCATTTCGTATCATGCGGGATATAGGATGGGTGTTCAGATATCCCGGGTGGGTATCGCCGAAACCACAGATCATCCGGTTGGGGAACAAATATTGCGGAGTAGCGGCTACCGCTTTAGAAAGAACCGGCATTGCTTCCACCAGGTCATAATTCAGATTCCGGTCGAAGAGGGTAGTAAAGCTGGTGTAGTCATTCAGTACTACATTGCTGTATCCGGGACATTCGGCCCAGATACCTGTCTTCGGATCGAAGCCATAATCGGCTAATTTATTCAGACTCCATTGGCGGATACTAGAGCGGTTGAGTACATAATCAATGTAATATTCGCGTCCTTTGCCATCGGCATATTGCTTGTTGTTTTCCAGTATCATACCAATATTCATGACATAACGAGCCTGCATCAGGTTCCAGTTGTTGTGAGGAACACCGTTTGCAATGATATTGTCCGCCCATTTCTTGAAAGCTCCTGCGTATATATCCATTTTGTCGGTATGCCGGGTATTCAGGTAGTCATACAGGAAATCGTAAAGGGGAACGATGTCATAAAGAATATCTTCGTGAATAACCTCGAAAGAACTCATGCCTACTAGCGTTTGCTGATGGCCGTGGTTGAGGTCGATGGGAACATTCCGATAATAGATACCTGTCATATAGGTATCGAATACTCCGGCAGCGAGTTTTGCATATCTTTCTTCTCCGGTAAGCCAGTAAAGGAAGGCGGCATCACGGGCGATACCCATGATTTCACGGTTCAGGCTTTCAATGTTGCGACCGGTTTTAGATGGATGTACACTCTCCATAGGGCGACCGGGCAGGGCATTGTTACAGAAGGTCACATTTCCTTCCGCATCGTCATCGTATGGCACTACATCTTCCAGACGGGGACGTCCGTGGGTGGCGAATGTGCCACGCGTACCGGTATAGCGAACGGTGGGTGTCGGTGCTTTTTCGCCTCCGGCATGGTCGAAGGTTTCACCTTTTATATATACATCCGTAGCATGAGACTTCCAATACATGGCAAGGCGTGAAAGTAACCAGTCCGGTTGGGCATCTGTCAGGTTGGCATAAAGATCGGCACGCCTTTTCAGTTTCTCAAATACGTCTTTTGCCCAATCTTCTTTTTCTATCAGGTTCAGGGTTTCACTCTTACCGTTGCTGTTTGTCAGATAACGCGGATGGCTGTCCGGCAACTGCTGCCGGAAGGTGATTTCTACCTCCTGGGCTTGTAATATCCCTGAAAAGAGAAGGCATATCAATAAACTAAGTGCTTTCATATTCTATCAATAACATTAGGTATTTAAAGAATATACGGATGAGGGCGGATAATTACTCAACGGAACACGACAAAGATAGCGCAAGACTATGCAAAATATGTAATCATTATTACACTTTTTTAAAAATAAAGCCCCTACTTTTGTGAAAAATACTATTTCCTATGAAGAAATTGTCATTTATAAACAGGTTTTTACCTTCGTACAAATGGAAAGTGGCTGCGATAGTTATCTGCGGTATCGTTGTGGGCGGGGGAGGCTTGTTCATGTACTTGCTGCGGGCGCATACCTACTTGGGGGATGAGCCGTCGGCATGCGTGAACTGTCATATTATGGCACCTTATTACGCTACATGGTTCCACAGTTCACATAGTCGGGATGCCACTTGCAATGATTGTCATGTTCCTCATGAGAATGCCGTAAAGAAATGGACATTCAAGGGGATGGACGGTATGAAACATGTGGCTGCTTTTCTGACAAAGAGCGAGCCACAGGTTATCAGGGCGCATGAAGCCAGTTCAGAGGTGATTATGAATAACTGTATCCGTTGCCATACGCAGTTGAATGCGGAGTTTGTGAAAACCGGGAAAATAGATTATATGATGTCTCAGGTAGGCGAGGGTAAGGCTTGTTGGGATTGTCACCGGGATGTGCCGCATGGCGGAAGCAACTCGTTGTCATCCACTCCCAATGCACTGGTACCTTATCCTGAATCGCCCGTTCCGGGCTGGCTGCAAAAGATGCTTAAGAAATAATGAAATAAAATCAATATACTTATGGAAAAGAAATTGAAATCATGGCAAGGCTGGCTGCTGTTCGGTGGTTCGATGGTAGTCGTGTTTGTATTAGGATTATGTGTTTCCGCGCTGATGGAGAGGCGGGCGGAATTAGAAAGCGTGTTCAATAACCGCAGGACTGTTATTACAGGCATTGAAGCCCGTAATGAAGTGTTCAAAAGTGATTTCCCCCGTGAATATCAGACCTGGACGGAAACAGCGAAGACGGATTTCCAGAGTGAGTTCAATGGAAACATTGCGGTCGATGTATTGGAACAACGTCCCGAAATGGTGGTTCTGTGGGCAGGATATGCTTTCTCAAAGGACTATTCGACTCCGCGTGGGCACATGCATGCGATAGAGGATATTACGGCAAGCCTTCGTACGGGGGCGCCTGCTACTCCCGAAGATGGTCCGCAACCGTCTACCTGCTGGACTTGTAAGAGCCCGGATGTTCCCCGTATGATGGAGGCTATCGGTGTGGATGCGTTCTATAATAATAAGTGGGGAGCAATGGGTGATGAGATTGTAAATCCTATCGGATGCGCCGATTGCCACGAACCGGAAAATATGAATCTGCACATCAGCCGTCCGGCTTTGATCGAGGCTTTTGCACGCCAGGGCAGAGATATAACAAAAGCTACTCCGCAGGAAATGCGCTCGCTGGTTTGTGCGCAGTGCCACGTGGAATATTACTTCAAGGGTGATGGCAAGTACCTGACTTTCCCTTGGGATAAAGGCTTTACTGTGGAAGATATGGAGGCTTATTATGATAATGAAGGTTTCTATGATTATATTCATAAACTGAGTCGTGCTCCGATATTGAAAGCGCAGCATCCTGATTATGAAATCTGTCAGATGGGTATTCACGGTCAGAGAGGTGTGTCATGTGCAGATTGTCACATGCCTTATAAGAGCGAAGGTGGTGTGAAATTCAGTGATCACCATATTCAAAGCCCGTTGGCGATGATTGACCGTACTTGTCAGACTTGCCACCGCGAAAGTGAAGAAACATTGCGTAACAATGTGTACGAACGCCAACTTAAGGCTAACGAAATACGTAACCGTTTGGAACAGGAACTTGCCAAGGCTCATATCGAGGCTAAGTTTGCATGGGACAAGGGGGCTACGGAAGATCAGATGAAAGATGTACTTGCCCTTATCCGTCAGGCGCAGTGGCGTTGGGATTTCGGTGTGGCTTCTCACGGTGGTTCTTTCCATGCTCCGCAGGAAATCCAACGTATCCTTTCACATGGATTGGACAAGGCTATGCAGGCTCGTCTGGCTGTATCAAGAGTATTGGCTAAGCATGGCTTTACGGATGATGTGCCGATGCCGGACATTTCAACCAAAGAGAAAGCACAACAATATATTGGTCTCGACATGGATGCGGAAAGAGCTGCTAAAGAGAAATTCCTGAAAACAACTGTACCTGCATGGCTGGAAAAAGCGAAAGCTAACGGTCGCCTGGCCCAGAAATAAAACAGAGATATGTGGATCAGACCGTGGGGATTTAAAGAAGGATGCCTGATAGGCGCAGGACTGTTGGTGACAGGATGGTTGCTACAGATTGCAATCGGTGAAATAGATTGGAGTCTGTTTGCCTGTCCGGTGAATATCATAGTTCTGGTTTTATATATAGCCGGAATAGTTGCCATGCATTGCTTGCGCAAGCGTGTTTATTTCTTCAGTTGGATAAGCCATTATACATCGGCTGTCTCTTCTCTTTTATGGGTGGCGGGCATTACGGTGGTGATGGGACTTATCCGTCAGATCCCTTCCTGTCATCCGGCAGATGTGCTCGGTTTCTCACGAATGCTTTCGGCATGGCCTTTTGTATTGCTTTATATCTGGATGGTGACTGTACTGGGGCTGACTACGCTTCGTGCCGGATTTCCATTCAGATGGAAGAAGCTTGCTTTCCTTTTGAATCATGCCGGGCTGTTTATTGCCCTGATTACGGCAACCTTGGGAAATGCCGATATGCAGCGGCTGAAAATGACCACCCGGATAGATAATGCCGAATGGCGTGCAATGGATGAGTACGGCAAATTGATAGAACTTCCGCTGGCCATTGAACTGAAAGACTTCACGATTGACGAGTATCCTCCGAAACTGATGCTGATTGATAATGAAACAGGCCGTACATTGCCTGAAAAAGCACCGGAACATTTGTTGCTGGAAGAAGGTGTTACGGAGGGGCAGTTGTCCGATTGGCTGGTGACTATCCGGCAAACGATTCCCTGGGCGGCTTCTGTGGCTACGGAAGATACGGTGAAGTTTACCGAATTCCATTCGATGGGAGCCACGTACGCCGTTTATTTGCAGGCTATCAATCAAAAGACGAAAACTGCAAAAGAGGGTTGGGTAAGTTGCGGTAGTTTTATTTTCCCATATAAAGCATTGCGTCTGGATTCGTTGACAAGCCTTATTATGCCGGAACGCGAACCGCAGCGTTTTGCATCTACAGTGAAAGTATACACGGAAGACGGCAAACAGGTGGAAGATACGATTGCAGTGAACCATCCCCTGAATGTGGCGGGATGGAATATTTATCAATTGAGTTATGATGATACGAAAGGGCGCTGGAGCGATATCAGTGTGTTCGAACTGGTACGTGATCCGTGGTTGCCTGCTGTCTATGCAGGTATTATCATGATGGTGCTGGGAGCTATCTGTCTGTTTGTTAATGCACAAAAAAGAAAAGAGGAGGACGCTGAATGACGTGGGATTATTTTGTACCGTTTTCAATTGCCGCCCTGCACTTCTGGGGATTCGGTGCCTTTGCCGCCTGGCGCGGAAGAAAACCGTATATTGTTGGCGGGCTTACCTTGATTGGGCTTGCTATCTTCTTCAGCTTTATTGTGGGAATGTGGATTTCCCTGGAACGTCCGCCTATGCGGACGATGGGAGAGACGCGCTTGTGGTACTCTTTCTTTCTTCCACTGGCAGGACTCATCACATACAGCCGTTGGAGGTATAAGTGGATACTCAGTTTCAGTTTTATCCTATCACTGGTATTTATCTGTATCAATATCTTCAAACCGGAAATACATAACAAAACTTTGATGCCGGCTTTGCAAAGTCCGTGGTTTACGCCGCATGTCATCGTATATATGTTTGCCTATGCTATGCTGGGTGCGGCCACCGTGATGGCTATTTATCTGCTTTGGTTCAAGAAGAAGCCGATTGACAGCCGGGAGATGGACCTATGCGATAATCTGACTTATGTAGGATTGGCATTCATGACATTAGGCATGCTGTCGGGGGCTGTATGGGCAAAAGAGGCGTGGGGACATTACTGGTCGTGGGACCCGAAAGAGACATGGGCGGCAGCTACGTGGTTTTCCTATCTGATTTATATACATTTCCGCCTTGGAAAACCTTTGTTACACCGTAAGGCCTTAATTTTACTTCTGATATCATTTGTTTTGCTGCAAATGTGCTGGTACGGCATCAACTATCTGCCCTCTGCACAGGGAGTCAGCATTCATACGTATAATTTAAACTGATAATCATTATGAAAACTACTTATTGGGCAATGCTTCTCATGCTTTTGCCAAGCATGGCGTATACGCAAACGACAGAAAAAGAGAATGAATTTACAATGTCCATCCAGATCAGACCTCGTGCAGAATATCGTAATGGTGCTCTGATGCCCCGTAATGAAGGAGAGGAACCTGCGGGATTCATCAATAACCGTGCACGCCTTTCTATGGAGTACAAGCGTTCTGATTTGCAAATGAAAATCTCGGCTCAGCATGTGGGGGTATGGGGACAAGATCCGCAGATTGACAAGAATGGACGTTTCATCATGAACGAGGCATGGGCTAAACTGAATTTCGGTAAAAACTTCTTTGCACAATTAGGTCGTCAGACCCTTTCGTACGATGACGAGCGCATTTTGGGCGGACTGGATTGGAACATAGCCGGACGTTATCATGATGCATTGAAACTGGGTTATGCCGATCCCAACAACCAACTGCATATGATCCTTGCTTTCAACCAGAATGACGAGACTAAGATAGGCGGTACCTATTACGTGCAGGCCGGAGCACAGCCTTACAAGAATATGCAGACACTCTGGTATCACTATAAATCCGATTATACTCCCTTTGATGCATCCTTACTGTTCATGAATCTGGGATTGGAAACCGGAGATGCCGCTACTAAAGAGTCTCACACCCGTTATCTGCAAACGATGGGAACTTATATCACCTACAGGGAAAAAGGGTGGAATGTAGACGGCGCCTTCTATTATCAGACGGGCAAGAACCAAAATGTGCAGAAGGTATCTGCTTTCATGGCCAGCCTGCAAGTGGCTTATGCTTTCCCATACAATCTTAAACCGACTTGGATCGTAGTGGCAAGCGCCGATTATCTAAGTGGAAACAGCGGTGACAGTGACAAGTACAAGGCATTCAATGTTCTATATGGCACACATCATAAGTTTTACGGAGCTATGGATTATTTTTATGCGTCCGACTTTAAACCCGGATATGCTCCCGGCTTGTTTGACAAACGTCTGGGTGTACGTTTCCGTGCTTCCGATAAGGTGGATATGGACTTGAACTACCATCATTTCTCAACTGCGGTGAAATTGCCGGGGTTGAAGAAAGCATTAGGTTCGGAAGTCGATTATCAGATTAACTGGTCGGTGATGAAGGATGTGAAACTCTCCGCCGGATACTCCATTATGCGCGGAACGGAGACGATGGACGTTGTGAAAGGCGGCAATCATAAAAGCTGGCAAGACTGGGGATGGGTGTCTGTCAACATCAATCCCAGAGTGCTGTTTGTGAAGTGGTAAAACTGTAAGTAAGAGAGAACATAAATGAAGGTACGTATCAGGAGAAAGCTCCTATACGTACCTTTCTAATATAGTTTCATTGAGTATCTGCACTGTCTTTCCGTCCATATCGATAATACCTTCCTTTATCATCTTATTAATCTCTTTCGATAGTGCAGGGCGGGTTACATTCAGATATTCGGCAAGGGTTGCCTGATTGTGGATGATGTTGACCGTTGAAGAATTCTTTTTCTTGTGTTCCAGCAAGTAGACAACGAAACGTTCGCGCACTGTTTTCCGCGATAGGGTTTTCAGGCGGGATACTGTGCAGACATTACAATTGCCCGTGATGCAAAGAAAGTTGTGTAATATTTTAGGTTCCTCGCTGATAAGCTTGAACATGGACTCTTTGCTGGCGGTGAGTAGGGTACTGTCTTCCATGGCAGTAAAGGTTGCCGGCAGTACTCCGTCTGAACTGAATAAATGAGGAGTGGCGAATGCACGTGCCGCAACGATATATTCTATCATGACTTCATTTCCCAATCCGTCGATAATATCTACCCGTAGTTTCCCTTCCAACAATACATATAATTTCTTGCAGAGTGTTCCCTGGGTGGCAATGATATCTTTTTTGTCGACCGAGTACAGGGAGATATCCAACCTGTCGAGCAACGAATGCTTGATGTTAAGGGGAAGGTCACGAAACAGCGGAATCTGGAAAAGTAATTCCTGATGTTTGTCGGTTAATGTTATTTTCCTCATTATATTAGGTAGTTGGTTGTACAAAGATACGATGAAAAAGTAGAATTAAAAGTATTTCTTCGAATTCTCCTCATTAATACGCATTTCTTTTCCTTCTATTTGTATGCAGCCCTCGTTACTCAACTCGGATATGGCACGTGCCAATGACGGACGGGCTACCCCAAGTATATGTGCCACTTCCTGTTGGGAACCGATGCCTCCATGCATCTTTACATAATTGAGTAATCTGGATTTCAGGCTTTGTAAGGCAAACTCGTTCAGTTTCTTGGATAGAAACAAGCTCCGGTCGGAAATCAACTTCAGGAAATTCTGCATGATGACCGGGTACTGGTGCATGAACTCCAGAAAAGCATCCTTATTCAGAATCAATACTTCCGAGGTTTCCAGGGTTTCGATATTCACCGGGAAACGGTTTTCGGAAGCGAAGATGAAAGCCGGTGCAAGGAGTTTCGGGGCACGGAGGGTCTCTATGGTGAGTTGTTTTCCTTCTGCACTGACCATTTGCGTACGCACTGTCCCATTGCATAGAATATAGAGAGAACGGTAAATGTCTCCCTGCATGGCGATAAACTCTCCCGGTTTATAAGATTTAAGGGTATGTTGGTGAGAGAGAACGAACCGTAATAGCGTTTCCTCTGTTATACCTTGAAACAATGGCATCTGTAATAATATATGTGGTTCCATTCTTTTTTAAGTTTTTTGTGATTGGGTGTAACATACGTGACAATTTACCTGCTATAAACTCTCCATCTTTGCACAAAGATAATGCAAATGTATTTTATAGATGCCCGATTACAATTAATTTATAGTATGGTAAATGATAATTTATCGGTGAGAGAATTGTTACGCGGAAGTATCTTAAATTCTCCTCCTCCGTCGGAGGAGGAGTACCCGTAGGGGGAGGTGGTAGGTGAAACAATAAAATACCTATGAATAATAAGATAAAGGAATTTTTCTCTCACCTACCACCCCGCCCGTTGGGCACCCCTCCTCCAACTGGAAGAGGGGAATTGAGATAGTCAGAATATCAATAGCTACGCCGATAAATTATTATTTATAGAACAACCTAATTTTGCATGAGTATTTAACTAAATAAAAAGAATAAGATGATGGAAGCTAAAATGTTTTGTTATCAGTGCCAGGAGACAATGAAAGGCACCGGTTGTATCTTGAAAGGTGTGTGTGGAAAAGAAAGTCATACAGCAAAGGCAATGGATTTGCTGATGTTCGTGGTACGTGGAATATCAGTCGTTACCGATGAGTTCCGTAACGCCGGACATCCTGTAGCTGCCGAAGTGGACCGTTTTGTTGTGGATGCCTTATTCTGTACCATTACAAATGCCAACTTCGATGATGAAAGCATTCTGAACAGGGTGGATAAAGGTATGGCATTGCGTAACCGTTTGATAGAAGAAGCCAAAGAAAAAGGTATTTCCCTGCCTGAAATCGACGAATTGCAATGGCAGGGCGGACGTGATGAGTATGCTGCCAAGGCGGAAAGCGTGGGCGTGTTGCGTGAGCCCGACATAGATCTGCGTTCCCTGAAAGAATTGATGACCTATGGTCTGAAAGGTATGGCGGCATATCTGGAACATGCCATGCGTCTGGGATATGACGATGCTTCTATCCATACTTTTATGCAACATGCTTTGGCCGCCACTGCTACAAAATCACTTCCGGCAGGCGAATGGGTGAAGATGGTGCTCCAGACCGGAGAATACGGTGTGAAGACTATGGCTTTACTGGATAAAGCGAATACCGAACGCTATGGCAATCCGGAAATGACAAAAGTAAATATCGGAGTAGGGAAGCGTCCGGGTATCCTGATAAGCGGCCACGACCTGAAAGATATGGAAGAACTATTGAAGCAAACCGAAGGTACGGGAGTCGACGTGTATACACATAGCGAAATGCTTCCTGCTCACTATTATCCTGCTTTCAAGAAGTATTCCCACTTCGTAGGCAACTATGGAAATGCCTGGTGGAAGCAACGTGAAGAGTTCACCACCTTTAATGGCCCTATCCTGTTTACGACGAACTGTATCGTCCCTCCGTTGGCAAATGCTGAATATAAAGAACGTATGTTTACAACAAATTCCACCGGATATCCCGGTTGCAAGTACATTCAGGCAGATGCCGAAGGCAGAAAAGACTTCTCCGAAATTATTGAGATAGCCAAGCAATGCCAGCCGCCTACGGAAATAGAACGTGGAGAAATCATCGGTGGTTTTGCCCATAATCAGGTGTTGCAACTGGCAGATAAAGTAGTGGATGCCGTGAAGAGCGGTGCTATTCGTCGCTTTGTAGTTATGGCAGGTTGCGATGGACGTATGAAGGGACGCGATTATTATACCGAATTTGCCAAGGCGTTGCCTAAAGATACAGTCATCCTGACAGCAGGTTGTGCCAAGTATCGTTACAATAAGTTGCCTCTGGGAGATATCAACGGCATTCCACGCGTACTGGATGCAGGACAGTGCAACGACAGCTATTCACTGGCAGTCATTGCAATGAAACTGAAAGAAGTATTCGAACTGAATGATATCAACGAACTCCCGATTGTGTATAACATTGCTTGGTACGAGCAGAAAGCCGTTATCGTACTGCTGGCCTTGTTGAGTCTGGGTGTGAAGAAAATCCATTTAGGGCCTACGTTGCCTGCCTTCCTGTCGCCCAATGTGGCAAAAGTCTTGGTAGATACTTTTCAGATAGGTACCATCAGTGATGTGGAAGATGACTTGAAGATGTTCCAATTATTATAAGACTGAAAAAACTCCGGTAATAGCTACTGCTGTGCCGGAGTTTTTATTATTAATAAATAGTGAGATTTATGAAAACAAAAGATGTAGAAACGGATGTGGGAAGTACGGATTTGGCTTCCTACATACTTGCTGTGACCGAACAGCTGAAACGTGAACGAAAGTTTGCGGCGGCGCATGGTTATGTGTCTGCGCTGCATTCCTTCCAAGATTTTGCGGGTGGCAGGGGCATACCACTGCCTATGGATGAAGTGTTCACCCCTATGCGGCTGAAAGCCTATGAGGAGTGGCTGATGCAGAAGAAAAAGAGACCCTTGAAGATGAACAGCGTGACCAGTTACATGAGCTCACTGCGGGCTGTGTACAACCGCTGGATGCCCGTAGGCACACCGGGACACAACCCACAGCTGTTTGCCGGTGTACATACACGGGTGGTGTCTCAAACCAAACGTGCACTGCGTGGATGGCAGATGGAAAAGTTGTTGAGAGCAGAGAACGATGCCCTGACCAGAGAAGAAAGAAGGGCTTTGGCATATTTCCGCCTGATGTTTCTGTGCAGGGGGATACCGTTTATCGACCTTGCCCATCTGCGCAGGCAGGATTTGCAGGGGGAATATCTGGTCTATCTCCGTCATAAGACTCAGAAACCGATGCGGGTGAAACTGTCTCCCGAAGCCTTGCGCCTACTACGAGGGCTCGGACAGAAGACTACCTCCTCATCTCTCTACCTGTTGCCAATCCTGGATGCAGAGATACAGGACGGTTGGGAACAATATCTTTCTTACCAGATTGCTTTACGTAACTTCAACCGGACATTAAAGCAAGCCGTAAAACGGATGCTTCCAGGCGTGCCGGTAAGTTCCTACACTGCCCGGCATACTTGGGCTACGCTGGCTTACCACATGGGGCAGTCCATTGGTATTATCAGCCAATCACTGGGACACTCGTCCATCCGGGTAACGGAAACTTACCTCAAACCTTTTGAAAATGAACGTATCGATGAAGTAAACAGACAACTCATCGCAGCTGTGAAAAAAGGTAAATGGAAGGGGAGTATGCTTTACAGTATATTGTAAGACACGAAGTTGAGACTAAATTACTTACCAAGTAACGGCAGTAATCGCTTGCAAATATCCACATATTTTCACAAATAAGCAAGGGGATATTAATAAAACTTTAAATATAATTCTTTCAAGACAGAATCACAATGATCTAAAATAGAAAAAACACATATTATCTTCTTATTTCTACTACGGCAGGTATACGAATTGCGCCCTCCACTTTCAGCTTAGAAGCGGAACCATCAACTATTTTACTTTTAGCTCAGAAAAGTCTTTTTTTCATCCTAAGCGATGCGCTTGGAAATCGCTTTTTCCGCATGCATCGGATAGTAGTTTGAAATTACTTGGTAAGTAATTTCAGAAACCCAGTTTTTTTATTCCGATAAATGATAATTAATGAATGTATATATAGTGTAGCGCGCTTTAGTCAATATGTTGTTGTGCTGTTTGTGGGATTACGGTGTTAGGTTGTAGCGACAGCTATAACACCGTAATTTACAAAACGGAGCGAATGGTTCTAAATCATTTGTGACTCGTCACCCATATAGTTTATCATACATATATTAACCCTAAAATAAAAGAGATTATGTCAGAAGAAATCAGGTATCAAATCAACGGTCAACTGGCGGATAACACCGTGACTGTGGACAACAAAGAGGATATGATCCTCGTCCCCGTCTCCAACGGCAGTGCCGACGAGGAACGTATCATTGCCGAAATGAAAGCGGAAGACTCCGGTCTGCGGGAAGAAACCATCCGCCACGTCTTCGACCTGGAGAAGCGCGTGATCAAACGTTTGCTGATGAGTGGCGTCAGTGTGAACACAGGCTTATATTATGCCTCGGTCAATTTTCATGGTGTCATCGAGAACTCTGCTTGGAATCCGGCAAAGAACTCTATCGTGGTAAACTTCAACGTGGGTGCCGACCTTCGCGAAGCCATCAAAAATACGGTGGTGAACATTATCGGTGCAAAGGGCAGTGCCATGTACATTGCAGGCGTTCAGGACACATCCACCCGTGCGCTGGATTCCAGTGCCACAGCCGGACGTGCTTTCACCCTGAAGGGTGCAATGCTGAAAGTGACCGGTACTGACGACTCTGTAGGCATCATCTTGACTGACTCAAAAGGTACGATAACAAAAATCACCGAAGACTTGTGGGTATTGAACGAACCTTCGCGTCTCAGTTTCATCATCCCCAGCGGATTGGATAAAGGTACGTATGAATTGAAGGTGACGACACAATACGGTCAAGGCCATCTGCTGAAAACACCTCGCAGTGTCATAAAAACGATATATATCGGCATGGCACCTACCGGCGGTGGAAGTGGAGGTGACGGAGGGATAGAGGATGATCCGCTCGGTTAATTAGGAGACACTACTGGCAATGCTAACTTGCCCGACCGAGCAACGGTGTCTTGCCTGACCGAGCAATGGTACTTTGCCTGAGCAGGCAACGGTGCTTTGCCGGATTTACATCTCAATCAATTGTGATAATGATTACTTAGGAGAGAGAACATACATTTTACATATCATAATAAAAAACGAACGCAACATGAAAAGAAAATCGATTTTTACCTTGTCTTTATTGCTGGGCACGTTAGCCTTTACATCATGCGAGAAAAGTGTGTATGATGCAGACAAACAACCGCAAAAAGAAAAAACAGTAGCCGACCTTGTCGTCCCGACTGGGTTTGACTGGAAAATGGTCAAGAATGCACAATGCGAAATCACAGCTCAAAGTGCATCGGATGTTTCAGTATACTCCGATCAGGAATGTACCGAAAATGCAATGCTGGCAACTCTACAGACAAACGACGGAACCTTGACGATTCCTCTGAGCCTGCCTGCCAATTCTAAAGAGGCTTACCTGCAATACGAAACGGTAAATGGCAAGAAAATGGTTTTGGCGGCTACTGCCGACAAAGATAATATCGTTCATTTCACGCTTCCCCAAGACAGCAAACCGAGTTCTGAGACAAGGGCGGAAACCAGAAATGGAGGAAGCGGTCAAATCAGCTATCCTAATTCCGGATGGGGTACTGTCATGTTCGAAGACCAGTTTCCGAGTTTAGGGGATTATGATTTCAATGATTTTGTTCTAGCCTACAGGGTACAAATCCCATTCAAATCTTATGGACATAAGTCAGTGATTGATGAAGCTATACAGCTTGGTATTGAGTTGAGGGCTATGGGAGGCTCGTATCCTTATGCTCCATATTTAAGGCTGAAGAACCTGCGGGCAGAGGATGTTGAAGAAATTGAAGTATATCAGAGTTTTTATACATCGGTTGAAGAAGTAAATTGGTTTGCCGGTCCTGACGGTGAAGTCATTATGGACTTCCGCAATTTGGTTGCAGCAACTTCAAAGCCTTCCGGCAGTTCTTTCTTTAATACAGAGAAAGAATATCTTGCTAAGGATCTACCGCAATTGAATATTGCTATTTACTTGGATGACGATGATGTAGATGTAAGCTCAGCTGACTTTGAAAGCTTCGACTTCTATCTGGCAAAGGCTGATCATGGCACTGAAATTCATTTAGGAGGATACAAACCGGTATACGATACATATCCCAGTGACAATTCCGGTTTGGGAAAGGATTATTATTATAACAATAAAGGCTTGATTTGGGGCTTGAGTGTTCCGGCTCCGATAGCTCATGTCATTGAAAAAGGTAACTTCCTCGATGCTTATAAAGACTTTACCGCCTGGGCGATGAGTGGCGGTCAGGATAAAGCAAATTGGTATAACGGAGAGAAGAATAACGAACTCTTGATAAAAACTCAATAAAATTAAAACCGGTTTTTAGATTTAGAACGGTACATATCCTGTAAGGCCACTGAGGGATATGTGCCGTTCGTTTATTTGTAGTTACAACTTTCCCTTTCTTCTTTTGTTCATTCGGAAGGAATAGACTACATTTGCATGGAGTCCCCGTTTATGAATTCAAATATGCAGAGTGATATGGAAGCAGTGAAAAGAATACCTTATGGAGTATCAGACTTCGTGGCAGTGGTGGAGCAAAACCAGTACTACGTGGATAAAACGATGTATCTTCCTTTGTTAGAGCAGCAGCCCAGCAATTTATTTCTCATCCGTCCCCGCCGTTTCGGAAAGAGTATTTTCCTGAACATGCTTCGTGCTTATTATGACAGTTCACAGAAAGCGAAATTTGAAAAACGTTTTGGGAACCTTTGGATTGGGCGGAATCCTACACCGCTGCAAGGGCGCTATCAGGTACTTTTCCTTGATTTCTCTAAAGCGGGCGCCGGGATAGAGAATTTGGAAGCTAACTTTAACCTTTATTGTCGTCGTCAGTTGGATGGATTTATGGCGACTTATGAGGATGCTTATCCAGAGCGTACGGTCGAAGAATTCTATGCTTCGACCTCGGCTGCCGATAAACTGAGTATGATTGAAGTGGAAGCCCAGCGTCACGGCTATCCGCTCTATCTCATTATCGATGAGTACGACAATTTCACTAACGTGGTGCTTAATGAGCAGGGTAATGATATCTATCATGCCATTACTCATGCCAGTGGTTTTTATCGGGAGATATTCAAGAAGTTCAAGGGCATGTTCGAGCGTATTTTTATGATGGGGGTAAGTCCTGTTACATTGGATGACTTGACCAGTGGCTTCAATATAGGTTGGAATATCAGCACCGATTATCAATTCAATATGATGCTGGGCTTCAGCGAAAGTGATGTCCGTGAGATGTTTCAGTATTATAAGGATGCCGGACAACTGAAGGGAGATGTCGAGGCGATGATAGCTGAGATGAAGCCGTGGTATGACAATTACTGTTTTGCAAAAGAGAGCTTGACGCGTGATCCGAAGATGTTCAACTGTGATATGGTGTTTTATTATTTGCGTAACTATATGAATCTGGATAAAGCACCCGAGCAGATGATTGACCCCAATACCCGTACCGATTACAACAAGATGAAGAAGCTTATCCAGTTGGATCATCTGGATGGTGACCGTAAAGGGGTGCTCCGGAAGATTACTGAAGAGGGGGAAATTGTAACGACCTTGGCTACTACTTTTCCAGCCAGCCAGATTACTGACCCGGAACTCTTTCCCAGTCTGCTGTTCTATTATGGAATGTTGACCATAACCGCTACACGGGGAAATTATCTGGTACTGAGTATTCCTAATAATAATGTGCGTAAACAATATTACGAATATCTGCTGGAAGAGTATCAACGTCAAAATAAGAAGTATATCAATCTGAATGATTTAGGATTGATGTACTATGACATGTCTTATGACGGTAAATGGCGCGAAGCCCTTGAATTCATTGCTCATGCCTACAAGGACAATTCTTCTGTACGCAGTATGATTGAGGGCGAACGAAATATACAAGGCTTCTTTACTGCCTATCTTAGTGTGAGTGCCTATTATCTGGTTGCTCCTGAAGTGGAATTGAACCATGGCTTTTGCGATATGTTTTTGATGCCCGACCTGCAACGCTATAGCGGGGTGGCGCACAGTTATATTCTGGAACTGAAATATCTGCCATCGAAAGAGTATGAAACAAAAGCTCCTGCCCAGTGGCAGGAAGCTGTTGATCAGATACATCGTTATGCTGAGGCCCCGAGGGTACAACAACTCATTCAAGGCACAAGATTGCATTGCATAGTAATGCAATTCAGCGGATGGGAACTGGCAAGGATGGAGGAGGTATAGAAAAAATATTCAGATTCATTCAAAAAAAGAGAGAGCTTATATTTTCATAAGCTCTCTCCAACCAGTTACTTCGAATGTGATGTATTCTGTGACTATCTGTTCCAAATCTTCTATCCCGACTCGGTGCATGATCAATTCCTCAAACATGGTGAACATCCATGCCGTGTGCAGGTGGATAGAAAAGTCGGTTACATTGATATTCATTTGCGGATGTTTTTCTTTCATATCCCTGAAGTACTCTTTCACAAGTGATGTGGAGCGTTCGGTGAAGTTCTCCTTGAAGTTTTCCAGTGAAGAACCCTGTGCATGGAAAAATAGCAATACCAACAATTTGCGATGCTTTTGTATCAATGTCATGTACTCTTCTATCACATATCGTAGGTATTCTGTGGAATACATCTCCATGATATCTGCTCCATAACGCCCGTGATGTTCGTGCAGCATCCTTTCGAATGCACTGATTACGGGCCGTACCACCGTACAGAAAATATCATCTTTACTTTTGAAATAGTTATAGATATTGCTCAACCCTACCTGTGCTTCTTGCGCAATTTCACGCATGGAAGCCTTCGGAAAGCCGTTTTCGAGGAATACCTTTTCGGCAGCTTTCAAAATTTCTTTTTGTATGTCATCTTTAGGGTATTGCATAAGTTTTATTTCTCGACTGCAAAGTAGGGGAGAATCCGCGTTTTCTGAAATACCCATTAATGATGGTTTTTTGTTAGATTTTTATAAAAATCACAATTATTGGGTATTGCCAAGGTCGCTGAAAGCATGCAACTTTGCGCGTATAATCTAACTATAAACTACTATATGGTGAAACTAACGAATCATAAAAAGGCAATTGACAGACCTTTAGGTTGTAAGAGATGGGGAATAATAGCTATTATTATTCTTTTTGCAGGTAGCTTATCTTTTTTACTGTACTCTTACTTTTCTCATGACGCTGATAATTCTCAGTGTAACTGTTTGCTATGTATGCTTAATCATGTTCCTGAAGAGGGAGAGTACATTTATAACCGCTATTTGATATTTATTAGTTTTATCTGGATTGCTGTGATCTTTGCGACTGTCTTTTTAGTGAATTACTGCTTTGTAAAAAAGAACAAAAAGAAATAATGTTCGTTTAAGTACCTACTTGTTATTATTTTTAATAACATAATACTCATATTTGGGTATTGTCCGCCTTTTCAACTCCCTCTACCTTTGCGCCAACAAAATTTAAGATAAAAGATGAGAAAATTAACTTGCTTATTCGCCTTAGGTTTCTTGCTTTTTAACAATACTTTACGGGCTAATGAACCCGAAAAAGTAACCTCAACAGAAGAGGTATCTGAAACTACGGCAAAGAAAGAGAGAATAAAACAGGTAACAAAAGATGACGACTACGAAAAGTTCCGTTTCGGTGGATACGGAGAGATGGTAGCAAAGTTTATGAACTACGGAACGAACCGTTTCTATGGTGGGGTCGATAACAGTGATCACCGCAATACCATTGCAATTCCTCGTTTTGTGTTGGCTTTTGACTACAAGTTTAATTCCAAGTGGATACTGGGTGCTGAAATAGAATTTGAAGCAGGAGGTGTAGGTATTGAAACAGAACTTGAGAATTCAGAAAACGGTGAGTATGAGACAGAAATGGAAAAGGGTGGAGAAGTCGCTCTTGAGCAGTTTCACATTACCCGTCTGATACATTCGGCTTTCAATGTTCGTGCCGGTCATTTGATTGTACCTATGGGATTGACCAATGCACACCATGAGCCTATCAACTTCTTTGGAACATCTCGTCCTGAGGGTGAAACCACAATTATTCCTTCTACCTGGCATGAGACAGGATTGGAATTCTTCGGTTCTTTTGGTAAAGGATATGCGCGCTTTGATTATCAGGCAATGATTGTTGCCGGCTTGAATGCTGATGGCTTCGGTCGCGATAACTGGGTTGCCGGTGGTAAGCAGGGACTCTTTGAACAAGATAACTTTACTTCGCCTGCTTATGTAGCACGTCTGGACTATAAAGGGGTACCGGGACTGCGTGTAGGTGCTGCTTTTTACTATTGTAATGACGTGACAGCCAATGCTGATAAGAATTATAAGTATAGCAGCGTAGGTCGCTCATCAGTGAAAATCTACTCTGCCGATGCGCAGTATAAAAATAAATATGTTACCGCTCGTGGTAATATCATTTATGGTGATTTAGAGAATTCTTCCAAGATCAGCAAGGTTACTCTTTCCAATAACTCCAATTATTATCACGGTGCTATGCGTAATGTAGCTAAGAATGCTCTGTGCTATGGCTTGGAGGCTGGTCTTAACCTGAGTGCTTTCTTCTCGCAGAAGAAATGTCCGGTTATTTATCCTTATGCCCGTTATGAATACTACAACCCGCAGGAAGAGGCAGAAGGTTCAGCTACAATGGAGAAACGCTGTCAGGTAAGCAAATGGACGGCAGGAGTTAACTGGTTTGCATTGCCGAATCTGGTTGTGAAGGCCGATTATACTACCCGTCATATTGGTACGAACAAGGTATTTGGATCGACTAAATATAACAATGAAAATGAATTTGCTATCGGTATAGCTTATGTCGGTTGGTTTACCAAGAGATAGTTCAAATAGGTATTTATAATTAATTTAATGTTTAAGTAATATGAAAAAGTTTTTTTATTTGTCGGCTCTTTCATTGGGCATGATGTGTTCCATTACGGCTTGTAGTGATGATGACACTACGACTATAGACGCTAAAAATCTTGACTATACGGCAGAGAATGCAAGTAGTTGGGGAAATTACATGCGAGTAGTTGCACAATTGTTGGTGAATGATGCTACTGCTCTTTATGATGACTGGGCAGTTAAATACAATGAAGGTGGAAGTTATGCAGATTTCTTTAAGAATCAAGATGCTTTGACGAGTGTTGAGCAGTTGATTGACGGCTGTGTAGACATTGCCAATGAAGTAGGTACCGCCAAAATTGGTGACCCTTACGATCTTTTCATACATAATAATGAAGAAAAGGCTTTGTATGCTGTAGAGTCATGGTATAGCTGGCATTCTCGTGAAGACTATCGTAACAATATCTATTCTATTCGTAATGCTTATTACGGAACACGTACAGGGGCTATTAGCGAGTCATCTCTCTCAAAAGCAGTAGCCGCGGTAAATGCTAATCTTGATACTGAAGTAAAAAAAGCGATTGATGACGCAGCAGCAGCAATTTGGGCTATCCCGAGTCCTTTCCGCAACAATATCAATAGTCCGGAAGCAGTAAGTGCTATGGAAGCATGTGCCACTTTAGAGGGAGTACTCAAGGGTAGTTTGAAGAGTTGTATCGAAGGTATTGATAAAACAGTGTTGGCTGAAGTCGTAAAAAATTATGTGGATGTAGTTGTATTACCTACTTACTCTGATTTGAAAGCGGGAAATCAGGCTCTTTTCGATGCTGTTGAGACTTTCCGTACTTCTCCCAGCAATGCTAACTTCAAGGCTTGTGCCACAGCATGGCTTGCTGCCCGTACACCGTGGGAAACCAGTGAGGCATTCCTTTTTGGTCCGGTTGCCGACAAAGGTCTTGACCCCAATATGGATAGCTGGCCACTCGATCAGGATGGTATCGTACAGATCCTGACTTCCGGTAATTACTCTAACCTGAACTGGGATGGTGACTATGACGAAGAAGATGATAAAATTGCCGGTGCACAAGCTTTGCGTGGTTACCACACTTTGGAATATCTGATCTTCAAAGATGGTGAAGCCCGTACCATTCAGTAAGATTTTTACTTGTTAGAAATAAGATTTTGCGGAAACAGCGGGATAATGAATATTCTGTTGTTTCCGCAAAATCTGCGTTAAAAAGATAAATGTTAGTTACGTATTTTACAATAATAATTCAATAACGAATGAATGGCTTATTAAAATACTCATTTCCAATCTGTTTTTCGCTTCTGGCATTGTTTGCTTGCGAAAATGATGGAATTGATGTGGATGATATAGCAGTACCTGCCGGCTTTGCCCTCTCTGCCGGTACTGCTACCAACTTCCTGACTTCCTCTTATGCTTATGACAGGTCTGCTGACTGGATAACAGGAACATACGATAAACGTTTCACTCGTGGTGACAAATTGTATGATGATATCCGCACCAGTAGTAATGGAATAGGTGGAGGACTGGGACCGGTTTATGCCGGTTATTCTTGTGGTAGCTGTCACCGAAATGCCGGACGTACGCAACCAACTTTGTGGAGCGAAGGTGGTTCCGGTAGTTCCGGCTTTTCGTCTATGTTGGTTTATATTAGTCGTAAGAATGGAGCTTTCTTTCAGGATTATGGACGTGTGCTTCATGATCAGGCTATTTATGGTGTGAAGCCCGAGGGAAAACTGAAAGTGGAATATACCTATGAGACTTTCCAATTCCCTGATGGTGAGACGTATGAACTTTGCAAACCCAATTACTCCATTTATGAATGGTATGCGGACAGCATTAAACCCGAAGACCTATTCTGTACGGTGCGTATTCCTTTGCGCCACGTAGGTATGGGACAAATGATGGCGCTCGATCCCACTGAAATTGAAGCTTTGGCTGCTAAAAGTAATTATCCGGAATATGGTATCAGTGGCCGTTGCAACTATATCTCCGAGAGAGGAGTGAGAAGTTTAGGCTTGTCCGGTAATAAAGCACAGCATGCCGACCTGACAGTGGAACTTGGTTTCTCCAGCGATATGGGAGTTACGAACAGCCGCTATCCCGAAGAAATCTGCGAAGGACAGGCGCAAGTAAATCAGGGCAGTATGATGGGACTTTCTTATGCCCAGTTGGATGTATCTACGGAAGAAATGGAGAATGTAGACCTCTACATGCAGAGCCTTAGTGTTCCGGCACGCCGCAATGTGAATAATGAACAAGTGATCAAGGGTGAGCAGAATTTTTATAAGGCGAAGTGCCATCTCTGCCATGTAACCACCTTGCACACAAAACCACGTGGTTCTGTACTGTTGAACGGAAGCCGTCTTCCTTGGCTGGGCAGTCAGACAATTCATCCATATTCGGACTTCCTGCTTCATGACATGGGCTCTGAAATTATGGGTGTAGGATTGAATGACAACTATGTAAGTGGTTTGGCCCGTGGCAACGAATGGCGTACGACTCCGCTTTGGGGTATCGGATTGCAGGAAACGGTGAATGGTCATACTTACTTCCTGCATGATGGACGCGCCCGCAACTATGTTGAGGCTATCATGTGGCATGGTGGTGAAGGTGAAGCATCGAAGAACCTCTTCAAAAAGATGAGTAAAGAAGATCGCGATGCTTTGGTCGCATTCCTGAAATCATTATAAAACGAATAACGAACAATAAAACCAATAAGTATTATACAAGCAATTATGAAGAAATTAATTTTAATGGTTGTAATGGCTGCCCTTTCGTTGGCTGCTATGGCACAGCATGAAGAAGATACAGAAAATGGTGTAGTGTCACTTGCCGGAAGAGAGGGATTTACGATAGAAACCAAGAAGGGGGACTTTGTGTTCAAGCCCTATCTGTTGGTACAGACTTGTGCAAATTTCAATTGGTATGATGATGAAGGTCTGGATAAGGCATACAATCAGGATAATGTAGCTAATTCCGGTTTCTCAATTCCCTATGCTGTATTGGGTTTCACCGGTAAAGCTTTTGGTAAAGTAGCCTTTAATCTTTCTATCAATGCGGCTGCCAGTGGAGGAGCATTGCTTCAACAAGCATGGTTCGATGTACAACTTAAAAAACAGTTTGCCGTGCGTGTCGGTAAATTCAAAACACCTTTCTCGCATGCTTATCTGACGACGTTGGGCGAAACATTGTTGCCGCAGTTGCCAGTATCATTGACTTCTGCTGTCATTCTGCCTTATTCTTTGAATGCGGTAACGCCTAACATCGGTACCGGTTTTGACCTCGGTGTTGAAATTCACGGATTATTAGCTGATAAATTTGGCTATGAAGTAGGTTTATTCAATGGCACCGGTTCTTCTGTAAATACAGCTACAAAAACTTTGAGTGATGATTGGTATATTCCTTCTTTACTGTATGCGGGACGCTTTACTTATATGCCTAAAGGTGTGATGCCGTCCACCCAAGGTAATCCCAACCGTTTGAATGAAGATAAGATCATGTTCGGTGTATCGGCTTCAATCAATGTGGAAAGTGAGAATGAAAGTACCAATGATACCCGTGTGGGAGTGGAATTTGCCATGTTAAAGAACAAACTGTATCTGGGTGCCGAAGCATATTATATGAATGTAGGTTTCACGGATCGCCAGAAGATCAATGAAAGCTACAATTATCTGGGTGGTTATGTACAGGGCGGCTACTTTGTAGCTCCCCGTTTGCAGGCTGCCTTGCGTTATGACTTCTTTAACCGTAACGGTACCAGCGATGACGGATTTTTGAATATACCGGCTGTGGGTATGAATTATTTCTTTAAGGGTTGTAACCTGAAACTCCAGGCTATGTACCAGTATATTGCCCGTACGGGTCACGATACACAACTCGACCGAGATAATGATAATTTAGGTCTGGCCACTCATTCTGCAACAGTAATGCTGCAATATACTTTCTAAAAAACAAGAAAGGGTGGGTATGAAGAACTATATATTATTCTTTCTTGCTATCTTTACGCTGACAACTTTTTGTTCATGTGATGATGGAAGAATCTATGAAAAGGAGGTGGATATACAGCGTGGCGGACGTGCAATGAAGCTGACTGGTCGTTTCAGTGGTATCAGCAATTGGACGGATGACTATAGCGTCGTTGTGGCAGGCTTCAATGATAAAAGTGAATACGCTGTTATAACGAAATCACTACCAGTCAATGTAGCCGACGGAACAGATATCGTTATGACACTGGGAGGTATCAGTGATGATGTGAAATCACTCAAATTGTGTGTTATCAGTCGTTTGCGCGAATGCATTGTTGAATTTAAGACGATGGAAGACGAAGAACTCACAGCCGTCACAGATACCATATTAATGGATGTGGGAACACTGGACGTGGGTATGTTCAGTTCCATCCAGTCACAGGTTTTTGATAATAGATGTGTAGCGTGCCATGGGCAGACCGGTTCTGCATCGGGTAATTTATTTCTGACGGAGGATAAGAGCTATCATGCGTTGGTCAACCAGCCGGCGCATAAGAATAGTGATATACTATTGGTGAAGCCCGGCAGTGCAGAAGAGAGTTTTCTACATCTGGTCTTGAACAGGGCTGGTGATACGAGTATGAACCATACCGATATGCTGTCAGAAGATGAGCAACCCTTATTGAAACTGATAGATAATTGGATAAACGAAGGTATTTTTTTTGAATAACGAGTAAACGATATTGGAAATGAACAACAAAAAAACAACCAATCAATCAGAGAATACATTAACCGAGATTTTTAAATATGAAGTAAAAGAAGGCGTTTCAGAGTTTCATGTAATGATTCACTCTATTCGGCCGGAAGACACTTATGAGGAACAGTTAAATGCAGTAGTCAATGCCTACAATGATTTGTTTGCAGGTGAATTGAAAGGTGCCATGGCTGTGTTTAAACGTTATTTCCTGAGTGATACCGCCAATCAGGCTGACCTCCTGCTGGCTATCACTACCGAAAGTTCCGACTGTGCTCTTTCCGTGGTAGAGCAGCCCCCTTTGGATGGGACGAAAATAGCTTTGTGGGCTTATTTACAGACCAATGTGCAGACACAAGTGCTGCACAACGGACTGTTTGAAGTAAAACACAATGCGTACCGCCATCTGTGGGGAGGCAGTGTTTTCAATCGTGCTGCAAATTCTGAATACCAGACCCGTTTGTTACTGAATGACTACGTGATGCAGCTTATGGAACAAGGATGTAAATTGGCGGATAACTGTATCCGTACCTGGTTCTTTGTACAGAATGTAGATGTGAATTATGCCGGTGTGGTAAAGGCACGTAATGAGGTTTTTGTCACTCAGAATCTGACGGAAAAGACACACTATATTGCCAGTACAGGTATCGGCGGACGTCATGCTGATCCTAAAGTATTGGTGCAAATGGATACCTATGCTGTGGCAGGTTTAAAGCCGGAACAGATACACTTCCTTTATGCTCCTACGCATCTGAATCCTACTTATGAGTATGGTGTCAGCTTTGAACGCGGAACGTATGTCGATTACGGTGACCGGCGTCAAGTGTTTATTTCGGGTACGGCAAGTATCAACAATAAAGGGGAAGTGGTATACCCCGGCGACATCCGCAGGCAGACGGAACGGATGTGGGAAAATGTAGAAGCCTTGCTGAAAGAGGCGGAGTGCACATTTGATGATTTGGGACATATGATTGTTTACCTGCGTGACATTGCAGACTATGCAGTTGTGAAGAGTATGTATGACAAGCGTTTCCCGGATACTCCTAAAGTATTTGTACATGCGCCTGTATGCCGTCCCGAATGGTTGATCGAAATGGAATGTATGGGAGTTAAGGCTTTGAAGAATAAGGAATATGCACCTTTTTAATTTGAAGAAAAGTCTCGTCTTCTTATATATCTGTCTGGTGGCTTTGCTCGTTGTGGCGACCTTTGTGGAGCATGTACGCGGAACAGAGTTTGTAGAAAAGTATGTTTATCATACTGTTTGGTTTTGTTGTTTGTGGGGAGTACTTGCCGCATTGGCAGTTGTCGTGCTGGTTAAGCGGCAGTTGTGGCGGCATCTCCCGACATTGTTGTTGCATGGCTCCTTCCTCGTTATCTTGATGGGAGCCATGATTACATTTTCATGTAGCAAGAAAGGATATATGCATCTCACAGTAGGTACTGAGGTGGGTACTTTCATAGACCAAGACAGTAAGCGGGTGATCGAACTACCGTTCACCCTATGTTTAGACAGTTTTCGGGTGGAGTATTATCCGGGGACGGATGCTCCGGCAGATTACGTCAGCTATATTCGGGATGCGGAACCTGTTTCCATGAATCGTATCCTCTCTCGTCAGGGATATCGCTTTTACCAGTCTTCTTTTGATGATGATAAGGAGGGGAGCTGGTTGTCGGTGAATTATGATCCGTGGGGAATAGGGATTACGTATGCAGGATATATTTTGCTGGGTATCTCCATGTTGTGGATGCTTGTCGGTCGCAGTGGGGAATTCCGTAGATTACTCAGGCATCCGTTGCTTCGGAAAGGGGGAATGTTTGTGTGGTTGCTCATGGCTACGATGGGAACGGTGGTGCAAGCAGAAAACAGAAGCCTTCCGGCACTTGCACTCAGACATGCGGATAGTCTGGCATCCAAACAAGTGATTTATCATGATCGCGTAGTACCTTTTAATACCCTTGCACGAGACTTTGTATTGAAACTGACCGGGAAATCTTCTTATGGTGGAATGACACCTGAACAGGTTGTCGGAGGTTGGTTACTCCGCCCGGAGGTTTGGCAGAATGAACCGATGATTTATATAAAGAGTGCGGAACTTCGTCATTTACTCCGATTACCTTCTTCCTATGCCCGTCTTACTGATTTGTTTGATGGGCAAAACTATCGCTTGCAGGAATTTTGGAAAGGAGGACAAAAGCCACACATGAAAATGACTTCGTTGGAAAAGGCTATCATGGAAACGGATGAAAAGGTAGGATTGATACTGATGCTACGGAGTGGAACACTTATCCGTCCTTTACCGGAAGATGGGAGTATAAAACCACTGTCTGACGTAAAGGTGCAGGCTGAAATATTGTATAATCGCATTCCATTCAGCAAACAGTTGTTCATATTAAATCTGACTGTAGGGATGCTGGCATTTTTCTATTTACTTTATTGCAGCATGCATCGTTCGGCAGGTAAGGCATGGAGCGTTTTTACAGTTACACTTTATGCGGCATTCCTTTTTCAACTCTTTGGCTACTGTTTGCGGTGGTATATTGGCGGGCGTATTCCACTGAGCAATGGATATGAAACCATGCAGTTTATGGCACTGTGTACACTTCTGCTTGCATGCATATTCCGGCGTCGCTTCTCTTTTACGTTGCCTTTTGGATTGCTCATTTCGGGTTTTGCCTTGTTAGTGGCTTATCTTGGGCAGAACAATCCTCAGATCACTCCTCTGATGCCTGTGTTGCTGTCTCCCTGGTTAAGTATCCATGTTTCTCTGATTATGGTATCTTATGCATTGTTTGCCTTTATGATGCTAAATGGATTACTGGCATTCTGCATAGGAGGCTGGCGAAAAAAGGCAATCGATTCGGAGATTCAGGAACAGCGTAAGGTCCGTGTGGAGCAATTGATGCTTTTCAGTCGGTTGATGCTCTATCCGGCAGTATTTTGTCTGGGGGCGGGAATTTTTATTGGTGCTGTGTGGGCAAATGTTTCATGGGGTCGTTATTGGGCCTGGGACCCGAAAGAAGTCTGGGCTTTGATCACCTTTTTAATCTATGGTGCGGCATTCCACGGACCATCGCTTGCCGTCTTCCGGCAACCCCGGTTTTTCCATGCTTATATGGTGTTGGCTTTCCTTACGGTGCTGATGACTTACTTCGGAGTAAATTATCTACTGGGCGGTATGCATAGCTATGCCTGATTATCTTTCTATTTTCGGATGATATAATAAAAATGCCTACGGAATCCGCAGGCATTTTTTACAAAAACAACTAACTAAACACATGCAAAGTTAATCAAGCGCACCGGACTTTTCTTTCACAGTACCGTTCGCATTGCGCACATATATCATAACCTAACATTGCCCCGAGTATGAAATCTTCTCTTTCAATTCTACCGGGTTAATGTCAGATATTGTCATAAGGCTATGGAATAAGAGAAAATTATGCCAAGTGATTTTTTATGTCGTTCACCCAAGCGTCGATACGTTCTTCCGTCTTATCACTTTCGTTGATGTCATCAAGAGCGAGTCCGACAAACATACCATCGATAACGGCAATAGAGGAGGAGAAAGAATAATCTTTTGCAGACACCTTACCAACGGTGGTGCAACCGGAATCCTTGATATCTTCGTATATGATACCCATGCCATCGCAGAATGTATCGCAATAAGATTCGGAATCACCACAACCGAACAGAGCAATTGTTTTTTCTTTCAAGTCTGATTCCTTCAACACTTTAACGCCATTATACCAGTCATCCTGCAGTTCACCGTCACCCCAGGTAGAAGTTCCTAAGAGAAGAGCTTCATATTCCTTTACCATGTCGGCGTTCATTTTGCTGACATCGATTACATCGGATGCGGGGACACCAAGTTTAGAAGCGATTGTTTCAGCAATGCCTTGCGTAGTTCCGGTTGAGGAACCATAAAATATTCCTATTTTCTTCATGCTATAAAATGGTTTAATTTGTACGGCTGCAAAGTAACGGCATCAGAGGGGTTTATGAAATACCCACAAATAATGAAATGTTTCTTTGTGCCTAACCACTTATAGGTATGATGGGTGGGAAGTTACTGAATGATTACCGGTTCTCCCAGAAACTTCGGATTTTTGCCGGTCCATAAGTCCAGAAAGAGCTTTACTCTGGCAAATTTCTCCCGGAGTTGTGTTTTGAAACCACTGTAGGCATTCACGTCTTCGGCATTGTATCCTACAGCTTGTAATCCTTTGGCGTACGCAATGTAAATAGCACGCTGGTTATGAAATTTCTGTGATATGATTGTGAAACTTTTCTGTCCGAAAATCTTTTCCATGCGGACTACGGAATCCAAAGTGCGGAATCCTGCATAATCCAAGTAAATTTTATCTTCAGGAATACCGCGTAGCATCAGCTCCGACTTCATATCTTCCGGTTCATTATAACCTTTTCGACTGTTGTCACCACTGATTACAACCACTTCTATTTTACCAGCTTTATATAAGTCTACCGTTGCCTGTATTCTATTCTGGAAGTATTGGTTGGGAAGTCCGGAACGTAATAGTTTTGAGGTTCCAAGCAGAAGACCTGCTTTATTCTGGGGAATAGAATCGATATTCTGATATATAAACGCTTTTGCTGTATGGCGTACTGCGTAATTAGCGCAAACTATTACTGCAAAGATGAGGATTGTGTCGGTCAGGATAGACCATTTGATCCGTCTTGCCCATTTGGATGATTTTATAAGCTTTTTCATACTAATCAGGTATTTGCTTACGGTTTTTCTTCAAATCAGGCAAAAACCAGGTAACCAATCCGAGTAATGGCATATAAGCGCAGACATTATAAACGGCTTCGATGCCGAACTTATCCGCCATATTTCCCAATACAGCCGAGGCAATGCCTGCCACTCCGAAAGCAAATCCGAAGAATAGTCCGGAGATCAGTCCCAGTTTACTGGGTAATAACTCCTGCGCATATAACAAGATGGCAGGAAAAGCAGATGAAAGAACCAGGCCGACACAGAAACTCATAATAATTGTGGCAAGCAAGCCTACATGAGGCATCAGTATACTGAAAGGTGCAGCACCGAGAATAGAACCCCAGATGACGTACTTTCTTCCGATACGATCTCCGATAGGACCACCCATTAGTGTACCGATGGCTGTAGCCACAAGAAATACAAAAAGGTAAAGCTGGGAGTCCTGCACACTTACTCCGAATTTATCAATCAGATAGAAAGTATAATAGCTGCTTAAGCTTGCCATATAAATATATTTGGAGAAGATAAGTATCAGCAGGATAGAAATGGAAAGAACCGTTTTCCCCATAGGCAAAGGCATCTGCATATGAGGTTGCAGGGAGATATGATCACGTTTCATCCGGGTAATGTATCCTTTGTACCATTTGCCGACAGGTATCATTACTATGATTGCTATCACTGATAAAATTGCGAATAATGCGATGTTGTGCCTACCATAAGGTGCTACAATTAAAGCTACCAGTAACGGACCCAGCGATCCTCCCAGGTTTCCACCCACCTGAAACAGGGATTGTGCCAATCCTCTTCTGCCTCCGGAGGCGAGCGAAGTGATGCGGGATGCTTCCGGGTGAAGTACGGAAGAACCTATACCTATGATGAACACTGAGAACAATACCCAATAAAGATTCGTGGAAAAGGCCAGATTCAACATCCCTGTCATGGTGAACAGCATACCCATCGGTAGTGTCCAGGCAAACGGGCGCTTATCAAAAAATAATCCGAATACGGGTTGGAATACCGATGCGGACATCTGATAAACCAGCGTAATCAATCCGATTTGTGCAAAACTCAATGTCAAGTCCTCTTTGAAAAGCGGATATGTGGCGGTTATGACGGATTGCAATAAGTCGTTCAGACAATGGGAAATACTTAATGCGATCAATATCGGATAAGCTATCGAGCTTACCGGGCGTTGTGTATTCTGTTGCATGATGGTTGCGTCTCTAATGTAAATCGGGCGCAAAGGTACAAAATAAAATGATTAATACGGATGAGTAAACCAAAAGCATGAACCTTCGCCTTCGGTTGATTCCACTCCGATTTTTCCTCCCATCTGCGATACTAAACTTTTGCAGATGGAAAGTCCGAGACCGGTACCCTGTACAAAGGTATTGAGTTTCACAAACCGTTCGAATATGCTGTCGATTTTTTCTTTGGGAATCCCGACGCCTGTATCACGTACATAGAATTTAATTTCATGGGGGGCTGTCTGTTCATATCCCAAAGCTATAGTGCCTTGCTTTGTAAACTTCAATGCATTGTTTATGAAATTGGTTATGACCTGCATGAATCGATTCTTGTCTGTATAAATATGACAATCGGGCATACATTTCTCGAAGACCAGGTCCACAGTTTCCGGTACTTTCATCTCCATCGATTTGATGATTTTCATGCAGCTTTCGTTTACATCCAGATCGGAACGTACGAAGTCGAATGTTCCGGATTCTATCTTCGAAAGATCGAGAATATCAGAAACCAGTTGCAGAAGCAATTCATTGTTGGTTTCTACTATTTTGATATATTCCTGGCGTTCTTCCCTGTCGTCTGTTTCTGCCAGCAGACTGGAAAAACCAACGATAGAGTTGAGCGGAGTACGTATTTCATGGCTCATATTGGCAAGGAAAGCAGATTTCAAACGATCCAGTTCTTCGGCTTTGTCACGGGCAATGATCAGCTTCTGTTCTGTCTCTTTCAAGGGAGTAATATCATAGTTGATACACAGCATTTCAATAACTCCATCCTGAGGACGATAATCCCTGACCATTACGTTTATACTGGTCCACGAACATTTTCCGTTACCTCTGTTGACGCGTACTTCTTTACTTAAACTTGTGGCTTTCCCTTCTTTAACCTGACCTACAAATTGTTTCAGGACAGCGCAATCTTCCGGGTGCACATGTGAATATACTCCGATAACCTGAGGCATGGGAGTGTTTTCTTTTTCACCTAAATTCCGATACCATGTATCCTGGGCATACCCGTCTCTTGTCATTACATTAAAATGAGCAAAACCCACTTTGGCATAGTCACCTATTAAGAGGAACAGATGTTCAAACTCTTGTATTTTGGTGTATGCACTGGTGGTTTCTGTTGTATCTATATTGATAAACAGGTAATTGCTGAATTGATTCTGTGAATCGTAAAGCAGAGCCACTTTGGTTTGAAGATTGATAACATCTTTTCTCCGACTTGTGACGTATCGGTCGATTTTAGAGAAGTCATAATTAATTGAGAAGTCCACATTTTCTTTGGCACGCAATTTTTCTTTCACGTCTTCGGGGATATTAGGATTCTCGAACAGTGATACCCCCAGTGCTTCCTTCATATCCGCCAAGCCGAATATTTCAAGTTCTTTATCATTCATATCTACCAGATACCCGTCTTTGTCGTAAAGCTCGATACCTACCGGCAGATTCTTATAAATATTACGAAGAATTTTTTCACTGTGATCCAATGCGCGGCGATCTTCTTTAGCTTGAAGTTCCGCTTTGCGCAGTTGGAGGCAAATACTGATGATGTTTCCTAAAGAAGAAAACCATTGATGGTCGATGTTACTCCAGCTGCGGTGCGTTCTGACCATATCGATGCCCATATATCCCCATACCTTATCTTTCGATAGGAGAGGAACTACCATTACAGATTTAATGTCTTGCACCTCCAGGGTATCACGGTAAACTTTTGCTTCGGAAGGCATATCATCCAATGTATTCAGAATGATTGATCTCTTTTCTGAGATTTGGCGATCCCACCAGAGAGAATCATCCCAAGGTACATCTTGCAGGAAATCCAGTTCCTGGGATATTCCTTCGGCTGTTGCTTCGTAAATGCAACTTTGTACTTTATGTTCCCGGTCTATTTCGAATATATAGGTACGGTCTCCTTTGGTTTGTTTGAGTAGATCTGCCAATATTTTATTGATGATCTGTGTAATATCATCCGATTGCAGAAAAGCGAGCAATGAATAAGAAAGGCTGTTTTGTTGATAAAGCAGGCTGTTTACCTGAAGAGAGTCTGTGCTTTTACTCATTTCTCCAGCTTGTTTGTCTATGCATTGCAGATAGCCTATTATATTTCTGTAACCTTCTTCATCCGGTTGTTTGAAGCTGATTTTAGAATACACCCATATATCTCCATCTTTTGCCCAGATGGGGAACATCTGCTCATAGGTTTCTATGTTTGTGAGCGAAAAGTATTCATTCCTGAGTCGCCTCCGATGATCCTCCCGTATTCTTCCGTGAAAATCTTCGAAACTGATCCGGTCGCTTTCAAGTCCGAGTAAGTCAATTATAAAGTCTGAACAAATATATTGGCGATTTTTCAGGTCCGATTCCCACCAACCCATTTTAGCCATTTGCGCAATCTGGCGATATTTCTCACAGTCAATATTTGGCTTCTCTTTCATATATCTTTTTGCTCCTGTTTTCTATTCTTTATTAAAATCTCAGTGGGCAAATATAGAGATAACTTTTATATTTTGAGGAATTTGTTGTCAAAAGAATGTTTTTCACTGTCGGAATCGGTAGGTAATATCATCCATTTTTTCCTGTGTAATCTTATAAAGCCGCTGGTTGGTATGTTCGGACTTCAGGTTGCCGCGATTTTCCAGATAGGGCCCGAGTTTGATATATTGAAAATTCTGTATGGGGAATTCTGTAGGTAATTCCGGTTTTCCGGAATACCAGCCTACTTTCACCGGAGCGATCTGCTGTCTTTGCAGGAAATCTGCGAAATATGCTACATCATAAGGATCCGCATCTCCGCCCATAAAGCAAACACACGTAACAGCCTTTCCATACTTTTGTAAAAGTATGGAAAGGTTTTCTTCTGTCAATAGCTCTCCGACATTTTGTTGGAGATAAGGACTGTGGCAACCTTTGCACCTGTTCGGGCAATTGGACAGGTTGATTGCCAATGTCACCTCATCCGGTATCTCTTGGAAAACAATGTCGTAATCAGTGTACTTCAGCATAATATCTTCGGGCAGCCTCCTTTTGCCGAGCTTGAGAGAAATTGCTGATTCGCTTCATATAGCCGATGACGCGGGTCAGATAGTCCACGTTTTGGCTATGACATTCCGGACACTCTTTCAAGTATCTTTTGTCAATGTGGTTGCATTCGTTGCAAACCGTGTTAGGTATATTGAAAGTAAAGTAATTGCAGCCCTCAGTGGCGGCTACCCGAAGTAATTGTCTGTATTGCTCTTTGCTTAGATGTTCTTCCAAATTCATATGGAGTGCCGAACCACCCGTCAGATGCTCTATATACCTGTGTCCATGCATACGGAACTTATCAATGACGTTCAGCGACTCATCCTCTACAATGTAGAAATAGCTGTTATAGCACTCGCGGAATGTCTGGAAACCGGCTTCTTTGTCCCATTTGGCATGTTTCACACCTACATTTTCAGCCGGTATCATTTCGCAGTTAAAGAGTATATCTTTCGTGCGGTATTTTTTATTGTATTTTTCAACTATTCCCAGAATTTCCTGTACAAAAGCTTCATATTTAGGATTATCGTTGATTTCAATTCCCATGAATTGAGCGGCTTCCACCAGCCCGTTTACACCGATTGTCAGGTATTGGCGTCCCATATTGATGTATCCGGCATCGAACAAGGGGAGCATGCCTTTGCTTTGCAGGTTCTTTAAATTCTCATTATAGGCCAACTGTACTTTGTGTACTAGGTCTACTATCTCTTCAAGGAAGAAATGATAAAGCAATCCGGATTTTACAGCGTGCTGGATACAACGGTTCAGGTTGATAGTCAACACACTTTTTGAGCCGGTAGATACACCGCCAGCTCCCAAGGTATAGCTGAATCCATTATCCTGTATTTCATTGCGCAACCGGCAGCAACTACTCAGCGAGTCGGCGTTATCACTCATATAGGTAAAGAATGAGTGCCCTTCCGCATACATTTCAGCCGTGAAGTCACCGTATTCCTTATCCAATACATCTCCGTCTTTGGTCAGCAAAGCCATTGTCTCCACGGGGAAGGTCAGAACGGCTTTGGTACGTTCCTTATTGAACCATTTCATAAAACGCTTTTGCAACCAGCTCAATGATTCCCAATGGGGAGCGTTTCCGTCAGGGAAGACGAAATGTTCGAAAAGACTACTGAAATAGTACTGATCATAGTAAGCCACATTCCAGAATACTGCCTGGAAATTCCGGGCACCCGTAGGCTGATTGATGGAGTACACGATTTGCTCGAAACAATCAGTAATTATTTTATCTATGGTCCTTTGTTTGGTGGAAAGGTCAGCGAGCTGTTCCGGATGTTTGTAGTAATCCTCTCCGAATTCTTTTTCTATGAAATAATTCATATACATCAGAAACTCTGGTGTGGCGCAGGCACCGCTGAGCATGCTCGATACGATGAATACCATATTGATAAATCCTCCGCAGAAAGACTTTAGATTGGTGGGGGCGGTGGAGTTACCTCCTATGGATGCGGTTCCGCTTATCAGCCACGGATACATGGTGATACTTGCACAATAATTGGCAAGGTTCGTTTCATCATTTTTGTAGATGAAGTGTTGGTTCAGTAATTCGATGTATCGGTCTGAAAGCTCTTTGCCATACATATCCTTCAAACGATCGGTCAGCAAACGGCGGTTCAGTCGGATAAAGTTCGATTTGGGGAGTTCACCTATCAGAGTGGCTATGTTTTTATTCTCCACATTGGCATTAGCATCATACTTGCTACCGGTGGCGGGATTGGAGGCATCACAATAATCCATCAGGAAACGGAGTTTATCACGTACCTCCCGGTCTTCCAGATGTTTTTGTCTGTACAACATGAATGCCTTGGCCACACTGTAATAATGTTCGGCCATCAAGGCTACTTCTACCTGATTCTGAATATCTTCCACACTGGTTCCATCACTGATACTCACGCGGCTGAGTATATTGGTGATGACGTCTTGCGTGGCAAAACTACCTACCGATAAAAAGGCTTTACTAATTGCATTCTTGATCTTATCAAGTGAAAATGCTTCTTTCTTCCCATCTCTTTTGACGATGAATGTCTCCGAATTGATCATACCTGTAATTTAAGATTTAACAAACTATTCTTTTTTGTTTAGCTGTGCAAACATACGAGCATGCGAGAAGATAGAGTAATAAAATGAATCTTGAAGGATACGTTCTATTGCTTTTTCACCCGAAAGCCTGAATGTTTATGGATGTCGGCAGGTCTTCTGACTTGTTTCCGTTGTGGCGCCTTCCCGGTCTTTGCAGGACCAGTGGCTAAAGAATGCCACAATCTTTTCTCCGATATTAATGGGGAGATGAAACTTACAGCTACGGGGATAGTCCCTGATTTTCACAGGATTCCCTTTTAATTCCGTTTCACGTTTGCAGTGATTCGGAAACCGTTATCGCTGACAAAGTTAGAAATAAAATCTATAATCCAACAGATGATAGGAAAAAATATTCCCGGCTTACATTTTTTGTTTTAAAAGATATGTTCAATGATAATTTCCACTATCTTTGCCCCGAATTGGTTTCGGATGAACTATTCCATCATTCGGATTAAAAGGGAATCGGGTGTAAATCCCGGACAGTCCCGCTGCTGTGAAGCTCCATAACTTTCTGATAAATACTTTAGCCACTGGCTGTGAATTAGAGGCCGGGAAGGAATCAGAAGGGGAGTCAGTCAGAAGACCTGCCATTCGTTAAAGGTTGTTTCTACTCGTGGGATTAGGGAAACAGTACGAAAATATAATTGTTTTAATTTAATTAATGCGAAAGGGATGCCTATGAAGAAGGTATGTCCGCGTTGTGGTGCGACCTTTGAGTGCATGCACGATCAGATTTTGTCATGCCATTGTATTACGGTAAGGCTAAATGAGCAGCAGCGTGCTTATTTGCAAGAGAATTATTCCGGCTGTTTATGTCATGATTGTCTGACGGGCATATGTGATGTACCCCTTAGCGATAAACAGAAGAGCAATGATAAAGAAAGTATTGATTGCCAATAGAGGCGAAATTGCTGTACGTGTAATGCGTTCCTGCAAAGAGATGGGGATACGTACAGTTGCTGTCTATTCGGAAGTAGATCGCGCAGCGAGACACGTGATGTACGCTGATGAGGCCTGTTTGATAGGTCCGGCAGCTTCCAAAGACAGCTATTTGAATATAGAAAATATAATCTGTGCTGCCCGCCAGCACGAAGCAGATGCCATTCACCCCGGATATGGCTTTTTATCTGAGAATGCTGATTTTGCTCGCCGCTGTAAGGAAGAGGGTATTATTTTTATCGGTCCTTCTGCCGAAACAATGGAAGCGATGGGAGATAAAATCTCGGCTCGTAAACACATGATTGCTGCCGGTGTACCGGTAGTTCCCGGTACGGAAGAGCCGTTGCAAAGTGCTGAAGAGGCTGTGGCGGTGTGTAATAGAATAGGGTATCCTGTGATGCTGAAAGCTTCTATGGGTGGAGGTGGAAAGGGTATGCGCCTGATCCATAATGAAAGTGAAGTGGTTGAAGCTTATAATACGGCCCGTTCTGAGTCTATGTCTGCTTTTGGCGATGATACGGTATATCTGGAGAAGTTTGTGGAAGAACCGCACCATATCGAGTTTCAGGTATTGGGAGACAACCACGGCAATGTAATTCATTTATTCGATCGTGAATGTTCCGTTCAACGCAGAAATCAGAAAATAGTAGAAGAAAGCCCGTCTCCTTTCCTGACTCCTGAACTTCGTAAGGAAATGGGAGAGAAAGCCGTGGCTGCTGCTAAAGCGGTAAATTATTCTGGTGCGGGTACTATTGAATTTTTGGTAGATAAATACCGCCATTTCTATTTTCTGGAAATGAATACCCGTTTGCAAGTGGAACATCCTATTACAGAAGAAGTGGTGGGTGTAGATTTGGTAAAAGAGCAGATACGTGTTGCTGCCGGAGAAGTCTTGCATCTCAAACAAGAAAACTTGTTCCAGCGCGGGCATGCCATTGAATGTCGTATCTGTGCCGAAGATACGGAAAATAATTTCATGCCGTCTCCGGGAATTATTAAATTACTAGCCGAACCGAATGGTATCGGAGTCCGTATTGACAGTTATGTCTATGAAGGATATGAAATTCCTATTTATTACGATCCGATGATCGGAAAACTGATTGTATGGGCTACTGACCGCCAGTATGCAATCGAACGTATGCGACGGGTATTGTACGAGTATAAAATCACCGGATTGAAGACCAATCTCAGTTATCTGAAACGTATTATGCATAATCCTGATTTTGTGAAAGGAGAGTATAACACCCTGTTCATAGAAAAGAACTCACGTATGCTTCAACGCTCTAATGGTAATAATGAAGAAATTGAGAATATTGCCATGATTGCTGCCTATATAGATTATCTGATGAACCTGGAAGAAAATTCTTCCACACAGTCGCCCGATGCACGTCCTATTAGCCGCTGGCGTGAATTTGGTTTGCAGAAGGGTGTTTTACGTATCTAAAAAAACGGAGGAAGCTTATAATGGAAATACATATTGGAGATCGCATAGCAGACGTGACGTTAGTCAGTAAAGAAGATAATAAAGTCCGGTTGAGTGTCGACGGCAAAATCTATGATGTGGATATTGCTATGGCAGAAAACGGGAGTTGTTCTATCCTGCACGATGGAAATTCTTACAATGCCGGTATCATTCGTGGAGAAGGTGGAAAGAATTATGATGTGAATCTTTTCTATCGTACCTATCACGTGGATATCGTAGATACACAGGTGAAATATCTGCGCATGAAAAAAGGTGGCGAGGAAAAACAAGACAACAGGATTATAGCCCCGATGCCGGGTAAGGTTGTGAAGATTCCCGTGCAGAAAGGCGATCGATTGTCAGCGGGAGAAATTGTAGTAGTGCTTGAAGCCATGAAGATGCAGAGTAACTATAAAGTGAGTTCGGACTGCGTAGTGAAAGAAATCATGGTGAAAGAGGGCGACTCGGTTGGTAGCAACCAGGTTTTAATGACATTGGATATTATAAATGAAGAATAAGTATGGAAAGAACAGATATATATAATCAGTTTGAAGAACTTGATAAACGTGCTTCCCAAGGGGGAGGAATCGAAAAAAATGAAAAATTACATGCTGCCGGCCGGATGAGTGCACGCGAGCGCATAGACGTATTGCTGGACAAAGGTACATTCTCCGAATTGGATAAATTTGTTACCCATCGTTGTACGAATTTCGGGATGGAGAAAAAGCAAATTCCTGGCGACGGGATGGTAACCGGTTACGGTAAAATTGATGGTCGTCCGGTTTTTGTCTATGCTTATGATTTCACGGTGCATGGCGGTTCTTTGAGCGAGACGAATGCTGCAAAGATTGTGAAAGTACAGCAATTGGCTCTTAAAAACGGTGTTCCGGTTATTGCTTTGAATGATTCTGGAGGTGCCCGCATTCAGGAAGGAGTGGGTAGTCTGTCGGGCTATGCTTCTATCTTTTATCAGAATACGATTGCATCCGGAGTGATTCCGCAGATCTCTGCAATTTTAGGACCGTGTGCCGGTGGGGCTTGCTACTCTCCTGCGTTAACAGACTTCATTTTTATGGTGAAGGAGAAAAGTCATATGTTCATTACAGGACCGGATGTTGTGAAGACTGTTACTCATGAGGAAGTGGGTAAAGAAGAGTTGGGCGGTGCCTATACTCATAGCAGCAAAAGTGGAGTGACCCACTTCATGTGTAACACAGAAGAGGAAACGATGTTGGCCATCCGCGAATTATTAAGTTTCCTGCCTTCCAACAATATGGAAGATGCACCACTTATATCCTGTACCGATGACGTCCGCCGTCAGACGGAAGAACTTCAAACGGTTATTCCGGAAGATCCGAACGTGCCTTATGATATCAAGGATATTATAGAACCGGTTATGGATAATCAATATTTCTTTGAAGTAATGCCTCATTTTGCCAAGAACATAGTAGTCGGTTTCGCCCGTCTGAATGGTCGCTCGGTAGGTATTGTTGCCAATCAACCGGCTTATCTGGCAGGTGTACTGGATATCGATACCTCTGATAAGGCTGCACGTTTTATCCGTTTCTGCGATTGCTTCAATATTCCTTTGGTCACATTTGAAGACGTACCGGGATTCCTACCCGGAGTTACCCAGGAGCATAATGGTATCATTCGTCACGGTGCGAAGATTGTATATGCTTATGCCGAAGCTACTGTTCCTAAAATCACGCTGATTACGCGTAAAGCTTATGGCGGTGCCTATATTGTGATGTCCAGCAAGCAGACTGGAGCAGATATCAATATGGCTTACCCACAAGCTGAAATAGCTGTGATGGGAGCTGCCGGAGCTGTGAATATATTATATAAGAATAATACTCAAGAAGAAAAAAACGGACTTATAGAAGAATATGAATTTAAGTTTTCGAACCCGTACCGGGCTGCCGAGCGTGGTTTTATTGATGAGATTATCATGCCTCGTGATACCCGGTATAAGCTGATTCAAGCGTTAGAAATGACGCATAACAAGAGTCAGAGCAACCCACCAAAAAAGCACGGCAATATGCCACTATGATTTAGTTATGTTTCAATGTGTGCGTCTCCCCGTAGAAGTGATTTCTCCGGGGAGATTTTAAACGAATTGTATTTATGATAAAATTATATATGCTTTAAATTATGGAACTATTGAAAAACCTTTTTGAAGGATATCCGGATCTTTGGGGTGGAGGAGTAGCTCATTCCGTCCTGATCCTTTCGCTTGTGATAGCATTTGGTATCATGCTGGCAAAAATCAAAGTTGCAGGAGTTTCATTGGGTATCACGTGGATACTTTTTGTAGGTATCGTGTTCGGACATTTTAATATGACCCTGAATGAACATTTGCTTCATTTTATGAAGGAATTCGGATTGATATTGTTTGTTTACTCCGTTGGTTTGCAGGTGGGACCCGGTTTTTTCTCTGCTTTCAAAAAGGGGGGACTTACTTTGAATCTGCTTGCCATGCTGGTTGTTTTTTTAGGAGTAGTCATTACTATAATATTGCATTTTGTTACAGGTACTCCTATCACTACCATGGTCGGCATTCTTTCCGGTGCAGTGACCAATACACCTGGTCTTGGAGCTGCCCAACAGGCAAACAGTGATCTGAATGGTATAGATGCACCTGAGATAGCATTGGGATATGCGGTTGCTTATCCGCTGGGTGTAGTCGGTATAATCTTGTCTTTAATAGCTCTGAAATATATCTTACGTATCAATACTAAGACAGAAGAGGCGGAAGCTGAACGTGGTTTGGGACATATACAGGAACTCACAGTGCGTCCTATTTCGTTTGAAATTCGTAATGAAGCTATCGATGGGAAAAAGATAAAAGATATACGTCCGTTGATGAATCGCGATTTTGTGATTTCGCGCGTGCAGTATAATGACGGACAAAAAATAGAGTTGGTAAATTCTGATACGATATTGCATCTGCATGATAAAATCCTGGTTATCTCTACTCCTAAAGATATTGAAGCAATTAGTGTTTTCTTCGGTAAGCAGATTGATATGCAATGGGAACAGTTAGACAAAAAACTGATTTCCCGTCGTATTCTGATAACAAAACCGGAACTGAATGGAAAGATGCTTTCCCAGTTGAAGATACGTAATAATTTCGGAGCCAGTATCACACGCGTGAATCGTTCGGGAGTGGATCTGGTTGCTGCACCGCAATTGCAATTGCAGATGGGGGACCGTGTCACTATTGTGGGTAGCGAGTTGGCAGTCAGTCATGCAGAAAAAGTACTGGGAAATTCAATGAAACGTTTGGATCATCCCAATCTGATTCCTATATTCTTGGGCATAGCATTGGGATGCATCCTGGGTAGTACACCTTTCGTATTTCCGGGTATTCCACAGCCTGTAAAGTTAGGATTGGCGGGTGGACCTCTTATTGTTTCCATTCTGATCAGCCGCTTCGGTCCTCAGTATAAAATGATTACTTATACTACCATGAGTGCCAACCTGATGCTGCGTGAGATCGGAATATCCCTTTTCCTGGCTTGTGTAGGGTTGGGGGCCGGTAAAGGATTTGTAGAGACAGTGATTTATGACGGTGGTTATGTCTGGGTAGGTTATGGTGTGATTATCACGATTGTTCCATTGCTGATAGCGGGCCTCGTCGGACGATATATATTTAAGTTGAACTATTACACATTGATCGGAGTATTGGGTGGTTCAACCACGAATCCGCCCGCGCTGGCGTATTCCAATGATCTGACCTTGTGTGATGCTCCTGCGGTGGGATATGCCACTGTTTATCCGCTCACCATGTTTTTACGTGTGCTTACTGCACAGATACTGATACTTGCGTTAGCTTAATTTCTAAACTTTAATTGAATCAAACATTTTCTCTTTTAGCTTGTTCTTTACTCCCCGTAAGATTATCTTTGCGGGGAGTTTTTTATGTGAAAGAAAAATGTAGTAACCAAGATGTATACAAATAAAGTAAAGAAAATAGCAGCGGTTCATGACCTTTCAGGTATGGGACGCGTATCTCTTACAGTGGTAATTCCTATTTTGTCTTCGATGGGCTTTCAGGTTTGTCCTTTACCTACGGCTGTCCTTTCCAGTCATACACAATATCCGGAGTTTTCCATTCTCGACTTGACGGATGAAATGCCCAGGATCATTGCTGAATGGAAAAAGCTGGATATACAGTTTGATGCTTTTTATACAGGTTATTTAGGCTCTCCCCGACAGATACAGATCGTTTCGGATTTTATAGATGATTTCCGCCAACCGGACGGTTTGGTAGTGGTTGACCCGGTATTGGGAGATAACGGTCGGCTATATACTAATTTTGATGAATCGATGATTCGGGAGATGCGTCATCTGGCAGCAAAAGCCGATGTGATAACCCCGAATCTGACCGAACTTTTTTATCTGATGGATAAACCTTATAAAGCGGATAATACGGATGAAGAACTGAAATCCTATCTTCGGCTTTTGTCCGATGCCGGACCTCAGGTAGTTATTATTACAAGCGTCCCTGTCCATGGAGAAAGCCATAAGACTTCGGTATATGCCTACAATCGGGTAGGAGATCGTTATTGGAAAATAACCTGTCCCTATCTTCCTGCCCACTATCCGGGAACGGGGGATACCTTTACGAGCGTCATCACCGGAGCCTTATTGCAAGGTGACAGCCTTCCTATTGCCCTGGACCGTGCCACGCAATTCATCCTTCAGGGTATTCGTGCCACTTTTGGCTATGAGTACGATAACCGGGAGGGAATTCTGCTTGAAAAGGTACTGCACAATCTGGATATGCCTATCCAGAGCGCCAGTTATGAGTTAATTTAAAATGGATAAGGGGCTGAATCCGGTTTCGGAGCAAGCCCTTATGTAGTTATGTTATTTGTTTGGAAGTGAATCATTTTAATGAGATGGGGATTTCTGTCGGTTCTTTTGCATGAAAAACGATCTTTAGACTATGAATATTCTTGTTTTTTTGTTAATTTTTCATATTAATATCATATTCTGGTGCTTCTACGACTGCATTGGGAGATGAAAAGAACATGTTGGAAGGGTTGAAAATCGGTGCGGATGACTATAGGGCAAAATCTTTCAGTATCAATCTTCTGAGGGCGAGTATCAACTGGCTGATTGCCGCCCGGATATTGAAAGAAAGCGAGCATTCCATTACGGAAATTGCGGATATGACCGGGTTTTGCGATGCGAAATGTTTCAGGGAAGTATTCCGGAAACATTTCGGGGTCAGTCTGAGTGAATATAGAGGAAAAGGAATGGCGTAAAAAGAAAACTTCGATTAAGGTAAGAAAACGAATGCGAATGTGGCAAAACTGAATAAAAAAAGAGGGTGTGAGTCTAAATTAAGATTAGAACACAAATTATACGAATTACACAAATATTTTTTATGCTTCTGGTAATCAGAACTTATCTGATTTGTTATTTGCGTAATTCGTGTAATTTGCATTCTTTTATTCAGTTTTGACACTCTTTCTTAAGTAAGATTCTTTCAATCGGTCAAAAGGTGAGGAGCAGACCCTTTTTCTGGCTGAGGGCGTCTTCATAGAGGCTGCAAAGGTCGTCGTAGGCTTCCATCCATTCCTCCGGTTCAGCTTCATATAGCAGGTCTTCGGGTTCAGCACTTTCCGCTTCATCCCTGTTTTCCTTCAACCTTTCCAAAATCTCCGCCACCTCGTCGCCGTTTATAATGCCCAAACCTTCCATGCCGGGGTCTACGATGACACTGTTGATTTCAACCTGGCAGCCTAGGACAGGAACCTCACCATATTCAAACACATCGAGACTTTTGATTACCTCGTTCACTGCATCCCACATTTCGCCCAGACCGCGATCGTCTTCCACATCGTAGCAGGTGGTAAGGAGAATGTCGAAATAGGTCTGAAGTGTAAGTTCGCCGAACTCCTCTTCCCAATCTTCACCCAACTCATCGCCCGTGTAAGGTGATTGCAACTCGTCAAGATGTTCGCAAATATACCGGTGTGCCACCTCGGCATTCTTAATGCTGTCTTTCATGACAGGCTCTATCTCGGCGTGAAATTTCTCGGTGTCAAACACAAACGCCTTATGTTCCATACTCATAATTCTTCTTTCGTTATGTTAAAATGTTTTAGTGCTTTTCTTGTAGACTCTTCTGGCAATCCTTGCGTGTAATGTTTTTTATAACCTCGCTATGTGTTTATTCTGCTGCAATGTTTTGTTTAATTGTACTATGGAGTTTCTCTTTCAGGATATGCGCGTCGACCGGTTTGGGCACATAACCGTTGAATCCGTTCTCCATCACCTTTTCTTTGTCAGAGGAGAAGGAATATGCCGTAACGGCAATGATGGGTATTGTTTTTGAGAATTTTCGTATCTCCCTTGCCGCTTCGTATCCGTCCATTTTAGGCATATTGATATCCATGATGATGACGTGCGGCTGGAATTTCCGATATAACTCTATAGCTTCTTCACCATTCCAGGCATGCACCAGGTTGTAATCTTTGTTAAGAATGGAATTGAATAGCAAGTAGTTGCTCTCATTATCTTCTGCCACTAGGATGATAGGCTTTTGCCTGGCTGCTTTGGGGGCAAGGCTGACAGGTTGCTGTTTCTTCTGTTCTACAACTGCTCCCGGCTGATACGGCACTGTGAACCAGAATGTGCTTCCTTTGCCTTTACCCTCGGATTCTACTCCGATCCTGCCTTTCATCTTTTCGATAATGTTTTTGCAGATGGAAAGGCCCAGTCCCGTTCCCTGAGTGAAAGTGTCCACTTTGGTGAAACGTTCGAATATTTTGTTCTGATCCTCTTGTGAGATGCCCATGCCGGTGTCCTTTACGTAAAAATATAGTTCTTTTCCACGTATTTCATAACCGAATGTGATGCTACCTGCCTGAGTAAATTTAGTCGCATTAACCAACAAGTTGATAAGTACCTGTGAGAGCCGGTTCTTTTCGGTTTGCACATGGCACTGGGCAGCTCCAGGAATGAATTCCAGAACAACATTCGGTTTCAGCCTGCGGCGTACGGTACTTTCCACGTCTTTTGCCAGTCCGTTCAGGTCAACGTCCCGGTAATTGAACTCAAGCGTATTTGCCTCTATTTTCGACAAGTCCAGAATGTCGCTGACGAGTTGCAAGAGCAGCTGGTTATTATTCTCTATGATACTGATGAATTCTTCCCGTTCCTGTTCATCCTCAGTGGAAGTCAGCAAGCTGGAGAAACCTACGATAGCGTTCAATGGTGTGCGTATTTCGTGGCTCATGTTAGCCAGAAATGCAGACTTTAGCCGTTCGGATTCCAAAGCTTTTTCCCTGGCTGCTATTAGTGCCTTTTCTTGTCTCTTACGTTCTGTTATTAGTAGCAGTGAGCCTACCAGTGATATTGGACTGCCCTGCTCATCGTATTGATCTACTATTGCATTCGTTTCAAGCCAGTCTATAAATTTTCGTCCTTCCACTTCGGTAATGATGCGGAACTCTTCTTTGGCATGTTGTAATTTTCCGGATATAAGTTTTTTGTGTACCTGCTGCATACGTTCCAGATCTTCCGGGTGCATTTTCCGGAAATATTCGGAGGCTTTTATAATATGCGCCTGAGGAGTGGAACCTTCTTCTTTGGTAAAATTCATGTGGGCCAATATCTGTTCGGATTCGCAGGTAATCATATCGTTTTTCAGGTCCCAGCGCCAAGGAATGATTCGGGCTACACTCAAGGTCATTTCCAGTTTCTTGTTGATTTCCCGCAACGCATTTTCCGCTTCATTGCGTGCTGTAATATCAACTCCAAAAATATCGATAGTATACTTTTCGGATGACCGGCAGATAATGAATTCATAAAAAGAGTGGGTCTGCTTGAAAAAGTGTGTGAAGGTAATCGCCTGTTTTTCTCTGAATATCATTTTTATAAATCGGGGAAGACATTCAATCTGTGAAAGCGAATTCTTATTCGTATCATTATCCTCATTTGCCGTAAACAAACTGTTGAACAAACTGTTTCCGGCTTGGTATTTTATATTTGTTACCTCTCCTTTTTCATTAAGATCCACTATTGCCTGGGTATATGATATCGGCATGTTGCATACAAGTGTGTTGTGAGCACTGAACAGGGCTATTTTCTTTTGCTGGAACCAGTATATGATAAGTGCGATGACCACAAGTGAAAGTAATAGAATCGTTCCGCTAATGATCCACCATTTATATTTTTGCCAGAATGTGAGTGGTTTATTCAGGAATATTGTATTTGACGGACAAAGTTCTGCATCAAGTTCATCCAATTCCAGTTGTGCATAATTGACAAGCGGGTATGACTTTTTACTATATACGAATGGAATGTCACGCATCTCTTTCCCTTGGAGCATTTGTCCGATAATGTTGGTTAATGATTGCTCTAGTTCTGCTTGGTCATAGAAGTGTCCGCCGATGAATCCTGCCTTATTGATATACGCACCTCTCAGGGCAAATACCGGTTGAGGTGAAGATGCTACCAGCTGGAAGTCGCCGCTGATAAGTGTAGGCGATCCAAACAAGTTTTTACGTTCATAAAACCAGGTAGAAAATAAGATACTTGTAGTCGGATCATCTGCCAATAAGTATTCTTGTAGTCGTCTGCTGTTTTCTTCTTTGCCCACCAGGCGTTCGTATTCAATATTCGGATATTCTGATGTGATGTATGAGTGTATAAGCTGGTCCAACCGCTGGTTCTGATAAAGTTCGTCTGCCGCAAATACGAGCTTCTTCATTGGGGGTAACATCCGTACCATCATGTCAATGGTTTCTTTATACATATCCGGGGCTTCAATAAACGTGAAGTTATATTGTTCTCTGATGTCATTCAGAGGTGCGACTGTATTGTCCTCCATATTTTTAGAGCGTCCCGTGAAATAATATTCCCGGGGGGCATAAGTATCTTCATTGGCAATCAAAACCATTGGAATATCCCCCCATTCTTTCTGAATACGATCTCTCAAAGTAAAAGCTATACTCCCTATGAGCACTAGATAATCCGGCTTATTTCTTTCATAACGTTGGAAGATTCCTTCTTCCATTTGGTTGTACAATGAATCATTACGGATAAATGTTCCGTTTATATGCACTAAGTCGGCATTGACATCCTCTATTGAAGAAGTTTGAAGCATAATAGGGGTTATCAGTGTTTGACTCCATGGGGCCCCTTCATTGTATGAGTTAATAATAAGTAGTCGATGCTGTTTGGGAACTACAGTTGCATGGGCAAGGGATGAACTTAAATATACTAAAACACAACAGAGGCTGATTATATGTTTCCAAGATAAAAAAAGTCTCATAACCAATTTTTTAAGTATTCTTTTATATTGAATTAATATTAGATATTGATGCAAAAATACAAAAGTGAGATTTCTTATAATTGCTTTTTTATATCATATTAACCAAAATTAGTAATTTACATTTCTGCTATTGGTGTGAATTATAGTTTCATCATACATTATTATGCTAAACCATTCTGAGTTTCTGATGTGCAAACTTTGTTTTATAGTAGATAAGGCTGTTTCAACTGAAGTGCATCCCCAAGGGTGTCTTTTTATAGGTATTTACTGGATGATTTTTCTGTGTATATAATCTGCAATCTGCTGTTTAATCATATGATTAGAGGTAACAAATTAGTAACCCTTTTGCTATTTCTTAATGTGGAGGATTTAATTTTTGATATTCAACAAAGCATTTTTGTAGTAGAAAGAAAGCCTGTATCTTGTAGATACTGATGTCGTTATTGACGTGTTAAGTGAGTCACTATCCAATGAAAAAGGAGAGGTTCAGAAGTAATAGGTCTTTATTTATATCATAGTAAAAGGGAGGGACAGAAATTTATTTATTCATAATCTGTTTCCTCCCTTTTTGCTTTTATTTACTATTTATATCTTTTTTACATCGGTAAATTGGCAATTATGTCTTTTGAACATATTGGTAATTTACCCTCTTGCCCCATGTTTACGAATACTGTGGCGCAGAGTACTGTCCATTGGTCGCCATAAGTCATGGTACTGCTATGGTTGTAACCTAAACAATGCCCGTATTCGTGGAACATAGCTTGTCGGGGATAGTTATGAGGATTGGATCCCAGTGGTGTTGCATCAAAATAGACTCCGGTATAACAGTAGTCCGCTAATCCGTAAGTGTTGCCGCCTCCCAGACCGCCGACGCCTGATACGCAACCCAATACGAGTCCTCCATGACTGCGGATTCTCTGGCGTAATGCATTCAGATTGATGGCATTTCCTCCGTTATCCTTCAGTTTGCCTTCATATTTGTTCATTTCTGTGTTAAACTCTTCGGAAGAGAACATGAAAGCTATATTGATAGCCAATGCTACCCCGTGACGACATAATAATGGATTCATGTGCCGCCAGTAAGCGTGTCCGTTGTCGGCTGAATAAGCAGAGAAACGTATGAACCACCGACTGTCTATCTGTTCTATCTTCTTCATATACGGATCTTCCGTTCGGATAATAAGTGTGACATCATCACCAGAAAGTTCCGGTTGTGCAGGTATTACTATCTTTCTGCCGCTGCTGGTGGTGAATGTGCGGTCAGAACCTACAACTGGCAATGGGAAAGCGGCTTCCATGAAAGGATAGATCACATCGAAATGTGCCAATTCAAGGAACTCAGTACTGATATTATTGAATCGACATAAAATCGTCACATCATGGATAGTAACCGGTGAGAAGAATTTAACCAGTAATTGATGTTCATCCGAGATAGATACTTGTAACGGTGCGTTTGCATAAAAGGAACGGTGCTTGCTGTCATAGAAGATATCTCGTGGCTCGTTGGCTAAAAACATAGTGTCAGTCTGGAAGCGGGAGAAATCTTCTTCACGGATATAAAGCAATCCGTCCAGGCTTTCCGGATGCCGGTAATCAATGCTGATGTGGGATATACGGCCTGCCTCGATTTTGCAATTGCTGAAGCGGTATTTGTGTACAAACGATGTGCCGTTACTTCGGTCTGACTCGATCGTTACAAATCCGGAAAGTGCCTCTTTACCGGGCAATGAGTAAAATGAACGGCTTTCCGTGATGTCATAAGATTCAATACCTTCCGTGCCGGAGTATTCACCATTGGCACTGAGACCGGTATATACTCCTTCGGCATCATCAAACGTGATGTCGATTTTGCGGATAAAACGCCACATATAATCGGACGAGACGTTCAAGTCTACATCAACTTTGCCCACACATCGCTCCAATGTCACCGTCTGCGATTCCGCAGCTTGCTCCTTGCCGATGTGCAGCTCTATTTTTTTGTAAAAGTAGACATCGTCAAGAGGGGCTTTTGCCGCCTGATTCAGCAGCCAGACATCCGATAATTGCTCAGGTTCGTTGATCGTCGCATCTGATTCCGCACTCGTGGTAGCTAGGAATACAACTGTATAGTCACCGTATTCCAATCCTTCAATGGTCAGTTTGGAGAAGTCTGCTTCCAGCTTTTGATACAACGGTTTGAGTATTTGGCCCCGGTCATCGGCAATGGCATACCACATACGGGCAATCTGTTCCGTTTCCTCATTGCGTGTTTGTACGGCAGTGCCGTCTTCCTGCAATCCAAGAAGAAATGTTACCTGACCGGAGGCAGGCGGCATAAGGCCGGATTCCTGCTCAAGCTCATTTGAGCAACTTGCCAGCAGCAATATCAGAAATAATAGTATGATTTTTGAAATCTTCATAGAATTCCTCCTTTATTTTTTTACACAACGTAAGGATGCAAACGCTTCCATCTGCAATTGTCTTTCGGAAATGGCAGTGGTTTCCTTGCCTTCAAACGGCAACCAGTAAGTCCATGCATAGCCACCTGGACAGCCGTTACGTTCGCTTGTCCATAACACGGCTCTTTTTCCGAAAGCTGGATTATTGGTGGCAGACTTGTCGCCTTTTCCGCCTGCCAAGGGGATGATAAGGTAACGTCCGGTATCTTCTGAAGTAAATTTCACATAGTGTTGCGTTCCTGTTACACCGGTCGGGGTAGTCAGGGTTCCTTCGCCAATGTGGAGTGTAGCGGTTATTTTTTCTCCGTTTCCTGCTGTATAAGTGCCGGGGATTTCCTGTCCTTTGGGGAGAAGGGAATTCAGTTCGTTGCGGGTTGGCACACGGTAGCCTTCCGGACAAGGCATGTGGGTATCGTTTTGCCAGGGTACGTCGGCTTTCTGATTACCCAGATTGTTTGAGGGGTTGTATCCTTGCCAGGGGACATACATATACTTCCGTCCATATTGGAACAAGCCGCCGATACTGCTGATCCAACCATTATGGTACATCTCCTCAACAGTAGCACCGTCTAAGGGGTATACCTGGTCTTCCAGATCCCGGCTGCGTGCATTGAACGCCATCCAAATACTACCACCCATTTCAACGGTCTCAATCTGCTTGTCGCTCGGAGCCACACGAATTTCTACATAATCATAAGAGCCAGTCAGCAAAGCATTTTTTAAATGTACCAGAATTGTATACCCCAGCCGGCCACTGCCTTGTGCGGCCACCGATACATTAAATGCCGACACTATGCCTTCTGTTTCTTCGGATACCGACATCCCGCTGAGATTCACATCATTGCCAATACCCTCGGTGCCCGATATGTCAATCCGGGTATCGGAAACAAATGCCAGCTTCATGTCACTGACTCCTGTGGCGGGTACCTCTACTATATTATTCTCATAATCTACTGTTACTCCTTCCGGAATCTTGGATTGGGAAGCATTAAGCAGGATGCGATGCTCCGTATCGGGTTTCCCGATAATCGTTTCGCCTTCTTCCCAAGGCTTGATTTCGAAGATTCCTTCTACTGTGGCACCTACGTTGAGTACTGACAGTTCGTAAATTTTGTTACGTTCTATACTGGGTAATTGCATCTCCAGTCTGATGGGGATTTCATCGTATGTACCACGCAGGATGATATGTACAGGACGTGTACTCTCGAAAATGCGGAATATTCCCTGTTGCTCTCCACTGAAAGCGGGATCAAATTTCTTTAAGTAACTTACTGTTTTATCTGATGCGGCAGTGTTTTCGATGAACAGATATGTTTCGGCCGGAGCATCCTCCACGATTACTTCTTTGATTAATGTTTTGCTGTCTGCTGTGGTATTCAGGTCTATACGGGCTACACCGCGTTTCATGCCGACGTTGATTTCCTGACCACTGCGTGTTTGGGGAGTACTTTCCAACTCAACGATTGCAGCCATAAAGTCAGGAGCTGAATTATCATGCAGTCCTTCACCGATGGTCATATTGCGGAATTCTTCCTCGGTAATGTTTCCTTCCTGGACCGGAAGTGCCACTCCGGTGAGGAAGTATAGCCGTGAACCGCTGAGTGCGGAAATGCTGGACTGGCCATTGGATTCGGGAGTCAATTGTTGCATTTTGTACAGGTTGCCATCGCTGAACTGGAAAACAGACACATCCCGTATCTCCTCAGAAGAGTCTGAACCGGAAGTCGTAATACCTTTTACTACTACTGAATAAGCTTGTTGTTTGCCTTCTCCCTCAGACGGTGCATCGTCTGAGCAGGCGCCTAAAAACAACGTTCCGAGCAAGGCGGAAACGATGATCTTTTTGTAAGGGTGATTCATGTTTTTTGTAAAATGTTATATTGAATATTGATACTTCTTTCGGACCTTTTCCGAAAGCGGGTGCAAAAATATATAATTTTTCAATATGAGAAATTCTCTTTCCTGTAATCTTCATTACTTTCCTTTTGTAATCTCAACTCTTTTTGTATCTTTGTTCTCGACCCCAAATCTATTACAAAATGAAAGTACTAACTATCCATGATCTGAAAACAATCAGGAAAAGGGCAGAAGGCACGCTCTTGCTACGCGAAGAAAGCAATGAGGCGGTTACGGAACAATGCTGTGGGTTGGCATTGGGAACCGAGCATCTGCAAATCCTGATCTGTGGAGGTACAGGTTGCAAGGCATCCGACAGCCACATCATTGCTGAACGTCTTCAGCAAGCACTCGAGAAAAATAATATTGCCGACAAGGTGGACATTATCACTACCGGTTGTTTCGGCTTTTGTGAAAAGGGACCTATCGTAAAGATTATCCCTGATAACACGTTCTATACCCAGGTGGTGCCTGATGATGCCGACGAGATAGTCGGTGAGCATATCATCGGGGGACGGAAAATAGAACGGCTGCTCTATATCGATCCGAAGACGGAGAAAACCGTCAGCGACTCCAAGCACATGGATTTCTATCGGAAGCAGATGCGTATAGCACTGCGTAACTGCGGTTTCATCGATCCGGAAAACATTGAAGAATACATTGCTCTGGATGGGTATATGGCATTGGCAGATAGTCTGCTCCATAAGAAACCGGAGGAAGTGATTGACGTGATAAAACGTTCCGGACTTCGCGGACGCGGTGGCGGTGGTTTCCCCACAGGGAAGAAGTGGGAGTTTGCCCATAAGCAACAGGCTGATATGAAATATGTGGTGTGTAATGCCGATGAAGGGGATCCCGGTGCCTTTATGGACCGCTCCATCATGGAAGGTGATCCGCACTCCATTGTTGAGGCAATGGCAGTTTGCGGTTATTCCATTGCTTCTCCGAAAGGACTGGTATATATCCGGGCAGAATATCCGCTTGCCATACAAAGATTGAAAATAGCTATTGCCCAGGCACGTGAATACGGGCTGCTGGGAAAGAATATATTCGGTACGGATTTCAGTTTTGATATTGAGATACGTTACGGCGCGGGAGCATTCGTATGCGGTGAGGAAACTGCCCTGATCCACTCTATGGAAGGGAAGCGCGGTGAACCTACTTTGAAACCTCCTTTCCCTGCCGAAGCCGGTTATCTGGGCAAGCCGACCAATGTGAATAATGTGGAGACGCTTGCCAATATTCCTATCATTCTGACGAAAGGTGCGGAATGGTTCGCGTCTATCGGCACGGAACGTTCGAAAGGGACAAAAGTATTTGCCTTGGCCGGTAAGATTAATAACGTCGGCTTGATAGAAGTGCCGATGGGTACGACACTGCGTGAGGTGATTTATGAAATTGGCGGTGGCATTAAGGGAGGAAAGAAATTCAAGGCTGTGCAGACGGGTGGACCTTCGGGAGGATGCCTGACAGAAAAGCACCTGGACACACCGATTGACTTTGACAACTTGCTGGCGGAAGGCTCGATGATGGGCTCCGGTGGTATGATTGTAATGGATGAAGATGATTGTATGGTTTCTGTGTCACGCTTCTATCTTGATTTTACGGTGGAAGAATCATGTGGAAAATGTACGCCCTGCCGTATTGGTAACAAACGTCTGCTGGAACTGCTGAACAAGATGACCGAAGGACGAGGCACGATGAAAGATCTGGATGCACTCTCTACATTGGGAAAGGTGATAAAAGATACTGCCTTGTGCGGGCTGGGACAGACTTCACCCAATCCGGTACTGTCTACGCTCAATAACTTTTATGATGAATACGTGGAGCATGTGAGGGATAAAACCTGCCGTGCGAAGCAGTGCAAATCATTACTGACTTATACCATTAATCCGGAACTGTGCATCGGTTGCCATCTTTGCTTTAAACATTGTCCGGCCGATGCCATTCTGGGCGATGTGCGCAAGCCGCATGTCATCAATCCGGACAAGTGCATCAAGTGTGGCATGTGCATGGCACGCTGTAAATTCAAAGCAATCAATGTTGTTTAAGGGAACTAAACTGAAAGAAAATGGAAGAAAAACAAATAACCCTGCAAATAGACCGCCATTATATTACCGTGCCCGAAGGATCGACTATTCTGGAAGCCGCACGGAAAATCGGTATAGATATACCCACCCTTTGTCATATTGATTTGAAGGGCACTTGCATCAAGAATAATCCGGCCTCGTGCCGCATCTGTGTCGTGGAGGTGGAAGGACGTCGTAATCTGGCTCCTGCCTGCGCCACCCGTTGTACAGAAGGAATGGTGGTGCGTACCAGTACCCTGCGTGTGATGAATGCCCGCAAGGTGGTAGCTGAACTGATACTTTCGGATCATCCGAATGATTGCCTTACCTGTCCGAAGTGCGGCAACTGTGAGTTGCAGACTTTGGCGCTGCGTTTCAATATCCGGCGGATGCCTTATAATGGTGGGGAGCTTTCGCCTCGTAAGCGTGAAGTAACTTCGTCCATTGTGCGGAATATGGATAAGTGTATATTCTGCCGCCGTTGCGAGAGTGTATGCAATGAAGTACAGACAGTAGGTGCCTTGGGAGCTATTCGCCGTGGTTTCAATACTACGATTGCTCCGGCTTTCGATAAGATGATGAGTGACAGTGAATGTACTTATTGCGGACAATGTGTAGCTGTTTGTCCGGTAGGGGCATTGACAGAACGCGATCATACCAACCGCCTGTTGCTGGATTTGGAAAATCCGGATAAGGTAGTCATTGTACAGACAGCTCCGGCCGTTCGTGCGGCTCTGGGAGAAGAATTCGGGCTGCCTGCAGGGACATTGGTAACGGGAAAGATGGTGTACGCTCTTCGCGAATTGGGTTTCGATTATGTATTTGATACAGACTTTGCCGCCGACCTTACCATCATGGAAGAAGGTGCCGAGATATTGAATCGCCTGACGCGTTATATGAATGGGGATAAATCTGTTCGTCTGCCTATCCTGACTTCCTGTTGTCCGGCATGGGTGAATTTCTTTGAACATCATTTTCCCGATATGCTTGATATTCCTTCTACGGCACGCTCGCCGCAGCAGATGTTTGGTAGCATTGCCAAGACATTCTGGGCGGAGAAGATGGGCATTCCGCGTGAAAAGCTGGTAGTGGTATCTATTATGCCTTGTCTGGCGAAGAAGTATGAGTGCGACCGTAATGAATTTAAGACAGATGGCAGTCCGGATGTGGATTATTCTATTTCCACTCGTGAGTTGGCACGACTTATCAGACGAGCTAACGTCGGTTTTACACTACTGACGGATAAGGAGTTTGATCATCCGATGGGAGCTTCAACAGGTGCCGGTGTCATCTTCGGAACGACCGGTGGTGTGATGGAAGCAGCATTGCGTTCGGTTTATGAGATTTATACCGGGCGGACATTGGAGAATGTGAACTTCGAACAGGTGCGTGGTCTGGCCGGTGTGCGCCGTGCGACGATTGATCTGGATGGTTTTGAACTGAAGGTGGGTATTGCTCATGGTCTGGGTAATGCGCGTCAATTGTTGGAAGATATTCGCCATGGGCGGAATGAGTATCATGTGATTGAGATTATGGCATGTCCGGGTGGCTGTATCGGTGGTGGCGGACAACCGTTGCATCATGGCAACTCGGAAGTGCTGTATGCACGTGCCAATGCACTGTATCGGGAAGATGCACAGAAGCCTTTGCGCAAGTCGCATGAGAATCCGTACATCAAGACGTTGTACGAGGAATATCTGGGCAAACCGCTGAGTGAGACTGCAGAACGGTTGCTGCATACGCATTATTTCAATAAGGCGATTGATTAACTTATTAAAACGGAGAAACTATGTCAGATATCAAATTAGCCTGTGACGTTGCCGAACAAGTGCGTGCTATTTGTGACAAGCATGGCAACCAGCCGGGCGAACTTATCAATATACTTCATGAAGCGCAGCATCTGCACGGCTATCTGCCGGAAGAGATGCAGCGCCTGATTGCTGCAAAGCTGAATGTTCCGGTGTCGCGTGTGTATGGTGTGGTAACATTCTATACTTTCTTTACGATGACTCCTAAAGGTAAACATCCTATTTCGGTGTGTATGGGAACGGCGTGCTACGTACGTGGTTCGGAGAAATTGCTTGAGGAATTCAAGCGTGTGCTGGGCATCGAAGTCGGAGAAACGACACCGGACGGGAAGTTTTCACTCGATTGTCTGCGTTGCGTAGGAGCGTGTGGACTGGCGCCCGTAGTGATGATTGGAGAGAAGGTGTACGGGAGGCTTCAGGCGGTGGATGTGAAGAAAGTGCTGGAGGAACTGGAGTAGAGTGGCTCATTATTTTTCTATTTTGTCTAGTATTCCACTGATGTAGGCAATTGCTACCCCATAATTTGTCATGGGAACTTTTTGCATCCGTGCCTGTTCAATGCGACTCAGTACATACTTTCTATTGAACATACAGGCGCCACAGTGGATAATCAAATTGTATGGGGATAAATCTTCTGGAAAATCATTTCCGGAGACAATATCTATCTGCAATCCTTCACCTGTTCGCTTACGCAGCAGGTGGGGGATTTTTACTCTGCCTATATCTTCTGTCAGTGGAGCATGGGTACAGGCCTCGGCTATCAATACGCGGGATTGTTCCGTTAGTCGGTCGATGGCGAATGCACTTTCTACACAATAGTGTATATCTCCCTTGTATCCGGCAAAGAGCACGGAGAAAGAAGTGAGCCGGCTTTCAGCCGGTTTTTGTTCGTATACGGTGTGGAATACTTGCGAATCTGTGATAATTAATTTGGGGGGATTAGCAAGTGCGCACAATGTGTCTTTCAGCTTATCTGTGGTACAACTCATGATCAGGCATTTCTTGTCCAGAAGTTCGCGGATTGTCTGTACTTGGGGAAGGATAAGTCGTCCTTTAGGTGCCTGAAGGTCCTGGGGCATGACTAACACTACTACATCACCTTCTGCTACGAGGTTCCCGGTGATGGTTTGTTCTCCGAAATCGGCAGGTAACTTTTCCAGAATGGCGCGGTGGATGGCTTCGATACCTGTGCCGTCTTTGGCACTGATGATGATGGGAGGCTGTCCGCAACTTGCTTTTATCTGTTCTGCCAGCTCTGTCGTATTGGGGCGTGCGTCAGCTTTGTTCAGAAGCAATATGACAGGGATGCCTCGTTCCTTCAATCGTTGAAGCCATTCCTGTTCCTGTGCGTCTCCGGTTTCACAAAGCAACAGGGCGATATCGGTTTTTCCGATTATTTTCAAGGTGCATTCTACGCGCATTTCTCCCAGCTCGCCTTCGTCATCGAAGCCCGGAGTGTCAATAAGCAGACACGGACCGAGTGGATGAATTTCCATTGCTTTTGTCACAGGATCAGTAGTAGTGCCGGGAGTGGGGGAGACTATAACGGTATCTTGCCCTGTCAAGGCATTGACAAGGCTGGATTTTCCACTGTTTCGCCGTCCGAAGAGGGCGATGTGCAGGCGGTTGGCATTAGGAGTCTGATTCATTAGTTTCAATATTAAGGGGTTAATAAATTATCATTTTCTTTTTAAAATCTGAAATCTCTTTTCCCTTCCTCTATCTCATGCAGGTTTCGCAGAGCTATTTCCCGGATTTTCGGATTCGGGATGCGTTCCATCTCTTCATGAATGAGGCGGATACCTTTCTCCCGGGTTTCGGGTGAAGCGTAATCTTCCAGATATTCTTTCAGAGTCATCAAGGCATTGGGCTGACAGCAATTTGCTATCTGTCCCCGCTTGACAAGAGACATGAAACGGTCACCCGTCCGACCTTCACGATAACAAGCCGTACAGAAACTGGGGATATGTCCCAGATCGAGCAGCCAGTTTACTACTTCATCCAGTGTGCGGCGGTCGCTGATATCGAATTGGGCCGAGTTCTCTTCTTTCGTTTCTGGTACGGCATATCCGCCTACGCTGGTACGTGAACCGCCACTGATTTGTGAAATACCTAATTCCAATACCTTACGTCGTACAGCTTCCGATTCACGGGTGGAAATGATCATTCCGGTGTAAGGCACTGCAATGCGGATTACCGCAACGAGGCGGCAGAACATTTCATCAGAAATGGCATTGGAGAAATCTTTTGTTTCAATATCATCCGCTGGACAGATACGGGGTACACTGATCGTATGCGGTCCGACACCGAATGCAGCTTCCAGATGTTCGGCATGCATCAATAATCCTACGAAATCGTATCGATAGGTATTCAACCCGAATAATACACCTATACCTACATCGTCGATACCACCTTCCATGGCACGGTCCATAGCTTCGGTGTGATAGGAATACTTGCTTTTAGGACCTGTGGGGTGCAGGGTCTCGTAATTCCCCTTGTGATAGGTTTCCTGGAAAAGAATGTAAGTACCGATACCTGCATCTCTCAGTCGACGATAGTTCTCTACCGTTGTAGCGGCAATATTCACGTTTACCCGCCGGATAGCACCATTCTTATGATGAATACCATAGATGGTCTGAATAGATTCCAGAATATAATCGATGGGGTTGCGTAGCGGGTCTTCGCCGGCTTCCAGTGCCAGACGTTTGTGTCCCATATCCTGCAAGGCAATCACTTCCCGGCGTATTTCTTCTTGTGATAATTTCTTGCGGGCGATAGTGCGGTTCTTTGCATGATAGGGGCAGTAAACGCATCCGTTCACACAATAATTGGAAAGGTATAACGGGGCGAACATTACGATGCGGTTGCCATATAGTTTTTGCTTAATTTCCCGTGCCAGATGGAAGATGCGTTCCGTCAGGTCGGGCTGGTTGCATTCTAACAGTAGAGCTGCTTCACGATGGGACAAACCTTTGCATGAGGCTGCCTTTTCGAGCAGACTCTCAATGAGGGCACGGTTGTCTTTATTGGTACGGGCATAGTCCAGCGTATCCAGTATCTCCGGGTGATCGATGAACTCTTCTGCCTGTTTTGAACTTACATTATACACGTTTTTTAGTGATTAGGGGTGAGTGATTAGTGATTAGTAGTCTCCTCTTTCTTTCGATATCCGGTATCCGATAACCGTCAGTTTCTCTTCTAATTGTTGTAAGCCTTCTGCGGCTTCGGCTCCCAAAGAGGCTTTGTTATCATAAAGTGAGTATTTGTTCCGTTGTTCCGGGGGAGAAAGGTTCGGCATTACTACGTTGGCTCCTGCCAGTATTCCGCGTTCCCGTCCATCCGGTGCAAGCGTTGCTAATGCTGTGGTAGAGGGTAATAATACCTTCGGATGCATTAACCGGAAGATGGAAAGAAGTTTCAGGGTCATCTCCATGCTTCCCGGCGGGCATGCTGCAAACGAGGTATCGTGGTGAGGAATAAAAGGACCGATTCCTATCATTTCAGGATGAAATCGCTCTATAAAAAGGAGATCTTCCACCAGATGATCGGTGTTTTGTCCCGGACTCCCTACCATAATACCTGTTCCTGTCTGATATCCTATTTCTTTCAGCCATGCCAAACATTGCAGGCGTTGTCTGATAGACATCTTATCGGGGTGCAGATGATGGTAATGCTCTTCATTATGCGTTTCGTGGCGAAGCAAATATCGATTGGCACCCGCCCGGAAGAAATGCTCGTAAGTCTCATGGGACTTTTCGCCTAATGATAGTGTGATGGCGCAATCCGGAAACTCACGATGTATAGCAGTAACAGTTTCAAGGATAAAATCATCTTTTACGGAGGATGTTTCACCACCTTGCAAGACGAAAGTCCGGAAACCGAGGGTATACCCTTCACGACAACATTCCAGAATATCTTCCCGTGTCAACTCATAACGGAGAACAGATTGATTTCCTTTCCGTATACCGCAATAATAGCAATTGTTACGGCAATGGTTGGTAATCTCGATCAGCCCACGAATAAATACCCGATTGCCAAACTGCTCAAGTGACACCTCCCGTGCCTGCTCCTGCAGATACTTTAAAGTATCAGCGTCTTGGCAAAGGAGTAGTGCTTTATATTCTTCAGCACTTAGACTTCGTTCACTATGCAATCGGTCAATCAGATTCTTCATGTTGTTTTATTAATGGATACCCGGACGACACGGACTAAACGGACGAGCGCGGATTTTTATTTTTCGTCCGCAGATGACGCACGATAACGCGGATTTAGTTATCAATAAGCGTAGCCTTTTAAATCCGTGTTCGTCCGTTTAGTCCGCGTTGTCCACGTACCTATTCATCAATTTTAATACGTCTTTTCCTGTTTAGCTAATTCTTGTACAAACTGACGTTTACCTGCGGCAATCTCATTGTGCGTACAAGGTCCGGTGATACAGCCACCTTCACATGCCATCACTTCTATAAATTGCCCCGGTGCTTTGCCTGATTTGGCATACGCCCGCAATGAACCGATGGTTTTCTTATCCAGATTAGCTACTTGGATGGCATTGATTTTGTCAGCTTCTTCTTTCAGATAGGCTTTTACTGCTCCCATTACGCCACCAGCCTGGGCAAATCCATGTGCCTCGCGCACGGATGCGAACGACATGGTATAAGGTTGCGATTGCTCTAACTGAATATCCAGTCCGTCCAATACAGACGCCACTTCTTCGAAAGTCATAACAAAATCTACAGCTTCATCACGCTGGGCCTCTTTACGTTTGGCTACACACGGGCCGATGAAAACGACTTTGGCATCCGGATATTTCTCCTTAGCAATTCGTGCGGCATAATACATGGGTGAACCTGTACTTGAAACATAGGGCTTCATGCCCGGAATATGTTTATTTACGAGTTCTATGTAGGAAGGACAGCAGGAAGTAGTCATAAACTTCTGTCCTTCTTCCAACTTCTCTATCAATTCATGTGCTTCGTTGCTGACCGTATCCATAGCTCCCTGAGCCACTTCGATGACATCAGTGAATCCTACAGCTTTGAGTGCGCCATATACCTGCTCAATAGTAGTCTTGAATTGTCCCAGGATAGACGGTGCCACAATGGCCACTATTTTTTCTCCTTTGCGTATCTTGTGCAGGATATCGAATACCTGTGACACTTCGAAAATTGCTCCGAACGGACAAGCGTTGAGACACTTTCCGCAATAAATACATTTGCTTTCGTCGATGTGTTCGATACCTTTCTTATCCTTGCTGATAGCTTTCACCGGACAAGCCTCTTCGCAAGGTACTGGGATATAGACGATAGCATGATAGGGACAGCTCTTGTGGCAAATACCACAACTGATGCATTCATCATGGTCTATCCATGCCTGTCCGCTTTCCTTTACATGGACAGCTTTCTTCGGACAGTTGGTCTGGCAGCTACGGGCGGTACATCCGCGGCAAAGGTTGGTGATTTCGTAATTGATTTGTACGCAGGCGGAACATGCTTCGTCAATCACACACATGATGTTATCTTTCGGCGTTCCGTTTTCTGCACGGTCCAGTGCATGTACTGCATACTCTGATAATGGGGTTAATTCATCTTTTTCATCTTCCATATCCAGTCCCAGCAACGGCAGTGATTTGTATTTCCACACGGCGCGTTCTTTATGTACGCAGCAGCGTCCTGCATGTTTTGACCTTCTCGGACTCAATTCAATGGGAAGACGGTCTATTTTCTCTACAAGTTCGTTATCCCTCCACAGTTTTACCAGCTCTGTCAGCAATCTGTGGCGGACAATCATAATGTTGTTGGTAAATGCCATAATATTTATTATCGGATTAGTTAGTCGGTAATTACGGTGCAAAGATAATGAAAAGTTATAGTTTCTATGAACCTTTCTACCCTCAATATGCTTATCTTTGTATCAGAATAAAAAAACGAAATTGACGATGAAAGACTTTATTTACTATGCACCCACACAGGTTGTGTTTGGAGCATTATCGGAAGATAAAACAGGGAAATTGGTGAAGCAATATAGCGGCACTAAAGTCCTAGTACATTATGGCGGACAGAGTGCGGAGCGTTCCGGTTTGCTGGATAAAATATGCCGGGCATTGGAGGCGGAAGGCATTGCTTACGTAAAACTGGGCGGGGTGGTTCCTAATCCACGTTTGTCGAAAGTACACGAGGGTATTGAACTGTGTCGGAAAGAAAAGGTTGATTTCATTCTTGCCGTAGGTGGCGGTAGTGTGATTGATTCTGCGAAGGCGATTGCTTTCGGTGTACCTTATGAGGGTGAAGTCTGGGATTTTTATATGGGACGAGCCCATGCGGAAGCTTGTCTGCCGGTTGCTACCGTACTGACAATTCCTGCTGCGGGGAGTGAAATGAGTAACAGTACCGTGATAACCAATGAGGACGGTGATTTGAAAAAAGGTTATTCCAATAATCTGTGCCGTTGCAAATTTGCTGTGATGAATCCGGAACGGACTTATACATTGCCCAACTATCAGACAGCTTGCGGTGTAACGGACATTATGATGCATACCATGGAACGTTATTTCTCTCATGATGACGATATGACGGTGACTGATGCCATTGCTGAAAGTATTCTCCGTACGGTAAAAGATAGCGTTTTTGAAGTACTGAAAGAACCGGAGAATTATGTACATCGTGCCCAAATTATGTGGGCAGGTAGCTTGGCACACAATGATTTGACGGGATGTGGAACAACCGGTGACTGGGCAACACACCAGCTTGAACATGAACTGAGTGCACTATTCGATGTAGCACATGGTGCAGGTCTGGCAGCTCTTTGGGGAAGCTGGGCACGGTATGTTTACAAAGAAAATGTAACCCGTTTCGCTCAGTTTGCCGTGAATGTGATGGGTGTAACAAATGATTTTAAATCACCCGGACATACTGCTTTGGCAGGTATTGAAGCCATGGAAGATTTCTATCGCGCAATTGGAATGCCGGTTAGTATTTGCGAGCTGATAGGACGGCAGGCCACTGACGAAGAAATCAAACTCATGGCAGATAAATGCAGTTCCGGTGGTAGTACAACAACCGGAAAATTGAAGGTTTTACATCGCGATGATATGGAAAATATCTATCACATGGCGAATAGATAACGGATTTTTTATTGTTTTTCTGGCAAATTCTCGTTATCTTTAGGGGCATATATCAAATTGGGGGGTAGTAAAAAAGTCCTGACCCACAGGCAAAGAATATGAGAATACATTTTGAGATTAGAGAAAAACTACCTGAAATTATCGAAGAGATCCTGAATTGTGAGAGATGGACAACTTTAGTAAAAGAGGATATTTCAGGCAGAAAGTTGGTTGTCATTCGTGATCCGAATTACAATTCGGAGGCAACAGTAGAAATCTATGCCCGCGAGATTACCATCAAGACGGCATGGTCAAACTACACGTATCGCTTGTTTGTTTTGGGCGATAATGTTTGGTGTGAGTACAATGGTGCTTATCGCGGACTGCTGGAACAAAATCTATTGCCTACCATCACTCCCAGGGAAGGTTTGTTGGAGTCCGAGGTGTTGGATAGCTCTTTGTACGGAAGTGAAAAGAGGAAACTCAGAGAGTATGCTGAAGACAATTTGAAACTGAAAAAATTCCGACGCGAGAACTTTAATGAAGATCGTACAGGTGTGGCTCATTTTGACCACCCCAAGAGGGTATATGACGAATTCATTAAAGAAGATTACGTGGTTCCATCTTCCGACGAATAGCGAGGTAGGAAGATGATCATCAGTGCCAGTCGCAGGACGGATATACCTGCTTTTTATTCGGAGTGGTTTCTCAACCGGATAAAAGAAAGGTATGTTCTGGTACCTAATCCGTATAATCCTAATATGATCAGCAGGGTCAACCTGGACCCTGCTGTTATTGATTGCGTTGTCTTTTGGACGAAGAATCCTGCACCGATGATTGATAAACTGGACAGATTGCAGGACTATAAATACTATTTCCAGTTTACACTGAATCCGTACGGAACGGAACTTGAAAGTAAACTGCCACCACTTCAAAAGCGTATAGATACATTCAAACGCCTTTCTGATAAGATAGGAAGGGAGAAAGTGGTGTGGCGATATGATCCTATTCTTACGAATGAACAATACACAGTTGCTTTTCATCAAGACAAATTTGCTGAAATGGCATTTGCTTTGCATGATTATACTGAAAAGTGTATGCTGGGTTTTATTGATCATTATCCGCATGTGCGTGCCTCTCTCCGTGAGTTTCATATCAAGCCGTTGATAAAGGAAGATATCGATTCAATGGTCATTTCATTTAAGAAGGTTGCGGATGAATGTTCTATGGAGTTAGATACTTGTACAACAAAGGTCGACTTATCTCATTTGGGTATTTCGGGTGGAGTGTGCGTTGACAATAGGTTGATTGAACGAATTATCGGATATCCTATTACTGCCCGTAAAGACAAGAATCAGCGGGACATTTGCCGTTGTGTGGAAAGTATTGACATCGGCACTTATGAAAGTTGCCTTAATGGCTGCATTTATTGCTATGCTATTAAAGATAATTATAATACGGCAAAATTTAACCGGAGTAAACACGATAAGGATTCTCCGATGCTAATCGGAGAAGTAGATAAGGATGTGGTGATTAAAGAACGGGAAATGAAGAGTCTGCGTACCGATCAGCTTTCTATATTTTATTAAAAAATCATTCTGACCGGAAACAATTATTGCTTGGATTGTTGTACCTGATAAATAACTTATAATTTAGTGTATCCTTAAAATAAAGAGCATGGAGAAAGAGACTGAACAAGAATTGATAAAAAGGATGATTGGCTTTCAGAAAGAGGAAATAACATCGAGTATTATATACCAGAAGTTAGCGGCAAAGGAAAAGAATCCCCATAACCGGGAGATATTGCAACGTATTGCAGAGGATGAACGTAGGCATTACGCCACACTGCGAGGCTATACTCATCAGGATGTCAGTCCTAATCGTTTTGAAATCTGCTTTTATGTATGGTTAGTGCGTCTACTGGGTGTTACGTTTGCCGTTCGTCGTCTGGAACTGGGAGAGAAAGAAACGAGTGGGGTATATTCCCAATACCCGAGTATGGAACACTTTGCCGAGATGGCGCGGGATGAGCAGCACCATGAAGAAAAGCTTATTGAAATGATAGATGAGGAGCGCTTGCAATATATGGGTTCGGTGGTCCTAGGGCTGAATGATGCCTTGGTGGAGTTTACCGGAGCATTGGCAGGTTTCACGCTGGCGCTGAATGATACGAAACTGATTGCGCTGACCGGCAGCATTACAGGGATTGCAGCGGCACTTTCTATGGCTTCTTCCGAATACCTTTCCACTAAATCAGAAAAGACTCATAATAAGCGTCCGGTTAAGGCAGCTATTTATACGGGGATAGCTTATATCATAACCGTAGTGGCTTTGGTAGGTCCGTTTATCTTATTGTCAAGTCCTGTTCTGGCTTTATGCATCATGCTGGTGATGGCGTTGCTGATTATTGCTTTTTTCAACTATTATTATGCCATTGCCCGTAATGAAAGCTTTAAACGACGTTTCACAGAGATGGCAGTGTTGAGCTTCTCCGTGGCCGGAATCAGTTTTCTGATAGGTTATTTGCTGAAGACAGTGACGGGAGTAGGGGGATAGGGATATCCGGATACTACACTCCCTTTAGATATCCTCAGTGTACAACTGACTACCCGAACGAAATTTACTTTTCATGAAACGTACCAGTGATACCGGATGATGGATACTCTTGAAGCCTATGAGGCTTACACCTATGAATGGGCTATGAATAATGCTGCAATAAGTAAACTGTTAATAGGAGAATGATTTAAAAAGCTCTGAAGTTTCGCACTTCAGGGCTTTTATATTTTGTCAATCGATGAAAAATCAACTGAATTATATTTTGGAACTATGCAGTTTTTTATAGAGTTCTACACGTTCGGCTATTTCAGTTTGAGATAGATTGGCCGGAAGTTCAATTGTTGTTCGTGGAGTAATTGCTACAAGAATAACTTCTCCAACTTTTTTCTTATGCTCTTTAAGAGCGTTTTCTGCTAACTGACTGGTCTCTGGTCGGACAATACTCTTTTTCATCATATTGAATTGTTTTTAAGTTTTCATTTTCGCTGGGGCTAATTGGCAGGTTGCTAAAAGAAACTCATTGTTCAATGTAGTTATCACTTCTTTTACGCTGCGTATTTTTTCAGAGAGAAAAGCATTACTACCTGCAAATGCATATCCTCTTTTCATATTTCCTTTGGCCGCATTATACAGTGCTTTGATGATGCAGTAAGGACTCTTCTGATAGTCACACGTCTTGATGCAATGGAATGAGCAACATTTGGGCTTTTCCTGTCCTTTCTCTACATTACGGATAAATTCCCCATCAATGGCTCGTCCGGGCATTCCTACGGGACTTTCGATAATGAGAACGTCTTCGGGCTTAGAGTGGATATAAACCTCTTTGAAGGTTTGTGAAGCATCGCACTCTTGGGTTGTCACAAAAATGCTTCCCATTTGTACGGCTGAAGCTCCCAATTGCATGAATCGTGCAATATCTTCGCCTGTAGAGATTCCACCTGCGGCAATTACAGGAATATCTTTTCTTTCCTTATAGTTCATTGCAATTGCTACAACTTCGGGTATCAAGGATTCCAAAGCGTATTTCTCATCTTGTATCTGTTCTTTCTTAAAGCCCAAATGTCCTCCGGCTTTAGGGCCTTCTACTACTATGGCATCGGGTAAATAATCAAAGTTCTTCTGCCATTTGTCACATATAATCTTGGCCGCTCTTGAAGAAGATACAATGGGCACCAACTTCGTTTTGCTTTCCGGTGTCAGGTATAGGGGGAGGTCGAGCGGAAGTCCTGCACCGGCAAAGACTACGTCGATTTTTTCGCTTATGGCAGTGCGTACCATCTCTGCATAATTGGAAAGGGCCACCATGATATTCACTCCGATGATTCCTTTTGTTTTTTTGCGGGCTTTTCTGATTTCCTCTTTGAGTCCGCAAATGCACTTTTCGGTATAGTCGCCTTTGCCTTTAGGGTATAGCAGGCCTAAACCTGCACATGAAATAACACCAATGCCGCCTTCGTTGGCTACGGCTGATGCCAGGCCGGACAATGAAATTCCGACTCCCATTCCACCTTGTATGATAGGTGTTTTTATCTCTATATTTCCAATAAAAAATGGCTTCATAAAACTGATATTGTAATAAGACTGTAAGCGGATAAATATACTTCCGGGTATTCTATTCGTTTAGCGATGTTCTTTTCTTTGTATTGCTGTTTTAGTTGAAGAAAGCAAGAACAGAAGATCTAATCTCCTGTTCTTGTTGTAGGGTAGACATTAATAACGTCTGGAATTATAACCGTTGTTACGAGGTCTTTCTTCACGAGGACGTGCAACGCTTACTGAAATAGTTTTCTGATCGTATTCTGCTCCGTTAAGTTCATTAATTGCCTTTTGTCCATCTGTATCGCTTGTCATTTCGACGAAACCAAATCCTCTGGATCTTCCCGATTCTCTGTCCATAATAACTTTAGCTGAAGAGGTCTCTCCATACGCTGAGAATAATTCGTTCAAGTCAGCATCATTTATGCCATAGCTTAAACCTGAAATGTAAATGTTCATTTGAAATTTTAATTAAATAAATATTAAGTAAGAGTGAGGGGGATAATTAAAGGAGAGGTCTGCTTAATAAAATATAAAAAGGAGAACTATACGATAACGATTCGTAACTCAAACCGCGACAAAGGTAATACAATAGTTGGGAATGGCAACTTTTAATTCGTAATTTGTTAATAAAAAAGTAATAATTGTTTTTTATTAGCATTTAGAAAGGCTATGGTATATTGCACTTTTCTTTAAAGGTGAAAATCCTTTCTTTTTCAGGGCTACACCCTTTCCCCCGGATGGCTACACCTTTTGGGGTAAAGGGTGTAGCCCTTTTTAATGTGCCTTACAGGTACTCGTGGACGGTATATTGACTATCTATTTATCAAGGAGATCTTATACAGTACATGTCTGCATAAAGGATGGTCGGGACTGACCAATGGATGATCAAACTCTTTGCTTTTTATCATACCTATTTTTTGCATCACGCGTTCCGAACGTTTGTTTGGGAGTGAGGTGAAAGAATATAATTCTTTCAGTCCCAATGTCTTTTTTGCATATTCCAGACAGGCTGAAGCCGCTTCGGTAGCATATCCCTGATTCCATACTTCGGGAATCAGGCGCCAACCTATCTCTACGGCCGGGGCAAAATCTACGTCGAACGTAATATCATGCAACCCTACATAACCTATAAACGCATGGTCTTCTTTCTTTTCTACTGCATACAACCCGTATCCTCTGGATGCGAATTCCTTCCGGATGCGATTATAGAAGTCGAATGTTTCCTGATAAGATAGCTGTTTGAGAAAGAATTTCATGACCTGATCGTTGCTATTTAATCCGGCAAAGACGGGGATGTCTTCTTCTTTCCAATCACGTAGGATCAGGCGTGGGGTTTCCATGTATGTATTCATCTTGTTCTTAATTTATTCGATTTGTTTTTCTCGTTTTTTACGGTTCATATATTCACGTAATAGGGTTGGGGTAGCACAGAAGATGAGTTGTGCCCGATTCCATTTATAGCATTTTTGAAAGACAACCATGGCGATGGTTATGAATAGGGCGACTCCGATAGAAGCCTCCAAAGGTAACCAAGCCAGCCCCTCTTGGGGTAATAGCATAGGAATGAATGCCAATGCTCCGGAAGGGGCAAAGTATTTCCCTGTCCACTCGAAGATGAGGAACAGGATAGCTGCAATGGTTAAAGTAACGATACTTTCCGGTAGATGAAGATGGTGGTGACCGACAATTTGAAGTACAGTACCCAGAGTGGCTACGGTAGTCAGAAAGAGAAATACTTGTGTAGGGCGATTTTTGAATCCTGCTTTGGAGTTTACCATTTCTACAAAGGTCACCATGAGTGGGGGTAGGATGATTTGTACAAGCACTACTGACACTGACATTGAAAAGACTGCTATCGGATAAACGATACTTTCCGTATGAAGCAAAACGGGCAATACGCAAGCTGATATCAAAGGAATTAGTGTAGCGCGACTGATTAAAAGGGAAGCACCTGCAAAAGCAAATGCGGCGCATAGATTGACCACATAGGGCAGGGGTGAATAACGAACAATGCAGATACCGACTGCTGCTCCAAGAGTCATAAGTAGGATGATTTGCCAACGTTTTACATTCCATACCCGCTTATCGATAATTAACAGGCCGATGATCAGTGCTGTCATTTCCGGAAACAGAATCTCCTTTTCATCGGTCCATTCGGCTAAACCTACCATTATCAGGATCATTATCAGCGATATCAGATATCTTGTCAGTTTTCTGTGTTCCATTATATAATTTTGAATTTGGGGCACAAAGTTAAGGGAAACTGCCGTATTATGAAATTTCTTGGCTATCTTTGCGCGCTGAAAGCCTTGAGTGGCTTTCTTTATAAAAGAGTTCTGTATGCAAAATTTGGTAAAGAAGGAGTATAAGATTCCTTTTATTCTGGTAACTTCCCTATTCTTCTTATGGGGATTTGCACATGCGATATTAGATGTGCTGAACAAACACTTTCAAGATGTGCTGGTTATTACACGTGCCCATTCGGCATGGGTACAGGTTATGTTTTACCTGGGTTATTTCGTGATGGCTATTCCTGCTGGACTGTTTATCAATAAATACGGTTACCGGAAAGGAGTGGTTTTCGGTCTGTTGCTTTATGGCATAGGCTCCCTGCTTTTCATTCCCGGGGAATATTGGATGTCTTTCAATTTTTTTCTGTTCTCCCTGTTTGTCATAGCCTGTGGCTTGGTTTTTCTGGAAACAGCGGCTAATCCTTACATGACGGAATTAGGCGACCGGGAAACGGCTGCCAGCCGCCTGAATCTGGCGCAGTCGTTCAATGGATTGGGATGTATTTGCGGTCCGCTTATCGGGGGATTGTTATTATTCTCGGAAGGGGGCGAAAGCAATATATCATTGCCTTACACACTGATGGGGATCATTGTATTGGGAGTTGCTCTGGTATTCTATAAGATACGCCTGCCGGAGATTGTTCATGAAGCTGATGAAGAAGAAGTCGGAGAAAACGGTGCACGCGGGCTTTGGTCGCACAAGCTGTTTATTTTTGGCATTATCAGTCTGTTTTGTTACGAGATAGCTGAAATCTCAATCAACAGTTTCTTTATCAATTATGTGGTGGATGACGGCTGGATGAATGCCCGCGATGCATCTGTAGTACTTTCGTTCGGTGGCTTGGGACTGTTTATGTGCGGACGTTTTGCCGGTAGCTGGATTATGCGGTATATCCGGGCAGAAAAAGTGCTGTTCGTTTGTGCAATAGGAACGGTGGTCAGTACGTCTTTGGTAGTTCTTAATCTGGGCATTTTGTCATTGATAGCCCTGTTCTTGGGATATGCGTTCGAAGCTATTATGTTCCCCACGATTTTCGCTCTCTCATTGAGGGGATTGGGTAACTATACGAAGCGTGCATCTTCTTATCTGATGATGTCCCCCATCGGGGGAGCGGTAGGACCGCTCATGATGGGGTATGTGGCTGATCAGACCAATATGTCTTTCTCGTTCATCATTCCGTTGCTTTCGTTTATCGTGGTGTTGCTTTATGCTTGGAAAGTAAAGCAACGTTCGTTTTGCTAATATCCGAACTTTTCCGCAGCCTTTTCCATCTGTTCGATGATGCCTACTCCAAAGGGACAGTTCGTTTCACATTGTCCGCACTGAATGCATTCCGAGGCATGATGCGAGAGCGTCTTGTAGTGTTCATGTACTGTCTCGGGTATTTCATTCTGGGCAATGGTTAGGTTATAGTACTTGTTTACACTCGCTATATCAATTCCTACCGAGCAAGGAGCGCAATGTCCGCAATACATGCAATGCCCCTGCCAGCTAAACTTTTCCATACCTGCCATAACCGAGGTGTAATCTTTTTCTTCTTTAGTAGCATTGCACCAGTTGATGGCAGCTTGCATCTCATCGCAACTTTTGCAACCGACCATTACGGAAGCAACAGCCGGACGGGTTAGCGCATACTCAATACACTGCACCGGTGTCATAGCTTTGCCAAAGGGAGAGTTCGTTTCACTCAGTAAGTCTCCGCCGCCATAGACTTTCATTACATCCAGACCTATACCTTTCTGCTCACAGAGTTCATAAAGCTTTTCACGTTCCGGATCTATATTTTCAAGGGAATGGGCATAACTTTCGTCAGCCCATAAATCATCTACATTTTCGCTGGGCGGTTGCAAATCGTAACAGGGATTGATGGAGAACATCAGTACTTCAATCAATCCACTTTCTACAGCCAACCTTGCCACAGTAGGGTTGTGGCTGCTTAGTCCGATATGGCGAATTTTACCTTCTTCTTTCAGACGCAGGGCCAGCCGAATGATAGGACCATTGAATACTTCATGGAAATCTTCTTCGCTATCTACATAGTGAATCATACCAATATCAAGGTAATCCGTATGAAGACGTGTCAACTGGTCTTCAAAAGAAGCAATTGTTTTTTCTACATCACGGGTGCGCAGATACTGATCATTTTCCCAAGTAGTACATAAATGCCCCTGAATGATAAACAGTTGCCGGCGTCCGGTCAATGCCTTGCCGATATTACTGCGCAGATCGGGATTTGAGGTATACATATCGATAAAGTTGATTCCTTTACTGATGGCGAAGTCCATTTCCGAATGTACCTGTTCTTCCGTTTTTCCCATAAAACCTTCACAACCCAGTGCGATGACACTAACGGATAGTCCTGTATTTCCTAATATTCTGTATTCCATGATATTTCAAATTCTTAGTATGTTTTTGCGAAGTTACTAATATTGAAGAAAACGTTCCCGTTTTAATCCGAATAAATTTGCACTGATTAAGAAAGTTATCCGAAGGCATGTTTCAGCTTCTTCAAACCTTTAGCCAACTGTTGCTGCGGACAGGCAATATTGATACGGATAAAATTGTCTCCGTCTTCTCCGTACATACAGCTCTCATTGACCCAGACCTTTTCTTTTTCCAGTAGAGCCGTCACGATTTCTTCCGATGACTTATTCAACACTGAACAGTCTACCCATACCAGATAAGTACCTTCTAATTTAAGTACGGGGAAATCCGGTAGATGTTCATTGAAATAGTTTCTCAGATACTGATAATTGGCAAACAGATAACTTTTTAGTTCTTCCAGCCATTCTTCCCCTTCATTATAGGCGGCTATCAATGCCTCCACACCGAATGGGTTCACATCACAAACCTCATTGATATTAATGGCTTTATCTATTTTTCTGCGTATGTCTGCATCAGCGGAAATGATGTTTGCAATCTGAAGTCCGGCCAGGTTAAAAGCTTTGCTGGGTGATGTGCAAGTGACGGAGTGCATCCGGAACTCTTCTGAAAGAGATGCAAAAGGTGTATAAGTATATCCCGGAAAGACCAGCTCACAATGTATTTCATCTGATACCACCCATACATCATTCCGGAGGCAAATCTCACCAATACGTATTAATTCCTGTTTGCTCCAGACTCTTCCGGCCGGATTATGCGGATTACACAATAACAGTAATTTTACTTTTGGGTCTGCCGCTTTCTTCTCCAGATCGTCAAAATCAATCCGATAGGTGCTATCCTCATAGATCAATGGATTGGAAATCATCTCGCAACCATTATTACGGATGGAAGAAAAGAAGCAATTATACACCGGAGTTTGCACCAGAACTCTATCACTAGGATTCGTCAGGGATTTTATTACTGCTGATAAAGCCGGTACTACTCCAGTTGTATAGATTATCCATTCTCTCTCTATTTTCCAATAATGACGTCTGCCGAACCAGTGGATTACCGCATGATAATAGCTGTCAGGCACGCGGACATAACCGAAGATACCATGTTCTACTCGCTTTTTCAGCGCTTCTGTCACGGCTGGGGCTGTACGGAAATCCATATCGGCTACCCACATTGGCAATATGTCGGCATCATTGGCAGAATCCCATTTATAAGAGTTCGTACCCCGACGTGGAATGATTTCATCAAAATTGTATTTCATACCTAATCAGTCAAAACAGGTTTGGTCGTCCCATAATTTCAATTCACAGTTGCCCGGTGCTTTTATATTCTCATCCAGGATTATAGCTCCGAAACTTTCGGCAGTGATACTTCCTGTATGTGGATTTTTTACACTGTGAACCGGACTATGGATAGTGGCCTGCACACTACTATATTCAAAAGCGAGGTCTGCATCTTCTGTCATCGTGCAGTTTTCCATAATCAGATCGTGGGCATAGCAAAGTGGCTGTGTACCTGAAATCTTGCAGTTCACCAGACGCAGATTTCTGGAATGCCAGCCTAAATATTCCCCATTCAATACAGAGTCGTAAACCGTCACGTTTTCCGTATTCCAGAAAGCATCTTTTGAATTGATTACCGCATTACGGATTTCTACGTTTTTGCAGTATTGGAAAGAGTAGTTACCATTCATCTCAAAGTCATCAATCCTGATATTTTCGCCGTGTACAAACAGGTAATCACCTTTGTCTACTTTTACATTCTTCAACTCTGCATTCCGGCAAAACCAGAGGGTTTCCAGTGCATAGGGCAATTGTACGTTTTCCAGCCGGATACCATCCATTTCACGGAACATCTTTGGTGCTTCTACCAAAGTGTCTGTCATTTGCAGATTATTGGAATACCAGAGGGCGGCACGTGCTCCTTCCGTAAACAGGCAGTTTTTCACAACGAAACCATCGTTATGCCAGAAAGGATATTTTCCCTCAAAGCGGCAATTTACAGCTTCGATATTACTACATTCTTTCAGGGCAGATTCGCCGGTATGGATCGTTACGTTTTCCAGATGAAGATTGTGAGTGGCGAACAAAGGGCGTTCACCTTCGTAATGAGTGTCTTTAATTAGTTCCATTATTCAAGTTTTTTTGTTTGTTGTTTATTAAATGATTGATTACCTTTTTTCTATATTGCAAAAATACGGCGGAAATGGGATACTCCTTGTAGACAGATTACGGACATAATAACCCGGATTACAGATTCTGTTTATCGGGTACAAAAGAGGCTACATCGGAAGATAATTTCATGTTTCTCATTATCGTTCAGAACATGAAATTAACCCGGATGCAGCCTCGTACAATAACTGGCTTTATGAATTAATGAAACGATTTGCGGTAAATCTCCACGCAATCCTCATGCTTCAATTCGTAAGGGTTGGCAAGGAATAATTTGCCCATTGTTTCCTTGGCATTGGTGGCAAGGGTATCAAATTCATCGGGCGTAAATCCATAATCACTCATCTTCAGGTTTGCCACTCCACAAGCTTCCTGTAGTTTTACCAGCATGGTGATAAAGTCTTCCGGTTTATCAGCATCCGGCATACCCATTGCTTGTGCCATTTTGATGAATCGTTCATCACAGGCATGCTTCTCTATAAAGAATTCATAGAATGCTTTGGAGATCATAATCAATCCGGCACCATGTGGCAGCTCCTGATGATAAGCGCTCATTGCGTGTTCTAAAGAGTGTTCGGCAGTAGTGCTGCAAAAGGTCATTACCGCACCGGACAGATTATTGGCGAATGCGACTCTTTCACGAGCCTCCATATCAGCTCCGTTAGCAACTGCACGTGGTAGATATTTAGCTACATTTTCAATAGCGGTCAATGCGTACATATCGCTCATCAGACTGGCAGTTTTAGAGATATAACATTCTGTAGAGTGGAACAACGCATCAAATCCCTGATAGGCCGTGAACTTAGGCGGAACAGATTTCATCAACTCCGGATCGACAATAGACAGTACCGGGAAGAGTTCATCATAACCGCCAAAGCCTATTTTCTCATTGGTTTCATCATTGGTGATAACGCCCCATTGATCTGCTTCGGAACCTGTTCCAGCAGTGGTGGTAACGCAAACCAGGGGTAGGGGCTTGTTTACCATCGTTTGTCCTTTTCCGGTTCCATCACTGATGTAATCCCATACATCACCGGGATTCGTGGCCATGAATGCCATTGCTTTGGAGGCGTCCATTACGCTTCCACCACCCAAGGCAACTAAAAAGTCGCAATTGTTTTCCTTGGCAAAAGCGGCTCCTGCCATTACGGTCGATTTTAACGGATTGGCTTCTACCCGGTCAAATACGGCAGTTTCAACACCTGCTTGCTGGAGTTCGGCTTCTACTGTATTCAGATATCCGTTATCCTTGGTAGAGCGACCGTTTGAAATAACAATCATTGCTTTCTTTCCGGGTAATTGCTGATTGTGAAGTTCCTTCACCATACCGGCACCAAACAAGGTGCGGGTAGGAATGTAAATTCTAAAATGACTCATTATTCTTCTTTTTTAAATCCTATAAATTATTCTATTTCTTTTCCCATTTCATAAGCTTCCCGTAGGGCTGGTTTATCTTTTATTTCACCCACATGCCAAACTCCGGTTCCATACACAACTCCTTTGATGGTTGGATTTTCCAGGCAATTCAGAAATCCCTGGAAAGTGTCCACGGTACGTTCCATCAGTTTCCGATCATCTTCGGCAGCGGTGACAATGAAATAAAATTCCTTATTCTTCATCTTCGTATAGAGGCCACAGCAACGGTCTATCAACGTTTTCATCTGTGCACTCATCGTGTAGAAATAAACGGGTGTAGCCATAACTATTACATCGGTTGCCACCATCTTCTCTATAATCTCTGCCGCATCGTCTTTCTGCGGGCAAGGTTTTCCGTGCAGGCTACATGTGCTGCACCCTGTGCAATAATGGATTGTCTTGTCACGCAGGAAAACCTTTTCTGCTTCGTTACCACTTTCAATTGCTCCTCGCATAAATTCGTCGCAAAGGGTGTCGGAGTTTCCGCCACGACGAGGGCTGGATGATAAAATCAATACTTTCTTAGTCATAATCATTTTATATTATAAAGTTAAAACTACTTCTTATTTCTTATGCAGCCATTTCCATTCTGATTTGTCTTTCGGATTGTGTAGCACGTATTCTTAATACGACGAATACAATGCTTAAAACAAGAAATATCAAAGAGCCGATGACGGAATAACGCGTATTAAAGAAGGTGATAAACAATCCGCAGACGGCTGCACCTACTGTAGTACCGAGATTGGCAGACAATAAATACAGTCCGTTGGAAAAATCCGGTGCTTCAGGAGCGGCATGCGTTATCATGTATTGCATGGTGTTCTGTCCGTATCCCGCCAAAATTCCCAGGATCAGAATGATTACTGCCATTACCATCAGCCATTCCCCCAAAGCGAATACTCCTATATAAAAAGTCAGTAGTGCCAAAGGAATCATTATCATACTACGTACCGGATTGACCGCCAGTTGCTTTCCGGCTATTACATTTCCTATTATATTGGCCAGTCCATAAATCAGTAGCATTGTACTGATTACGGTATACGAAACCCCGGTGATTGTCTTCAAGTAATCAGACATATAGCTGAAGAATCCGAATAAGGCTCCGTTAATCAGCGTGATAGCAAGAATGGAGTACCAGACTACTTTCTTTTTTAATACACCGAGTTGTGTACCGTAGGACAGTTTCTCTTTGACCGGCATAGAAGGTACAAACAGGATGGTTGCAACCAGTACCAATGCATTTACAACGGTGAAGAATAACATGCCCATTGAATACGAAACTTCGCTTGCAATGTAACTCGTCACCGGTACCCCCAGCACCATACCTGCTGATACGCCGATGAATACTTTTGCTACCGCCTTTGGTGCCTTCTCCTTACTGAGAGATGCTGCTACCGTGAAAGCCATAGATACATATACCGGATGAAGGAATGCCGGAAGTGCACGGGATATCAGCAACACCGTAAAATTAGTGGTCATCATGGAGATGATATTACTTAATGTAAATAATCCCAGTGCCAGTATCATCACCTTTTTCCGGTTGATACCCGAAAACAGTAAGGGGGTGATGGGAGCGGATATTGCTACTACCAGCGCAAATATGCTGACCGTCCAACCTGCTTCCGGAACAGTTACTTGAAAGTTCCCGGCTATCAGGGGCAAAATTCCAATCACACCCATTTCGGTATTGATTATTCCGAATACACCGGTTGTGAGGATGAATACAAGTAGGGTACTTGAATTGAGTTTGAATTTATTCTTCATATATTTCTTTTTTTGTACTGCAAAGGTCGGGGAAACGTAGCATTTCCTTTGTAGATAAATTACGGATATGATAACCCCAATTACAGATGCCTGATTTCTCAATTGAAATAATTTCTATCTTTGTTGCAGTTCAAATACTTATGAATATGGATAGAGTTATAAAATTAGATAATGTAGATCACTATAACAGTCTCTACGGATTGGAAACCCTGCATCCTCTGGTGAGTGTGGTGGATCTTACCAAAGCAACCAAATCAGTCAATCATATCCAAATGACTTATGGCTTTTATGCACTCTTTCTGAAAGGAGCTAAGAACTGTGATATCAAGTATGGTCGCCAGCATTATGACTATCAGGAAGGAACCATCGTTTGCTTTGCTCCCGGTCAGACTACCGGAGTAGAGATGCTGAATGATGTAGTGCAGCAAGAAGTGTACGGTGTCCTCTTTCATTCTGACCTGATTCGCGGAACCTCCCTCGGAAAGACAATAAAGGATTATACTTTCTTCTCTTATTCAGTAAGCGAGGCTTTGCACCTGTCCGATCAGGAAAAAGAAACTGTGATGGATTGCCTGAAAAAGATCAGTATCGAGCTGGAGCATCCTATCGATAAGCATAGTAAAGCATTGATTGCTATGAATATCGAGCTTCTGCTCAATTACTGTATGCGGTTCTATGAACGCCAGTTCATCACCCGGAGCGGCGCCAATAAAGACTCTCTTACCAAGTTTGAGCAACTTCTGGATGAATATTTCAGAAGTAATCTTCCTGTGCAGGATGGCTTGCCGTCCGTGAAATACTTTGCGGATAAAATCTATCTCTCGCCCAATTATTTCGGTGACATGATTAAGAAAGAAACTGGTATGACGCCTCAGGAGCATATTCAGATGAAAGTGATCGAACTGGCTAAAGAACATATCGTTGAAACGGACGAGACAATCAGTGAAATTGCTTACACCTTGGGATTTCAATATCCGCAACATCTCAGCCGCCTGTTCAAAAAACGTGTCGGCTGTACGCCCAATGAATATAGACTGCAAAATGTACAGTTTTGAAAAAGGATATATTGAACATAGAGACTGTACACCAGTGCAATTGCTGTTTGGGAAATAAGACCTTACACCCGTTAGTGAGCGCCATTGACTTATCTAAAGCTAATGTGATGCAGCGTACTATCAAGTTCGATTTCTACACCATCTTACTGTTGGAATGCGAATGTGAAGATTTCATCTACGGGCGTAAGTATTACGACTATTCCAATGCAACAATGATTTTCCTGACTCCGGGACAATCCATCAATATCAACGAAGGAAAGGCATTTCCCCGAAAGGGCTGGTTGTTGGCTTTTCATCCCGACTTGCTTTGCAGCACTTCATTGGGGCGGAACATTAAGAATTACTCTTTCTTTTCTTATCATCTGAATGAAGCGTTGCACCTTTCCTTGCGCGAAAAGGATAAAGCAATTGAATGTATGTACAATATTGAGAAGGAACTGCAACATGCAATAGACTGTCATAGCAAGACCTTGATTTCAAGATATATAGAACTCCTGTTGGATTATTGTTCCCGTTTCTATGACCGTCAGTTTATCACTCGGAATGAAGTCAATAAGGCGATATTGAACAAGATGGATATTGCGTTGGATGACTATATCCAGTCCGGACGATTGAAAAATGGTGTATTACCCTCTACAAAATACTGCGCAGATATACTTCATTTATCTTCCCGTTATTTCGGTGATTTATTGAAGTTTGAAACGGGGAAGAATCTGGATGAATACTTCCAGTTGAAAAGGCTGGAAGTCGCTAAAGAGATGCTATTAGGTAAAGGTTATACGGTAAGTTCGGTTGCTGAAAAATTGGGCTATCCAAGCGTACAATATTTCAGCAACCTGTTTAGAAAACTGGTAGGGATATCTCCCAGCGAATATAGATTGTCACAAAACTAATCAACTCAAATCATTAAAGTTAGTACGGATTCTGTAACTTTGCGGCAACAGGTATCACATACCTGCGAGTAATATATAAAACCGACTTGTATGGATTTTGAAACTTGCATAGCCTCTCATTCTTCAGTTCTGATGGAAGGGGCATTGGGAGAACGATTGAAGCGTGAGTATGGCCTCACCATCAATGGCAGTGTAGCTATGGCTGATTTGATTTATAGTCAACAGGGGCGGGTGGCATTGGAAACTCTTTGGCGGGGCTACATGGGGATTGCTGGAAAATACAATCTACCGTTTTTAGCTACCACTCCGACCAGACGGGCCAATAAGCAGCAAGTTATTCAGGCCGGATATGATGAGGCTATTATTGAGGATAATGTCAGGTTCCTCCGTAAGATAAAGGAAACATCAAATATTGAAATGTATATTGGCGGTCTGATGGGGTGTAAAGGAGATGCTTATACAGGTGTCGGTGCTCTAAATATTGAGGAAGCTTACGACTTTCATCATTGGCAGTCGCAACTATTTAAACTTGCGAAAGCAGATTTCCTGTATGCAGGAATTATGCCTGTGCTGACTGAAGTAGCGGGTATGGCGAGGGCCATGTCCGATACCGGAATCCCCTATATCATTAGTTTTACCATCCAAAAAGACGGGAAACTTATTGATGGGCATACCATCGACTATGCTATCCGGTTTATTGACGATAATGTATCTCGCAAACCGGCGTGCTATATGACAAACTGTGTACATCCCTGCATCGTCTATGAAGCTCTTGCACACAACTTCAACCAAACCGATACTGTCCGAACACGGTTCATCGGTATTCAGGCCAACACTTCCGCATTGTCTTATAGTGAACTGGACGGTTCCGCTGATCTGCAATCTTCTTCTCCTGCCGACTTGGCTGAAGGTATGATGAAATTGAAATCAGAATATGATTTTAGGATATTTGGCGGCTGTTGCGGAACGGATGATACACATATGGAAGAAATCGCTAAGTCTATATCTTGCGGAGCATTGTCCTGATGCTTTCGGTCTTTTCCGAAAAGAGTGAATTTGAATGAGTTAATTTTGACTATATCTTAAATTATATTATTATGCTTACTTGGTTCTTGAATTTACTTGGTTTTAAAAAAAAAATATTGGTAAAGGTATTTCTGAAGATTATGAGCCTATTACTCAAGAGTTGATAGATGCAACTCCTGAAGATGAGCTATATACTAAAATTATGTGGAGCTTGCTTAGCGATGAAGTTTGGTTTAGCGATTCACAAAAGGCTTTCTCTCTTATTTATGAATTGGATGGAGAAGTTTGTAACGGAGGATTTAATCAATACTATTTCAATCCGTCGGGTGAGGATCGGTATGAAGTTGAAAAGGCTTTGGAATTGATTGGAGCTATTGACTTCTCCAGTCTTATGAGACGAGCTAATGCTTGTTACGAGACAATAAAACCAGAATTAGAAAAGTTTGATGACGGTACATCGGAAAATTTTAGTAAAAGTTATGAGGATAATCCTCTGACAGAATTTGATAATGAATATTATGAGTTGAATAATGGAGGCCGTCTTTTTGTATTGATGTCACAATTTGTTAAGAAACATCCACAGGATTTTATTAGTAAGTAATTTAAAGCCTATCTAAAAGAGAATACTATAATACTTAAAAAATGAAAATTCATTCCTTTTTTGTATATTTGCCTCTTAACTTTTAAAATACCACAGTTATGAGAAAAGTACAACTATTGTTAGTTTGTTTAGTGCTTTCAGTGGCTGCTTCTGCTGCTGATAAGGTAGTTAAGTTACCAAAGCCCAATTTGAATCGTGCCGGTACGGTAATGAAAGCATTGTCTGAGCGTCAGTCTACACGTGAATATGCTTCGAAAGCATTGAACCTTGCTGACTTGTCGGATTTATTGTGGGCTGCTAACGGAATCAATCGTCCGGAGTCTGGAAAGCGGACAGCTCCATCGGCTTTGAATAAGCAGGATGTAGATGTATACGTGATATTACCCGAAGGGAGCTATGTGTACGATGCGAAAAATCATCAGTTAAATCTGGTTTCTGAAGGAGATCACCGCGATGCTGTTGCAGGTGGTCAGACTTTTGTAAAAGCGGCTCCGGCATCTTTGGTACTGGTCAGTGATGTTTCCCTCTTTGGCGATGCTCAGAAACCACAAAATCAGGTGGTTGGAGCTATAGATGTTGGTATCGTTTCGCAGAATATCTCTTTATTCTGTGCTAATGCCAAATTGGCTACAGTGCCGCGAGGTTCGATGGATGCCATTCAGTTGAAGAAAGTATTGAAACTGAAAGATAGTCAGATTCCTATGTTGAATCATCCTGTAGGATACTTTAAATAATGGAATAAAAAAAACGGCCTACCTATGCTTAAGTACAGGTAGGCCATTTTAAATTTTGTTTATTTGGCATCTTCAATAATAGAACAGATACTAACCCGGTTCCAGTCTGGTTCTGTGAACATGTCACCCACTCCCTGACCTTCGGCAGTAATACGTGACGGGTTGATTTTATACTTATTGACCAAGATTGTCTTTACGGCTTCGGCACGAGCTTTAGCTATTCTTGCATTGACTTCGGCACTACCTTCCGGTGAAGCGTATCCCTTAATCACTACTGTTGTGTTTGCGTGTTTCTTCATGTAAGAAGCTACACGTTCCACATTTGGCAACTGAGAGGCATCGACTGTAGATTTACCTTGTCTGAAAGTAACGATGGATTCCGGAATACGGCTGGTTTCCACTATTGTTTCAACAGGAACTACCCGGTTCTGTAAATTGTTGACTTCTTGTTGCAATGCGCTGATCTTCTGTGCGTCGACATTGATCTGACCGTTTTTCTCGTTCACTTGTGAGCGAAGATTATTGATAGAATTGTTCAGGTCGCTTATCTCGGCTGGATCATAGAGTTTAGCCAAGGTAAAGTGATGGCTTCCGTTGCTACCACCAAAGTGGTAAGCTACACCTGCTGTTAGTTCAAAGGCGGCATTGTTCACATTGAATCGGCTACGGTTGTAGTCGCCTTGCATATCATATACCAATGCCGGTTTGACTCCTATCGTCCAAGCTTTAGCTTCTCCGAGGTTGAAGTTGAAATTCATTCCGAAACGACTGGACCAGGAGTTCATATCTCCGGAACCATTCATATAGTAGTGCAGCCATCCTGCACCGGCTACGGCTTCTACTTCAAATATCCGGGGAGTACCTGTATAGCCTGCGAACAGGTTCATCAGGTTGACTTTACCCAATAAGCTAAGGTCTGAAGCATCAAAAGCTGTCTTACTGTTCGAGGTGTTTATATATCCCATGCCTTGAACTCCCAGTCCGAAAACGGGGGTCAGTTGCTTCGTAAACTCAATTCCCAAAGCCGGGCGAGCATTCTTGAAGAAAGCGCTGTGGCTTACAGGAGTTATAATACCGGTTTTTAGTTCTATAGACCAATTGTCTGTGAATTTGCTGCCTTGTACGGTAGTTTGGGCATTTGCAGTCAATGCTGCTAAAACAAATGCTGATAAAATAATAGATTTTTTCATAATTGAAATGCATTAATAGTTGATACAATAAAATATAATATGCCCTGAAGTAGTTTATTTGTTTGCTCTTTTCAGGAATAAAGCGGGAGGGTTAGGTTGCAGATTTCTTGTTTGCTTTGATCTTTGTTAAGTTTAAAGTTAGTTTAATCATATAATCTACTCTTTCTCGAATCCCGTTCATTAACATAACAGCAATTCTTTCTTTAAAAATTTAATTTTCTTCTTCATAATTCATTATTTTAAATTCATAATTAAGGTTGCTGTGCATTTATAACAACATAATCTTTGAAACATGGTTCGATGTATGAAAGGATAATTAACAATAATTTAATGATTCAGGATGCTCAATAAAAAGTTGGTTCAGGTTACTCTCACTACCCTCACTGCTAAAATATCTTATTGATAGTTAGGGTATTAAGTGTGGGTGAGAGTAAAAATCCGGCGTGAGGGTAAACCGCTTACTCTCACGCCGGATTTTTACATTTTTACATCATAACTTCTTCTGTTATACCATAATACCCCACATTTGGCGCATATATCGGTTGGTTCTGTAATCCGATGTTTTTTAGCTTTCCTTCCCCGCGTAAACGGCGGATATGCCCCATTGCAGTCGATTTCATCATGCCGCATATCCTTTGAAAGTCACTTCTTGTCATCATGTGGTGTTGACTGAAGTAGATGGTCAGTCGGCGGTCTATTTCTTCGTCCGATAATTTGTTGGAGTGTCCATTGTGTTTTATATTCTTCAGTTTCACATTTCCGATTTCACTCCTCAGATCCTGATCGGCCCGAAATTTGATGCCTTTCAGCCTTACTTTCGTATTCTTCCGTTTTGTATCTTCTTTTATTTCTTCCGTGCAGGTCAGTGTAGGGTGGAAGTAACCGATACCATCCAGATGTACCTGCCTACCTTCTGCCAGTTCTTCACCCATCGCATGAGACAGAGCGTCGAGCACGGCGGATACATCTGTTTCCGTCAGTGAACAACGTTCCTGGATTTTGCGTCGCAATCGGTCAGTTCCTGTTTTTCCATTCAGGGTGATGCGTGCATGAAGTTTTGTTTCTTCTTGTGGCTGGTTGGGAGCCACCGGGTTTTCGTACCATTCAAATAAGATTGCCATAGTTGCTTGTTTTAATTATAAGGTATTAATTTGTTTTACATTAGGGACTATTCTGTTTCCTCCTAAGGAACATCCCGTTTACTCTTAGGTATGATTGGATGTCAACCTTGGTTAACAGGTCTGTCAACGTTGGTTGATCGGCTTGTTAGCCAAGGTTGACAAGCCTGTTAACCAAGGTTAACACCCAATAGGACTTACTACAAAGATACAAAATAAGCAGGGCAAAGTCAAGTGATTCCCTGTTTATTTCTCAATTATTATTGAAGCTTTTGCTGTCAAATGGATGGGCTGAACTTTTTTGAAATAAATGCAGAATAATATGCTCAAATACTTGACTTTCGCTTTTAGGAACAGTATCTTTGTAACTCCTTAAAGGAATTATACTATATAAATAAAATTCATAACAGATAATGATATGAAAATCACTTCAATAAGACATGACAAAGATACAGGCAGAGAGATGATGACCATTTATGATGCCGATGTGCTGATGGAGAAGATGAAAACGGAAACCAGAGATGGGTACGTAACCGGGTTACGAACTGTTATGCCTCAGTTGGAAGGTACTGGTTCCACATTTGCCTATATTGACAAACTTCCACGTATCTATCCTGCCGTGGAGTATGCCCGCACTAAAGACAGAGGGCGAAGAATGAAACAATACAATGGTCTGGTTCAGCTTGAAGTGAAGAAGCTAGCTGGATTGGCGGAAGCTGAACTGGTGAAACGTCAGGCGATGCTGCTTCCTCAAACGTTTGCTGCTTTTTGCGGTTCCAGTGGAAGGAGTGTGAAGATATGGGTATGTTTCGCCTTACCGGATGGAAGCTTACCGAAGCGTGAACAGGAAGCCGCATTGTTTCATGCCCATGCCTATCGCTTGGCGGTGAGTTGTTATCAGCCGTTGTTCCCGTTTCCCATTGCCTTGAAAGAGCCTTCACTGATGCAAAGCTGCCGGATGACGCTTGATGAACATCCCGGATACAATCCTCATGCGGTACCTTTCTGTCTGGAACAGCCATTCTCCATGCCCGGCGAACAGACCTTCCGGCAACGGCAGTTGGCTGAGAAAAATCCGTTGCTGAGGCTGGAACCTGGGTTTGAAACGTCGCAGACCTTCACCATGCTTTTTGAAACTGCCCTCGATAAGGCACTCCGGGATATGGAGAACTGGCGACGGGGAGATAATCTCCAACCGTTGCTTGTCCGCCTTGCGGAGTATTGCTATAAGGCGGGCATACCGGAAGAGGAAGTTGTGAGGCAGACGATCATTCATTATTATGCACAGGCAGAGGAGCAAACGGTACGTACCATGGTTCATAATATTTACCAAGAGTCTAAGGGCTTTGGCTCTAAAACTATTTTGACTCCGGAGCAGGATACCGCTCTGCGTCTGGAAGAGTTTATGGAACGGCGCTATGAGTTTCGTTATAACACGGTGTTGAACGATTTGGAATATCGTCAGCGTGATTCCATTCATTTCTATTTCAGACCGGTGGATCGGAGGGTACGCAATACGGTGGCGATTAATGCCCTGAAAGAGGGGATTCGTGCCTGGGACCGTGACGTGGAGCGTTATTTGACATCAGAGTATGTGTCTTTGTACAATCCTGTTGAAGAATACCTTTGTAATGTGGGGCATTGGGACGGAAAAGACCGCATTCGGGCGCTTGCCGATCTTGTGCCGTGCAATAATCCGTATTGGAGGGAGCTGTTCTACCGCTGGTTTCTCAGTATGGTGGCACATTGGCGTGGGCTCGATCGCCAGCACGGAAACAGTACGTCGCCATTATTGGTCGGTGCGCAGGGGTATCGTAAATCTACCTATTGTCGCATTATTTTGCCACCTGAACTGGTTTCGGATATACGGATAGTCTTGATTTTAAGAGCAAACAGGATGCGGAGCGTTATCTGGGACGTTTTCTGTTGGTGAACCTGGATGAGTTTGATCAGATTAGCTCCAATCAGCAGGGCTTTCTGAAACATCTTTTGCAGAAACCTGTGGCAAATTTGCGGAAACCCTACGGTTCTACCATTCAGGAGGTGCGCCGTTATGCTTCGTTTATCGGTACCAGTAATCAGATGGAACTGCTTACCGATCCCAGTGGTAGCCGCCGTTTTATCTGTATCGAAGTGACTGCACCTATTGATACGAATGTCACCATCAACTACAAGCAATTGTATGCTCAAGCCATGGATGCCATTTATAAAGGTGAGCGCTACTGGTTGAATGATGAGGACGAAGCTATCCTGAAAGAAACCAACCGGGATTTTGAACAGATCAGTCCGCTCGAACAGCTTTTCCACTGCTATTTCCGGGTGGCGGAAGAAGAACGGGAAGGGGAATGGCTGACCGCAATGGAGATATTCAATTATCTACAGCAGAAAACCCGCGATAAACTGTCGGTCAGCAAAATAGGGCACTTCGGTCGTTCGCTGAAGAAATTGGATATTCCTTGTAAAAAGTCAAATAGGGGGACGGTGTATCATTTGGTGAGATTGTGATAAGTATTTAGAACCGTTATGTTGCATTTTTCAATATATTTGCATGCACTAATGTAATCCTAAAAGTAAGAAGCCTTTCAATGAAAAACTCAATTCCCCGGTATACTTTCTATAAGACTAAGTACGGAAGCGAACTTTTAGTGGATGTCGTAGAACTGAAGTACGTAAAAAGGTTCTTGACTAAGGGTACTGTGCACACATTGACTTACTATGATATTACTTTCGTTACAGAGGGAGAAGGAAACTTTTCTATCGATAATCAAACGCATAAGGCAGTTCCCTGTGATGTACTGTTTTCTAAACCCGGAGAGATACGGAATTGGGATACCGGCCACATTGTAAATGGCTATGCTTTGATCTTCGAAGATGAGTTTCTGTCTTCCTTCTTTAAAGATCCGTTGTTTGTGCAGCATCTTTCTTTTTTCAATGTGGGGAGGAAATCTGTCGGACTGCATTTGTCGAATCAGCTTTATGTACGTATGCTTCAATTGTTGAGTGATATTAAGACAGAGATCGATTCGTATAAACAAAACGACGTACATGTATTGAGGGCATTGCTTTATGAAGCTCTCATGCTTCTGGACCGGGCATATCAAAAGATGTTGTCTGACGGCAGTATCCATAAAGAGGCAAATAGTACCCATCTAAGCAAGTTTATGGAATGGGTAGGGACCGACTTGAGGGAACATCACTCTGTCCGTTACTATGCGGACAAACTGTGTATCACTCCCAATTATTTGAATGAGATTGTAAGTTCGGCTCTGGGGATTAGCGCGAAACAATACATTCAGAATAAGGTTATGGAAGAAGCTAAAAGACTACTTGTTTATACGGATTTTCCTATCTCGGAAATTGCATTTGAACTTCATTTCTCTACTGTCTCCTATTTTGTACGCTGTTTTCGCCAATCTACGGGTGAAACTCCTTTGGCTTATCGGAGTATATATAAACCGTGAAAAGTGTTATTTCTCCCTTGTTTTTTGTTATACTACTTTTCCGTTATGCCCCTATCTTTGCCTCATTCAATAACCCAATAAAATAATTGAATTATGAGAGATGTAGAAAAAACAGTAGGGAATATGATTGATAAATTGAAAACGGCCTTTATCGGTTCGATAGATGCCGAAGGTTTCCCGAATATCAAAGCTATGCTGCAGCCCAGGAAAAGGGAAGGAATAAAAGTTATCTATCTGACCACAAATACTTCATCAATGCGTGTTGCGCAGTATCGAAAGAACAATCATGCAAGTATTTACTTTTGTGATACAAGGTTCTTTAGGGGAGTGATGTTGCGCGGCACAATGGAAGTGCTGACGGATGATGCCAGCAAGGAGATGATATGGCAGGAAGGAGATACGATGTATTATCCGGAAGGCGTGACCGATCCCGACTATTGTGTCCTGAAATTTACGGCCATTTCCGGTAGATTTTATAGTAACTTTAAGTCGGAAAGTTTTGTAGTTGACTAATAATCAGATGGCTTTATCTTCCTAATGCTAAACTTGTCTTTTTTGTGTTACTCTTTGTCCATTTTGTGGCTATTGTCTTGGTTGATATAGCCTAATTTTGCACATAATTTGTGTTGACTATGTAATCTTAAGAATGTATTTATGAGACAAAAGTACTTAAAAGGTATTATGATTGTGGCTGTCACAATCGTATTCGGCAGCTTGGTGACAGGATGCATGGAAAAAGATGTGTATAATCCGGATGCAGGAAAACAGCCTTTACCTGATTCGGATGAATATTTTGGTTTTGAAACACGTAGTGATGTAAAACTTCTGGTGAACTATGACGTTCCGGGTTTTACTGCTCTTGTAGAGGTATATGACGAAGACCCGATGGAAACAGTGGAAGGTACACCGGTGAAAAAGGAAGGAGTAGATGCTATATTCAAAACTTATACGGACAATAATGGAAAGTATGAAGGAGAGATGCATATACCTACTTCCGTGAAAACAGTATATGTGTATACTGCGGCATGGGGATTACCCAGATGCGTGCAACTGAATGTAGAGAATAATGCTGTAAACTTTGACATGAGTGTAAAAAAACAGAAGTCTTCTACTCGTTCTTATCCTTTCAATGGTCAGGTTCCATATACTACTGATGAGTGGTATCTCTATTCGTTGTGTAAGTGGGGAGAGGCGGGCTCTCTTGATGGTACATATCTGAAGTCGGTTGATAAGATTGGTGACGAGATTCCCTTAGAAGTAGCAGAACGCTTGATGAAATTTTTTAATCCTAATGGAATGTCGGGAGTAAATAATTCATATCTATATAAAGGACCCAAGGTTACCAATATAAAGATAACGCAAGAAACAACGTTGGATGTTATATTTCTTAAGCGCGACGCTTCTTATGATAATACATTCGGATATTATTATTATAAGTCAGATCAGGAACCTCAATCTCAAATGATGCCTTATGTTAATAAATATATCGTATTCCCAAATGTTAAATTATATGCGTATAGTGGGAATCAGTTACAAATTTTGAAGTGTGGAAACAAAGCGCGTTTGCTTTATTTTGATGAAAATGGTAAAGCAAGTGAGAAATTTCCGGCAGGGTATACGGTAGGCTGGTTTATATATGCTGATGGATTCAATGGGTACTACCACGATTATGATGTTAAAGAGAATGAAATTAGGACAAAAGAACTTCGTACTTCTAATGAGGCTTTTGGGAATTTGAATGGATTCGTTTCTGTGAAAGATGAGAAGAGCGGAAAAACGATTATAGGTGTTGAAGATGGGGCGAATCAAAGTTATTGTGACCTCTTATTCTATGTAGACGCCACTCCGGAAGGAAGTATTGATGATCCCGATAGACCTATTATTAAACCTGATGACGGTAAAGACGATCCGGAACCGGATCCGGTGGAACCTCTGAAAGGTACATTAGCCTTTGAGGATATCTGGCCTTCGGGCGGTGATTATGACATGAATGATGTAATAGTAGAATACAGGCGTGAAGTTACTTTTAATACCAAGAACATGGTAACGAAGATAACTGATATATTTACTCCGGTACACGATGGCGCTACATTCTCAAATGCGTTCGCTTATCAGATAGATCCCGGACAATTTGGTAAAGTGACCTCGAACTCAACGGGTGTAAAAGTAGAAAGTGAAACGTCGTCCATTATAGTGACTCCTAATGCTAAGGGAAGTGTTGGCAAGACGTATACAATAACCAGGGAATTTAACGCTTCATTTAAGAAAGATGATTTGAAGGGGTATAATCCATATATCATTGTGAAATATGCTGAGGGACAAAAGGATAGGACAGAGGTGCATTTGCCTAAGTTTAAAGCTACATCCTTAGCGAATCAGTCACTTATCGGCACTAATCAGGATGCTTATTACATTGATCGTGAAGGGACATATCCGTTTGCCATTGATATTCCTGTATTGGGCTTCAAGCCGGTGACAGAATCTCATCGTATTGACAGTGAATATCTTGATTTCTCGAAATGGGCAGAGTCAAAGGGTATTGAGTATACAGACTGGTATAATAATTATTCCGGTCCAAAAAAATAATCTAATTGATGGAGATGGAGCAAACGGACAGCCTATGGCTGAATAGTTTGCTCCATTTTTTTGTTTTAATGGTCTCAGTATACCTCTTTATTGAATTAAATTATTACCTTCGCTTTAATCAATGCCTGAATAGGCCCTATATATGAAAGGATTTCTGATTATAAAGAATATTATTCTTAGCAAGCAAACACTTCTTTTGGTTTATATTTTAGTTTGGGGTATGCAGGCGTATAGCTCTGATAATCTGTCTTCTGCTTTTCCGTATAATTATCGGTATAAAAGTTTTAAGAATATATATTTCCCAATAGAGTCTAATGTTGTAAATGTAATCTTTCAAGATGATACAGGATTGGTGTGGGTTGGTACCCAAAGCGGTCTATTCTCTTATAATGGATATCAGATTTATAAATTGGCAAGAGAAACCGATATAGAGTATGCTAATATCACTGCGATTGTACAAGTAAGTAAAGAATATCTTTGTATCGGGACTAACAAGGGACTGCGATTTCTTAATCTGTTTACTGAACAGTTTGAGAATCTGTATCCGGTAACTCAAATGGTCAAGTCTGTCCGCTCTTTGGCTGTTTGGGATAATAAACTTTGGATAGGAACTAATGATGAAGGATTACTGTACTATGATTTTCAGGATGAATTCATAGTACATTTGCCATTAGATCCCGGAAAAAGTAAATCAATCGTTTATTCATTTGAACCGGCTGATGGTAGGCTTTATATAGGTTCTTATGATGGATTAAGCTGCTATGACCCGGTAAAACAAGTAAGAGAGACAGTCATATTGCCTGAAAAGTTCCGGAAGTTAATGGTGAATTCATTGCTGTGGGATGAACAACGGAGTTGCCTATGGATTGGGACAGAAGGATATCTACTCAGGTATTGCCTTAATGACTCTCGTGTAGAACCGTCTCTTGCATTACCATCAAATACTTTTAAAACATTGGCTTTTGATAACAAGAATAACATTGTGATAGGTACGGATAATGGCCTGTATATTTATAGCCGGGGTTTGGGAAAAGTGAATCATATACTTCATGATTTGCGAAACGAGCAGTCCTTGTGTAATAATGTAATCTCTTGTAGCTATATTGACAGAAATAATAATGTTTGGTTAGGGACTGACTATGGTATATCGTTGATTGTTGATGATTCTGCTTTTCAGTTTATTCATATTTCTGAATTGACGGATGAGAGGAATGGCAATGATTTTACCCATATATACAAGGATAGCAAAGGAGGGTATTGGTTAGGAGGAACAAACGGACTTTTACTGTTTGACAAGAATGGTAAAGTGAAATGCTTTAATATTGAGAATCCGAAGAACTTGCTTCGGCATAACAAAATCAGATGTATATATGAAGATCGTGATCATATTGTATGGATTGCTACGGATGCCGGAGTGGCAAGATATGATAGGGAGAGGGAGAAGTTTGTACATTATAACATAGTAGACAGGCTGAATCGGAAGAAAGCAAATTGGGCGTATGATGTTTATGAGGATGAATATGGCAGCCTATGGATTGCGACTTATCTGGGCGGAATATTTATCGTTAATAAGCGGGAATTGCTTGCACACGATGATCGGGTTTTGTTTCGGGCGGAATGGAACTTGTCTGATTCATTGATTTCAACCAAGGTAAGTGAAATTGCTTATCAGATAGAGACTGATAAATATGGTTTCATCTGGGTCAATACTCAAAAAGGTTTAGCCCGGATAGACTGCAAAGCCCGTAAAATACATATATTAGACGTTTATCCGAATCGGATGATTTATGATGGAATTCAATCTATCTGGTATTCATCAAACAACGAGATTTATAAACTTAATGTCTTGACTTATACCAGTGAGAAAATAGGTGAATTAGCCAAGGGAAGCCAGGTACACTCATTTGTGTTGGAAAATACCAATATTTGGGTTTCGTGTACGGAAGGAGTCATGGCATGGGATATTGTCTCATCGCAGAGAACCGGTATGGCATTTTCAGGAAGATATTACCAAGCCGGATTCTATGACAGGCAACATGATGTCATCTTGTGGGGAGGATATGATGGAATATCTTATGTATCCACTCATGCCATAAAGAGTGAAAAGGGAGCTGCCCCGGTTATTGTAACAGCTGTCCGGAGCAATGATAGGCAACTATTGCCTATGGTGGATTATGCAGGGAGTAGTATCCGATATCAGAATAAGATAGAATTGCCACATACGGAAAAGAATCTGACATTTGAGTTTTCCACATTAGCTTATTCTTCAGAATCTGAATTTTATTATCGTTTGGGAAACAGTAAACAATGGAGTAAATTAGAACCGGGACAGAATCGTATTTCTTTTGCCAATTTACATTCCGGCAGGTATAGGTTGTTCATGCGGAATGGGAACTCCGATGATCCTCAACTATCCCCGGTTACAGAGTTTGGTTTTACCATTCTTCCGCCATGGTATGCTTCAGTAATGGCCTATGTTATATATGCACTTGCATTGGCAGTGATCGTTTTTGTTATTATAAAATATATCCGAAGGAATCTTAGATTGAAATATGAGCGTAAAGAGAAAGAAAAGACGTTGGAGCTTTCAAATCTGAAATTAGACTTCTTCATTCATATTTCACATGAGATCAAGGCTCCTTTAAGCTTGATCATAGCTCCTTTAAGCACGCTGATTAAAGAAACTAAGAAGCCGGAACATAAAAGCCGACTGGAGTTTATATATAAACATGCACTGAAATTAAATTTGCTGGTTCATGAAGTGCTTGATTTCAAGCAGATGGATTATACGAGTGAGGATACTTTGATCCGATCTAATATTGAATTATGTTCTTTTATAAGGAATATTCTGGATGCTTTTTCTACAATCTTTGCAGATAAAAATATCCGGTCGGCCTTTGTGTCCAATGGTGAACAGATGTGGATGAATTTGGATATAGTAAAGATGGAATCTGTAATCTCGAATATAATCACTAATGCTATTAAATTCATTCCTGATGAAGGAGGACAAATTGAGGTCTCCATAATTCAGGAAGAACAAACGGTAGCTATACAAATCTCGGATACCGGTAGCGGCATAAGGCGTGAAGATCTTCCTTATGTGTTTATCCGGTACTTTCAGAGTAAAAACAAAGAGAGGCGTAAAGATGGAAGTGGCATTGGTCTGTATATAGTTCGGAAGTTTATAGAATTGCATGGCGGACATGTTAGTATTCATAGTGCCGGTGATGATTGTGGAACTTTGGTCACCATCACTTTGCCTTTATCCGGTGATAATTGTGTGGCTTCCATGCAAAATCACTCTCAGGCGGACTCACAATTAACTCCGCTTGCAGGGAAACCTGTATTATTGATTGTTGATGATAATGTTGAAATGGCAACTTATCTGGCGGAGGCTTTTTCTGAAGAATACTGTTGTCTTCATGCTTTAAATGGTAAAGATGGGATAACTATTGCCTCTGAACACTATCCGGACATTATTCTTGCAGACCAGATTATGCCGGAAATGGATGGTATTGAGTTTTGCAGGGAGATACGGAAGATGTCACAAACGGCCTTAGTGCCTATTATTATGTTAACAGCGAGAGATGATAAGGAGACGGAACTTAAAAGTATGAAGGCAGGTGTGGATGTGTTTATGTCTAAGCCATTTGACGTCGATAAACTAAGGTCGAGGTTAGAACAATTACTTCAAACCCGGCGTGAAATAGAGAAGAAATTATGCGTTGAAACAACTGTACATTCTCAGATAAAAGAGAAAGAAACGGATACAGGGGAGGCTTTTATAACCGAGCTTGTTTCCATAATGGAAGAGAATATGGAAAACACTGAATTCAATGTTTCTATGCTTTGCCAGTTAGTGGGGATGGATAACAAACAACTATATCGGAAGGTTAAGCAGTTGGCAGGAGTGACTCCTGTAGATCTCATTCGCCGGATAAGGATGAAGAAAGCAGCCGTGTTACTATCGCAACATAGATTTTCCGTATCAGAAGTCATGTATATGGTCGGATATTCTAATCCGTCTTATTTCTCTAAATGCTTCGTAGCTGAATATAAAATTTCTCCAAGTCAATACGCGTCTAAATTACAGTCAGAAAGAAAATGATTAAAGATACCTATTGGGGATAGTCATATTTGGAATATGCATCGTATATTTGTGCCATGGATCAAACAGTGGATAAACAGTACTGTCGCTGTATCTCAATGCGCCGGATGAAACGTCGGTTGAAGGATTGCTGACGGAGATTTATATTCCTATTGATAAATAATTAAATGATATATAAGTATGTTAGAATTGCCAGAAGTACTTACACTGAGTAAGCAAGCCAATGATGTTTTAAGTGGTAAAACGATTACGCAAGTGTTCAATGCTACCAAGCCTCATAAGTTCACGTTCTATAGTGGCGATCCACTGGAGTATGGAAAGTTGCTCGTCGGAAAGACGATTTTGTCGTCTAAAGGGTATGGAATGTTTGTCGATTTCTACCTGTCGGGCAATGTGATAATGAATATTGGTGACGGGGTGAGCGCACGTTACTATAATCCGGGTGATAAAGTTCCTGCCAATTACCAATTGCTGCTGACTTTTGAAGATGAGTCGTTTCTTGTATTTACGGTTGCTATGTATGGCTTTATCAGTGCCTATCCCGATGCTGTTATCGACAATAAATATTATACGATAAGCCGTGAAAGTATTTCCCCGCTGAGTGATGCTTATACGGAAGCGGAATTTGAGAAATTATTTGCTTCCGCCAAAAAGACATTGACGGCTAAAGCTCTGCTGGCTACCGAACAACGTATTCCGGGCGTAGGAAATGGGGTAACGCAGGATATTCTGTTCAATGCCGGGATTCACCCGAAACAGAAAGTGCTTGACCTGTCGGATGGACAGAAAGGGGTACTTTTCAAATCTCTGAAGGATACCTTAATGGCTATGACTTCCGGAAGAGGCCGTGATACCCAGACGGATCTTTATGGAAATGAGGGAGGGTATAAAACGATTCTTTCTTCCAAAACATGGAAGAATCCTTGTCCGCGTTGTGGCAGCGTAATTGTCAAAGAAGCCTATCTTGGAGGATCGGTTTACTATTGTTCTGAGTGTCAGAAAATAAGGAAAACATAATAACAACTTAAATTATAGTTATGGCGAAAGGAACATGTCACAAGGGTGGTGTTCTTTTTTCTCTTCTGATAATTTGGAGGAATAAAAAGTCTGCCTATCTTTGTGGCGATATAAAAAAATGTTGGATGTTTAAAGTTAAGAAGGATTCGGTAAGTAAATAACTGTGGGCATTATGCTCTCGGTTATCCTTTAGTTCAACTCGTGCATATTCTTGCAGGAGTTATTTTTATACCTATATATCAACAATAAAATTTAAACATCATGAGTAACGAAAATAAATCTATTCACGAATTCGATTTTAGTTTAATCTGCGAATACTTTTCAAGTGTAGAACGTCAGGGACCGGGAAGTGCTGAAACAACAATCAAGGCTCTTAGCTTTGTTGAGGGGCTTACGGATAAATCTCTGATTGCTGATCTGGGTTGTGGCACAGGTGGCCAGACAATTACGCTGGCGCAACATACTCCGGGACAAATTACAGGCATTGATTTGTTTCCTGATTTTATTAACCAATTCAATAGTAATGCCGAGCACTTTAATCTTCAGGACAGAGTGAAAGGTATTATTGGATCAATGGATGAACTCCCGTTCCGGAATGAAGAATTAGATCTTATCTGGTCGGAAGGAGCCATCTATAATATTGGTTTTGAATATGGGTTGAATCTATGGCGTCCGGTTTTGAAGAAAGGCGGTTATATTGCCGTATCAGAGGTGTCATGGTTCACTGACGAACGTCCGGCTGAGATCGATGATTTCTGGATGGATGCTTATCCTGAAATAAATACGATTCCCAATAAGCTGGCACAGATGCAGAAGGCCGGATATATCCCTATAGCCTGTTTCTGTATACCGGAAAATTGCTGGATCGAACATTTCTATATGCCGCAGGTTGAAGCCCAAGAGGACTTCCTACGAAAATATAAAGGTAACCAAGCTGCTGAAGAACTGATTGCCAATCAGCGCCATGAGCAACAATTATACTATAAGTATAAAGACTTTTATGGTTATGCATTCTACATCGGAAAGAAAATCTAAGTAAAGAAAGAGGCCGTATCAACAAAAGATTTTCATTTATTTTGATACGGCCTTTCTTATGCGTTGCAAAACTCTAATGTTTACAATTCAGCAGAATCCATTCCGTCATATCTTTCAAGACTTCAGGACTGATGGTTTCTTCTAATTGCCCGTATTCCATAATTGTACAAGTCTTACAGGATTGGAACAAATGGTTCAAACCGGGATATTTCTTAGTGGTAACTTTCTTATTCCCGTTAGACTTTACCCAATCTTCCACAGCTTTGAGATTCATGTCTGCATCTACCTGTATGTCTTTATCTCCATTGACAGCTAGTACCGGACATTTTATCTTCTTTAAATCTTGGGTCGGATCGTATTTCATGAAATGAAGATACCATGGGGAGAGCATTCCGTTCATCTCAACTTCTATTTGTTTGGCGATGTTTGGGTCTTGCAGTTGTACGGGTGGCAGTGTTGCAATAATGTTGGCATATAGCTCTTTCCGAATTTCCTCAGTGCTTTTGTCCTGTGCCAATATAGCATAACGGGTGCGTAATGTGGGTTTACTTAACTCCCACATGGCATCAGAGGTACCACCTGACTTGCTAATAGCTTCTGCTTGTTTCAACATCAGACTGTCTCCTTTTATGACAGCACCGGCCATTGAAATGATGTAAGCAATATCTTTGCTACGGGCGCCCAATATAAAAGCCACGGTTCCTCCACAGCTATGACCGATGATTCCTATCTGTTTGGGATTAATTTCTTTTCTGCCTTTCAGGTAGTTGACCGCTGCTCCTGCATCGCTGGCATAATCTTCGTTGGTAGCTTCTGCAAAAACGCCTGTTGAGCCTCCTACGCCTCTGTCGTCGCAGCGAAGTACGGCTATACCGTTACGGGTCAGGTAGTCTGCTATTACCAGGAATGGCTTATGTCCCATTATTTCCTCATTCCTGTTCTGTGCGCCACTACCGGTAACCAATACTACTGCCGAGAATTTTTTCCCCTGTTCGGGAAGCGTCAGAGTACCGGCAATTGTGATTCCGGCTTCTTTATTTTCAAAAGTAATATTTTCTGCTCTATAGGGGAAAGGTGGTTGTGGTTCTTGGGGACGCTTAGGCTTGGCTGCTTCTCCTTTTTCCAGATTTAATTTGAATCTAAGTCCTTGTGTGAAGTCTCCGTATATTTTGCCGTCTTTCTCCAGCTTTCCTTTGTAAGAGGCACGAATATCAGGAATCTGAATCGTCAGAATCGAATCCTGAAAGAGTGTGGAGCCTGTCGGGATGCCTTTTACATTCTGATCGGGACTATCACAAGTAGAGGTATATCCCTGCTCGGTTTGTTGCAGGTTGAAACAAATAGTTAAGGAAGCGTTGGGGAGAGACAGCTTTCCGTTCCATGTTCCGGATATGTCCTGAGCATGGGTGCAGATAGGAAAGATAAATCCTAAAAGGAATAGAATGGAGTGTTTTTTCATATCTGGTGATTTAAATGGTTTTCATATTATATTTTGAATTTCTTATTTGACATACTTATGTAGTTCTCTACAATCTACCGCTAGTTCATCCACTGATTTCCAACCAAAGAAACCGTTTTTTATTGTAACATGCAATACACATCCCATGGCTACTTGTGTATCTATAGGGACGTGGAAGTAAAGGCAGTCATCAGGATTATCCTGGCCGACAGCTTTCAGAATTCTGCATTCAGGCAATATGGTCCGATAACGAGCCAATTTATTGGGTTTTAGAAAACGGATTTCTGTTACTCTGTATTCTTTGCGGACGGGAGTCTTACTTGCCAACCAACGATTCATATTCAGTAACAGATTGATACCCATGCCGTGAAAAAGCATTCCTATGACAATACCACAGGCGATGGTCTTCAGGTAATATCCAAATTTTGTGTATTTGTCTGCCAGTAGTATGCCAATAACAATGACAAGAATGGCAGTGAAAAGCATCACGAATGCCATAAGTGGGCGGTAACTGATACCCCGAAATGCAGTTTGCTGGAGCAATACAGTACTGGGAGTGGCCAGATAACCCACTCCGACAAGTATTGCCAGGATCACAATCACTATCAGCCAGACATATATGGTTTGCCTGCGCTCTTTCTTTTTTTCCCGGATTTGTCCGGTGGTTGTTATTCTTCGATATCTCATTCTGTTGACGAAGGTACGCTTTTATATCTTCATATAGCCTATCTCCTTTAAAATTCTATTCAAGCTTCTTCTGAGAAGAGAAATAAAAGGCTTTGTTTATAATAAGCTTAAAGAGATTTTGTATATCTTTGCATAATTACAAAACTAGACTTAAAGAAAACATTATGAAGACAAAACGCTTATTAGGATTATTGCTATTAATCCTGCCAATCACTGGCTTTGTTGCTTGTAGTGATGATGAACCGCAAGACAAGGTAGAAACTGTAAAAATGTTTATTTCTGACAAAACTGGTACTTATCAGCCTTGGGGGAGTGATTCTCCTATCGATTGTATGTTGGTGAAAGAAGAAAGTGAAAGTGACTACAAAACGCTGGATTTTCAAGGAATTACTGATTTCGTTTACGAAAAAGGCTATGAGTATGCTTTATGGGTTGAGAAAAGAACCTTGGTTAATCCTCCTGCTGATGGGAGTAGCATTGTCTACAAATTGATAGATGTAATATCGAAGGCAAAAGTAGAGTATGAATACACTATAAAAGTAGATGGCCCTAATCCTTTTATTCTGTTTCCCGAAGGTGGTGAATATGAAATACCTTTTACCTGTAAAGCGAAGAAATTTGCAGAGGGTAGCTTGGTTGAAGATGGATATATTTCTTTAAAAGGGTTGAGATATAATATGGGTACCAATTACGGAGGGCTGACAAGAGTCGTAAAAGATGGTGAAAAGGTTGGGCTTTATAAATTTGTAATAGAAGGCATTCCGCGCTTTAATATGAAAGCGGCTCCTGTATGGTATTGTGGTATCTACACTCCGGATGCGGATTTACTTTTCGGACCTGAGCCGGAGCCTATTTATAAACAACTGTTTGAACAACCACAGACAGAGGGTGAGGACTATTATATGAATTCGGTAATCTTTATGTCTACAGGCACATTTGCTGAATAAACTCTGAAATAATATTTAAAACATACTTGAACCGGGTCTGGGCCTGATCTGCTCCGTACCAACTCCGTACCTGGTCCGTATAAAGGTACCTTTATTGGGAGTTGATACGGAGCAGGTACGGGGTTGGTACAGGGCTGGTGTGGACTTGGTAAGGCAGCGAGCGTATATTTTATACTAAGATCTGCGTAAAATCTCTCTATCTTGCAAAATGCCTTATCTTTTTGAGTAGTACAGCGTGTTTATAAAGAAAAAAGCTCCGAAATCATTCGATTTCAGAGCTTTAAGCGGTGCGTACGGGACTCGAACCCGTGACCCCATGCGTGACAGGCATGTATTCTAACCAACTGAACTAACGCACCATAATTTCATTTCTTTAATTGCTTTCTCTCTCGATTGCGGTTGCAAAGGTAGGCATTTCTTTGAAACCTGCAATAGCTACGATGAAATTTTTTTGCTTGATTTTATCACTTTTTCTTTTATATCCTCATTTTGAGAACATTGGAATATGAAAAAAAATAAGTTCTTGCAGAGCTTTTTGCGAAAGGGGATTGGGATGGTTTTGTAATGAAAACGAAGCTTTCTGTTGCTTGATTTAAACTTCTTGCTCGAAAACTTCGTTATTTTACAATAAATCGTTATTTTTGCAAACTCAAATCGAGAAAATTGTAATTTGAAAACGATAAAAACGATAATTTAGGATGATGAAAACGGCCAAACTGTTACTTCACTGTCCCGACAAACCGGGAATTCTGGCAGAAGTGACAGACTTTATAACGGTAAACAAGGGAAATATTATCTATCTGGACCAATATGTCGATCACGTGGAGAATATCTTTTTCATGCGTATCGAGTGGGAATTG
>NZ_MSHA01000067.1:2277-2426 GCF_001940965.1 Bacteroides sp. Phil13 | reverse complement strand
CTCTTTATTCGCCACATAGCCGCTATGCTCCTCAGAAAAACATCCTCAAAGACAATGCAGACAGTTACTAAATATTTGAAGGAGTTATCGGGAGTTAGAAGTGATAACTCTCCTAACTCCTATAAATGAAAGAGACGTGAGCCTTTCCC
>NZ_MSHA01000067.1:749-2139 GCF_001940965.1 Bacteroides sp. Phil13 | reverse complement strand
TATTCAAACTTCGCAACTTTGAAAATTTCCCTGAAGATAACAACAAGGATGCTCACGTCTATGTTTATATGGTTTTCTCCCATCAGGGGGATGGTATATACACAAACGACGTGAGTGACTGTTGTATATCCAGGGAAAGGGCAATGCGAAGGCCTGAATAAAGGATATACAAACATAGTTACTCACGTTTTTTTTTATTGTTTAACCTTTAAATAATTTGTGTATATGAAACAGAACAAACCAGACGGTAGAGAAGCATACATCACTCCGTCTATCGAAGTTATCAAAATGGAGAATGAAGGAGTCATTGCAACAAGCGGCGAACCTTACCATCCCATTACGCGCTCCTATTCGGGCAGCACCTCTACCCATAGCTACAATTCGGCATCCAGCAGCGACTTGGAAGACCTAATCAATGACATCTTAACCGTAGAAAACTAAGGGGGACTTCATTATGATGAAATTAAGAAACCTTATGCAAGTTGCCTGCATGGCAACTGCTGCCTTGACCGCATTCAGTTGCAGCCAAGAGGAATTTGAAAACAGCGGGCGGAAAGGAAACATCACCGTTAACGCAACGTTTGAAGGCGCAGGTACCGACACCCGTACTACCGTAAACGATGAATACAAGATTCTATGGCAAGATACCGATGCCCTAGGGTTGTTCTGTAGTAATGCAGAAAGTAATTATAGCAATACAAAATTAGAATATGCAAGCGGTGCTGGTCAAACTTCCGCCACTTTCAACGGCAGCAAGCCAAGCGGAGAAACGGCTGTATTCTCCATCTATCCTTACCAACAAAACATGAGCGTAAGCGGCAATACATTGACCATGACTCTACCTGCCACGCTTACAAATTATAACGGCAGCAGCAATGGCCCGATGTATGCCAAGGTGACAAATCCCGACAATCTGAGCGCTCTGTCCTTCAAGCACATGGCAGCCATGATAAAACTGACCGTCAACAAGATTCCGGCAGAGGCCACTACTTTCAAGATTATTGCCTCCAATAACATTGCAGGTACTTGTACGGTAGACTTAACCGCAGCAGACCCGATACTGGCAGTAACGAGCGATGAAAGCAAGGAAATCACCGCCTCCTTCACAGCCTCAGCTGATATAAAGTCTCGCAACTTCTACATTCCTTTGCCCACAGGTACTTATAGTTCCATCACTGCCCAACTGACGAATGGAAGCGACAAGGTATATTTTACCAAGACGCTTAATGACAAAATCCTAGGCAGAAGAGACATATTGGTAGTACCTCCTTTGGATTGCGTTGTGGTAGAGGCTACAACCCCCAGTGCGCTTAGTACAGCTTTAGCTGATTCAAAAAATCTCCCACAAGAAGCACCGACAGCAGCAACCGTAACCGACATTGCAGTCAGC
>NZ_MSHA01000067.1:0-742 GCF_001940965.1 Bacteroides sp. Phil13 | reverse complement strand
GCAGCTTCAATACCACTTCCGGCAGCAACGACGGCATCGCCATCCCGGTTTTACAGAACTCGGACATCAACCTGGCGTTCAATACAGCCCCAACGACCAGTACTGCCGCTCCGTTGACGCTGACCGACAAGACCAATACCAGCATAGGTGCTCCCGCCGCCACTGCCACCAACAGTGTATCCTTGGCTGTGCCGGAAACCAATGCAGAGCAAGAAGCTCCTTCTGTAGCCATCACCATGCCAAGCACCACCGTTACATTGGCAGCAGTAGGCAATAAAGCCACTTACAATGAAGTGACTGCCACTACCGCCCAGCAGACATTGATTATCAATGCAGGCGTCACCGTAAAGAAGCTGACCGTAAAAGGCGGTAACTTGAAGATATATGGAAAGGTAGAACAATTGGTACACGATGCCGGCGATACCACAATCTATATAATAAAAGGAACCGAAGCATCACTTCCGGCAACAATCGACAGCAAATTTGTAGTTCAATCCGACGTGGCAGTCCTAAAGGCCGCTTTCGCCAACGGCGAAGATTTTAAATTGTCCGCCGATGCCGACATCACAGGGCAAAGCGTCAGTGTACCCGCCGGAAAGTCCGTGGTTCTTGACTTGAACGGATATACACTGACTGCCGACAACAGCGCAACAGGCAAAATCATCGTCTTGGGCAAGATGACACTGAAGGACAGCTCTACCGAGAAGAAAGGCAAGATAGTTGCCAGCCAGGATTATACAGC
>NZ_MSHA01000066.1:0-29352 GCF_001940965.1 Bacteroides sp. Phil13 | reverse complement strand
CAGGAAGGCTGCTTATTTCGCCTTATCCTGGTATTATACCTGGGATGTTCCCTTTGCCGAAGGTCAGATGTTGGGTGATATCGGTTTGAAGACCCGTGGCTGGGGTAATGTGTCTGTTGAGAATAACCATATTGATGTGTTTATTTTCGAGTTTGCTGATGTGTTACATTGGCTTTCCAAGGAGTTCAATGAGGCTCGTTTCTCAGACTTTGCTGAGGTTATTTCCACTTCCATGCGTCAATTGCTTCCCTATGAGGGTCATATGTGTGGTGTTGCTAAAGTAGGTTATTACCCTGAGGTTGTCCAACACACGAACTGGGATTACGGTCGTAATGGTAAGGGATATTACAATGATATATTCGCTCCGGGCTGGACGGTTGCCTCGCTGTGGGAACTCTTCTCTCCGGGACGTGCCGAGAAGTACTTGGCAAAGTAGCTGACAGAGCCTTTGAGCCACACAAGTGTTTCATCTATACAACGCTTGTGTTCTGTTTGTGTAACACAAGTGTTGTGCAGATGGAACACAAGCGTTCTGTTTTTACTGTCTTTATCGCATAGCCAGAGCCTTGTTTTCTGCTTCTTCCATTATTTCACGTTCTCCAGGACCTTTATCGTTAATCCCGCATAGGTGCAATATGCCATGAATAATAACGCGGTGCAGTTCTGTTTCGTAATCGCTGCCGAACTGCTCCGCATTTGTGCGTACCGTATCAAGGCTAATAAATAAATCTCCACTAAGGCGATTGCCTTCACAATAGTCGAAAGTGATAATATCGGTGTAATAGTCATGTTGCAGATAATGACGGTTTACCTCAAGTATCTTTTCATCGGAACAGAAAATATAGGCGATTTCACCGACTCTTTTTTCATAAGTCGCGGCAACAGCCTTAATCCATTCCGTTGTTTTGTTTTTTTTGATGGCGGGCATTTCTACACCGTCTGTCTGATAAGAAACCATATCAATTAAAAATTAAGAATTAAAAATCAAAAGAAGAATATGTAACTGATGATGATGGCGGCAAGGATACCTGCCAAGTCCGCTATTAGTCCGCAGGTGACAGCATTGCGTGTTTTGGTGATACCCACACTACCGAAATAAACTGCCAGAATATAGAACGTAGTGTCTGAGGCACCACGAGCTACACAACTCATACGCCCTACGAAAGAGTCCGCACCATATTCTTTCATAGTATCGATCATCAATCCGTTGGCTCCACTACCACTTAGCGATTTCATCAGAGCAGTTGGCAAAGCACCTGCAAAGCTGGTATCTACGCCGAACAATCCCACTACATAGCCGATGCCGCTTACTAACATATCCATTGCACCGGAAGTTCGGAATACGGCAATACCCACCAGAAATGCTACCAAATAAGGAATGATGCGAACGGCAGTGGTAAATCCTTCTTTGGCGCCTTCTACAAAAGCGTCATACACATTTATTTTCTTCCATAATCCCCATACAATGAAGAGTAGGATGATACTGAACAGAATGATATTGGCAATCAGTGTGGAGTATGTACCGATTTCTTCCCGACCGAGTCGCATAAACAGGTAAATCAGTCCGGCGAAGAAAAGGCTGATACAACCAATGAGGATAAGGATAGGCTTATTGATAAGGTTAATGCGTTGTGCGATACTGACCGCAATTACTCCTACAAGAGTGGAGATGGCAGATGTTATCAATATTGGGATAAATATATCAGTAGGTTGTGTAGCACCCATTTGTGCGCGATACATCATAATACTGATTGGGATTAGTATCAATCCGGAAGTATTGAGCACCAGGAACATAACCATCGGATTAGTCGCCGTATCCTTCCGGGGGTTCAGTTCTTGGAGTTCTTTCATAGCTTTCAATCCCATTGGAGTAGCAGCATTATCGAGCCCCAGCATATTGGCTGACAGGTTCATAAAGATAGAACCCATAGCAGGATGTCCTTTCGGTATTTCGGGGAAGAGGCGGCAGAAAACAGGGCTTAACCAGCGGGATAATGCATTAATCATACCGCTTTGTTCGCCAATCTTCATAATACCCAGCCAGAGTGAAAGAATACCAGTCAGTCCCAAAGATATTTCGAAAGCCGTTTTTGAGGAAGTAAATGTAGAGTTGACAAGCTCTGTAAAAATTTCAGTGTTGCCCATAAACAGAAGCTTGAGGAGTGCCACAATGAAAGCAATTACAAAGAATGCTACCCAAATGTAATTTAAAACCATAAAATAATGCGTTGATTTTCGTGCAAAAGTAGGAATATCTTTCCATTCAGCATGATAAATGGAAAGATTATTGCATTTATTAGGGCAATAACGCTATTTCAAATATGAAATTCTAGTTATCTTTGCTTTCTGACATTGGAGCGGTTGTGTGTTATAATGCGGCTGTTTGCAATGCCTCTGTTTAAATCAATAATTAAATAATATGAGAAACAAATGTATTTTATTTGCAGCTTTGCTGATGTTATCCGGTACAATCTCTGCCAAGGTTGTATTGCCACCGATGTTCTCGGATAATATGGTACTGCAGCAGCAGGCAGATGCTCCTATATGGGGTGAAGCTAAGCCGATGAAAACGGTGAAAGTAACAACTTCCTGGGATGGAAAGACGTATGAGACACAGGCTGACAAAGAGGGTAAATGGAAACTTTCTGTCCGCACCCCCGAAGCGGGTGGACCCTATGAACTTACGCTGACCGACGGACAGAAACTAGTATTAAAAAATGTAATGATTGGTGAAGTCTGGATATGTTCCGGACAATCTAATATGGAAATGCCTCTGGAAGGTTGGGGAAAGATTATGAACTATAAGAAAGAGGTTTCTGCAGCTGATCACCCCAATATCCGTTTATTACATGTAGAACATGTGACGAGTACCCAACCGGAGTCCGATATCAAAGTCCGTGATAATGGCTGGCAAGTATGTTCGCCGCAAACTATTCCTAATTTCTCGGCTACTGCCTATTTCTTTGGTCGTGAAATCTCTGAAAAGCAGAATGTGCCTGTGGGACTGATTCATACTTCCTGGGGAGGAACAAATGTAGAATCCTGGATAAGTGGGAAAGTGCTGCAAGAGATGCCGGACTTTAGCAATGTAGTAGAGGAAGTTCGTGCCATGCCTGATAAAACTGCGATGAAAGCGGAATATCTGAAAACTTTGGAAGCTTGGAATAATCGTGTGGATGAAGGTTTTGCTGCCGGGAAACCGGTACGGGCAGAAGTTTCTTTGGATGATAGTAACTGGGCAAAAATGAAATTTCCCGGTATGGTGGAGGAGCAGGGGCTTAATGGCTTTGACGGACTAATCTGGCTCCGCCGGACCGTTGATATTCCTGCATCCTGGGCAGGTAAAAAGGTTCAATTGATATTAGGAACTATCGATGATAATGATATAACGTATTGGAATGGTCAGGAAGTAGGACGCACTACTGGTTATACTATTCAGCGTAATTATACCGTTCCCGGTAAATTAGTCAAAGCCGGACAACTGAGTCTTGCCATTCGTATTGTAGATACAGGCGGTGGTTGCGGCATGCCGAACGATCTTTATCTTCGTTCTGCCAATGGAGAGCAAATTAGCCTTGCAGGAGAGTGGAAATATCAAGTGGCGGCTGATGCCCGTAAAGAGGGAATGCCTCCCAAAGACATGTCCGAGAATCCTAATCTGCCGACATCTTTGTATAATGCGATGATCCACCCATTAGTGCCTTACGGTATTCGTGGAGCTATCTGGTATCAGGGAGAAAACAACGCTTCACGTGCTTACCAATACCGTGAACTTTTCCCGTTAGTCATTGAGAACTGGCGTAAAGATTGGGGCAAGGATTTTCCGTTCTACTTTGTACAGTTAGCCAATTTTAAACCTGTATCTCCGGAACCGGTTGATTCTGATTGGGCGGAACTTCGCGAAGCACAAACCCGTACATTGTCTGTGGCAAATACAGGTATGGCGGTAATCATAGATAAAGGCGAAGCAAATGATATTCACCCCAAGGATAAACAGGCAGTTGGTCATCGTTTGGCATTGATAGCCCGTGCCAAGACCTATGGAGAGCAAATACCTTATTCAGGCCCTATGTACCACTCCTATGAGGTAGATGGAGATAAGATCATCCTTTCTTTCGACCATACTGAAGGTGGTTTAAAGAGTGGTGACGGAAAAGCATTACAAGGTTTTTCTATTGCCGGACGTGATCATAAATTCCACTGGGCAAAAGCAGAAATACAAGGCGATAAGATTGTGGTAAGTTCTCCGGAGGTATTATATCCCGTTGCTGTTCGCTATGGATGGGCCGATAATCCGGTTTGTAATTTATATAATGGTGCTGGCCTTCCGGCTTCACCTTTCCGTACAGATGATTGGAAAGGAGTTACGCAGAAATAATTTATTCGTTTAGTATAATAAAGACTCCGTTTATTGTCAATTGTAAATTATTGATAATAAGCGGAGTTTCTTTTAATACAGCTTGTTTATAGATATTATGAAAGTGAATCATAATCCACTAGCTTGCTTTTTATGTATAAAAAATGTTTATTATATACAATGAAAGGATAAAAATAGTCAATTTATATACTTTGCAGGATAAGGTGATATTTTATTTCATGTATAAGATATATCTTTATCATCCTATAATATACAACAGACAAATAGATTATGATGAAAAAAACGATTCTTGCCTGTGTTTTTCTGCAATTGGTTTTAGGAACTGTCTTTGCCCAAACGGTGGATTCTACCCATATCAAAAATATGCATGCTTACTATAAAAAGCATTTTAGTGATCCGACTGATCCCATAGTGCTGACGGCATCGGATACACTGCTGGATATGGCAATCAGATGCAATGATACAGTAATGTCTAAAATAGCTTTGGGAGCTAAGTTAGACTATTATTATTATGGTCAAGGTGAGAATCGTACAGATAGTGTCATAGCTGGAGTCAATCGTTTAAAGAGATTTGCCCGGAGTGTTGGGAACGCTGAACTTTATTATTGGGCATGGGCTGCCAGACTGGTTAATTATTATATCATACAGGGGGAATATAATATTGCTCTTCTTGAAGCGGAAAAGATGTTGCAGGAGGCAAAAAAGGAGGGAAAGCAAGAAAGTATTGCTGAGTGTTATTATGCATTAGCCAATGTCTATGCGGCGAAAGGTTTAATGAAAAAATCTCAGGAATTCATGCTTAAGGAGATAGATATTTTTGAGAATACCGATGTCGTAAGATACAATATATCCTGTCAGTACAGTGATGCCGCAAAGATATACATTGATCTGGGAGAAGAAGAAAAAGCTCCCGAACTACTTAAAAAAGCACTTAAGGCAGTCAAGTCTCCCTATCATGAAGTGACGGCAAACTTGGTTTATGTATCACTTTATCTTGCGCAGGGGGATACAGTGGCTGCCCGTCAGGCATTGGAGAAGTGTAGACAAATGTATGCGAATGAGCCTTCACTGAAACGCCATATACACTATCTGTATGATGTGGAAATTGATTATAACTGGAGAGTAGGTAACTACCATAAAGCTCTTGGCATACTGGATGAACGAGAAGCTGAGTTAAAGAAGAAAAATAATTTAGCCACTTTGATGCAACTGAGAAAAACGAAGGCGGATATTCTTTGGGATATGAACCGTAAGGAAGAAGCTGCCGGATTATACCGTGATTTTCTATTGGAACAAAAGAAAGAGAAAGAAAGGAATGAAGAGGTTGCCACCAGTGAGTTTGCTACTATGCTAAATCTGCAACAACTTACAGCTGAAAAAGTACGGTTGGAAAAGATCTCTCAAGAGAAGCAACTTCAAAATACCCGGATCATTCTTTTCTCTGTCATTGGAATTCTGTGTGTCGTTGTTATTTTCTTGTGGCAACAGAGAAAACTCAATGCCAAATTAGAAAAATCAAGGGATAAGCTGGATGAAAAGAATCGTATATTAATTGAAGCCAAGGAAGAGTTGCGTAAGGCCAAGGAGGTTGCAGAACAAAGTAATTGGCTGAAAACAATGTTTATTCAGAATATGTCCCATGAAATTCGTACTCCCCTGAACTCCATTGTCGGATTCTCCGGAGTATTAGTCGATATGCTTGACGATAAAGAAGACATCGGGCAATATGTGGCATTGATAGAAAGTAATAGTAAGTTGTTGTTAAAGTTGGTAGGTGATATTCTTGACATTTCTATTCTTGATAGTGAGGTTGAAATTAAGCACAATGCAGTTGATGTCAATGCTTGTTGCCAAGCCTCGATAGATGCGGCAGGGACTTTATTTTCTCCGGATACAAAACTTGTTTTTAAACCGGCTTGCGATGAACTGATCATAAATAGTAATTATAACTATATAGCACAGGTGCTTGATAACCTGTTGAGTAATGCATCGAAATTTACTCATGAAGGTTCTGTTACATTGGCTTATGAAGTAAAAAAAGAGACGAATCAATTGATTTTTACGGTTACGGATACCGGAATAGGCATTCCCATTGACGAGCAAGAACGTGTATTTGAACGCTTCGTTAAGCTGGATAACTTTAGTCAGGGAGCAGGGCTGGGCTTATCTATCTGCCGTATCGTTGCAGAAAGGTTGGGAGGTTTTCTGATTATAGATAAAGAATATACCCAAGGTACCCGCTTTATTTTCTGTGTGTCAATGTGAAGAATAAAATGAAAAACGGTATTTTTGTGCTCTACTAAATTTAAGAAAATGCAGACAGCAAAGGAAATCCAGCAAGAACTGGAGCAATACATTGATCCTGTGAAGCGGGAATACCTTCCTAATTTCTTCAAAACCGGAAAGGGACAATACGGAGAAGGCGATAAATTTCTGGGTATCGTAGTTCCTAACACTCGTATTGTGGCGAAGCGTCATAAGGATGCACCGTTCAAGGTAATGGTAGAATTGCTGCAAAGTGAATGGCATGAATGCCGCCTGTGTGCCTTGCTGATGTTGGTAGAACGTTTTAAAAAGTGCGATGAAAAGGACAAAAAAGAAATATTCAACTTTTATCTGACACAGACTGCCCGCATCAATAACTGGGATTTGGTTGACCTTTCCGCTCCGGGTATTGTGGGCGAATATCTGAAAGATAAGCCTCGTGATGTCCTCTATCGTTTGGCCGATAGCGATTTATTGTGGGATCAGCGCATAGCAGTGGTCTCCACCTATACACTAATTAAAAACGACGATTTCATCGATATTATTTCTCTTTCTGAACACTTTTTGCACACTCGTCATGACCTGATGCGAAAGGCTGTAGGCTGGATGTTGCGGGAAATGGGGAAGCGGGACAAGGACTTATTGGTGCAGTTCCTTGAAAAGCATTGTAAACTGATGCCCCGCACGATGTTGCGCTATGCGATAGAAAAATTTCCGGAAGAAGAACGAAAACAATTTATGCAACGGTAATAGGCTGACATATACTGTTGGCCACACTTTTATCGTTTGTGCTGCAAAAGCCCAGGTAGGCAATCAAAGTATCGTTTTTCCAGTCTTTAGGAAGTTCCAGTTCGGCGTTGCCATCCGAGCGCATAGCTGCTGATGTATCATAAACAGCCAAGGCCTTCTCTTGGTTGTACACTAATAGCATGGCTGCGTCTGTAGCCATTGCATTCCCCTGTCCGCTATTATCCTTCCAGGTAAAGAGGGCTTTGCTGCCTTCGGTGCTTACTGTTGTATCGGATGCTTGTGTCAGGCTTCCGTGTGACACCAGCACTTTGTTATAGTCAATTTCTAATCCCTGTTCACTGTCTGCGAGGGCATTTTTCATCACATAGGACATGGCAGCGTTGAAAGCAGTCTGTCTTTCTGCGAATTCCCGGTATCCGATGCGTAGAAAGGGAGTAATTGTTCTGAGGAAGTTGAGTGCCACCTGAAATTTGCTCCGTTGTCCCTGTTGCTTTTCGGTGCGTGGGTTGGTCATGTTGGCAGGACGGGTACGCATATAAGGTATCCCTTTCCATGTACATCCTACCAGATTTCCTACTTTTCCTGTGAATTCGCCGAAAACTCCTTTTTTAATTTTTCCCATGATGGTTTAATTTTTAGTTATTTATATTTTGTTGTTTGTGAAGGGAGAGAGAAGTCTGGATGTGGCTTTTCTTATTCTTCATGCATTGCTCTTTGAGGGGTGCTGCATCGCAAAGGTATGAATAAACTTTTTCTTTTTCTTTTGATTTGTGGAGTTTGTTTTCAAGAATTCATGAATATACGGAGAGAATGTATGTGATGCGGTGTTTCGGCATAAATATTACCGGTATCAGACAGGGTTACGTCTTACCTTCTCCCTATATAATAAGAAGGAGTAGGTAGGGAGTAGGTAAGGAGTAAGTAGGGAGTAGGTACGGCCCGGATTTTTCTTTTTTATGGTTATCCGGATGGCTATGAGGACCTAAACGGATACTATACGGTAAAAAAATGGCATTAAAAACATCCTGAATAATTTGGCATGTACACTGAAACCTCTTAACTTTGTCACAATCTCAGCTAGCCGGTGGGTTAGGGGGAGGTTTTTATTATTGTAATAGAAAGACGTTTACGAACGTTATCTTCTAGTCTCAAATCTCGCAAATTTGAAATCTATAAGAAGATACGGCAACGGGAACGTCCACTTGAGGTGTTTTGTCCAAACATTGCGCTTGGCGTGGTGTTCTGTATATTCATCTTGGCGTGGGCTAGCTGCGTTGCTTATCCTTATAGATGGGCATGCGAGAGCCTGAGACTGGGATAAGTGAAAGTACAGACTCCCACGTCTTTTTTTGTGTATTGCTGAATCAGGGGAAGTCTATAGGCTTAATCTATATGGATTATGCTGAAGAGAGAAAAATTAACCGGTAAATCAAAGTTCATTTGGGTAATATTGGGCTTCTTACTTATGCTGCCGTTGGCTGGTAGCTGTAGTAAAGAGGATAGTAAAGAGAATGTTGTGATTCCGGACATTGCACTGAACAAGAGTGAGTTAACATTAGAGAAAGGCAAAACTGAAAGGTTGATAGCTTCTTTTACTCCGGCTGAGACACCTGATAAAGGACATGTGTGGGCCAGTAGCATCCCCGGTGTTGCAACGGTGGATGAGACTGGAATGGTAACAGCGGTAATACCCGGAGAGGCTGTTATTACCGTAACGGCACTTACCGGCAAGAAAACAGCGACTTGTAAAGTAACGGTAGTGGACAAGGTTGTCAGGGTGACGGGAGTGTCGATTAAACCTACAGAGTCTACTATGGTGGTGGGGGATGACTTGATACTTGAAGCTGTTGTGACACCGGAGAATGCGACAAACAAAGCTGTAACATGGAGTTCGGGAGATAGTAAAATAGCATCGGTGGATGCTACCGGTAAGGTGACCGCTATAGCCGAGGGAAAAGTTACTATTGAAGCGACTACGAATGATGGTGATAAAACGGCCTCCTGTCAGATTACAATCGTTAATAGAGGAGTGGAAATTTCTAAACCGGAAGTGTCGGATATAACTTCTGTTTCGGCTCTTGTGGAGGGAGCAATCAAGGCTTCGGGCGTTAAAGTTACGGAAGCCGGTATTTGTTACTCTACTTCCCAATCTCCCACTGTCAATGACAAGAAGGTTGTTTTGTCCGGCGAGGATATTTCTTACACCTTAACCAAGCTGGAAGCAAATACTACTTATTATGTCCGCATATATGCTGTTGTGGATGGTGCGGCTAAGTATGGCGACCAGGCTATGTTTACTACGGCAGTGACCGTGGAAATTTCAGTACCTCAAATTTCTTCTATTTCTTCATCTTCGGCACAGATCTCAGGAACAATTACGACGTATGGTTTGCAAATGGATGAGGTTGGTATTTGTTATTCCACTTCATCAATGCCGACGGTTGATGCCACTAAAGTTTCTCTTTCGGGGAATGAGATCGTATACACACTGAATGAACTGACTCCCGAAACAGCTTATTATGTCCGTATATATGCTAAATTGGACGGGGAATATTATTATGGAGATCAAGGGATGTTCACCACATCAGGGATTATTAAAACACATTTTGAACCTACAGATATATATGAAGATAAGGCGGTACTTACATCTGTTGCTCCAAGTGGGGTAAAGAAAGTGGATATATGTTACGGAACGTCACCTAACCCTAAGATTACGGATAATGTTACTACGGCAAGTGTAGGTAGTGATGGAAAGTTGAGATTATCGTTAACAGACTTGATTAAGGGTACTACTTATTATCTAAGGGCTTACAGCCGTGTAGGCTCAAAGATAGAGTATTACGATGATGAGGTGTCGGTGCAGACGGTAGGGAAGGAATTTTCAGTAGTTCGTGAAGCATCTTTTAGAAGTGAAAAATCAGATGTTGAGTACACTCCTAGCTATAGGCAATGGTATCGGCTTTATCTAACATATACTTACGATATAAAAGTAAAAGGAACATATCTAGTAGAGGCAATAGGTGGAGGTGCTTTCAAGAAAACGGGAGATTTCTCCGCTTCTATATATTTAGAAAATGGAACTGGAAGTTTTACATTTATGAGAGATAAGGCATTATTTGAAAATTCATGGCCATATGCAAGTTATTATTTTAATACCGCAACAGATGTTCGAATTACTAATTTGGAAACTAATGTTTGTTATCATATAATGATAGAAAGAGTAACATTTAAAAGTGCTTGATTTATTATAAAAAAGAAGCTATGGAAATATCACGCAGAGAGTTTTTTAAAGTAGCCATCAAGAAAACAATTCCGTTTTTAGGGTTTATTGCTATTGCTCCTATATTGAATAGTTGCAGCAAGGATGATGAACCGTTAGGGTGTAATAACAGTTGCATGGGAACAGCACAGAGTGGCTGTGGCTCTACCTGCAGTAACAGCTGCGTAGGGACATCGAAAGGTGGTTGTGGAGATGGTTGCAAAAATGGTTGCAAAGAAGGCTGTTCCAGTGGTTGTGATAATACAGCCAAATCTTCTTGTTCTGATTGTAGCACTTCTTGCAGCAATGGCTGTAAAGAAGGTTGCAGTGATGGTTGTGAGGATTCTGCTAAGTCTTCTTGTTCAGGATGTGGTAATAGTTGCTCTGGTTCCTGCTTTGCTGCCTGTGCCAATGATTGTGCAAAAAGTTGCCTGGATACTTGCCGTGGTGCATGTGTTTCAACCTGTTTGGGACAGTGCAAGGGTACTTGTATGTTTGGATGTCAAACGGGATGCCGGGGTGGGTGCCGGAGTTACAATCGATACTAATGTTGAAGTATGTATTCGTTATCTTTTAAAAATGAAAGGAATCAAGAAGAAAGAAGTAGATTGGAAGTCCGGAATGGTAAAGAATATCACTTTTATTGTCACGAAAGACTGCCAACTCGCTTGTAAATATTGCTACCTCGTAGGTAAAAACTCGAAAGAGTGGATGCCTTGGGAGGTAGCCAAACAAGCTATTGACTATGTATTAGAACGTGAAGAGGATTTTCCCGAAGAGTCTGTGGTATGGGATTTCATAGGCGGAGAGCCTTTTCTGGAAATAGACCTGATAGATAAGATTTGTGATTATATCAAGGTTGAACAATTCCAAAGAGATCATCATTGGTTTGGCGCTTATCGCTTCAGCTTTTCTACAAATGGCATCAATTACCATGAAGAAAAGGTACAGCAATTTATCTTAAAAAATAAGGAACATCTCAGTATTGGCATTACAATTGATGGTACGGAGATGAAGCACGACCTGAACCGTGTGTATAAAGCAAGCGGACGGGGATCTTATAAAGATGTAGTGCGTAACATTCCTTTATGGTTGTCGCAGTTTCCTGATGCAAGTACGAAAGTGACCATCAGTAGTGCCGATATTCCTTATATCAAGGAAAGTGTTCTTCATCTTTATGCTTTGGGCATTCATGAAGTGAACATTAACTGTGTGTTTGAAGATGTATGGAAAGCAGGAGATGACAGGCTGTTTGAAGAACAACTGCTGATGCTGGCGGATGCTATCATTGATAATGGTTATTATCGGGACTATTCTTGTTCTTTTTTTGGTGAGCATTTAGGGAAACCGTTGGATTGTAAGTTGCAGAATCAGAATTGGTGCGGTGCGGGCATGATGCTGGCTGTAGATGCAATGGGAAATTTTTACCCATGTACCCGTTTTGCGCAATACTCCCTTCGTAATAAGAAAGCTTGGATTATTGGTAATATTCATGATGGCATTGATAAGAACAAGTTGCGGCCTTTCTTGACATTGGACCGTTGTACGCAAAGTACACAAGAGTGCATAGATTGTGAAGTGGCAAGTGGATGCGCATGGTGTCAGGGAGAAAACTACGATGCTGCCGATACTTCTACCATTTACCAGCGTTCTACAGCTATCTGTAAAATGCACAAGGCACGGGTAAGGGCTAATAATTATTACTGGAACAGGCTTTTACGTAAAATGGAATCGGAGGGCGAACCATGCTGAAATATTTAATTGTTTTATTGGATGACACCAGTACGCCCTATTGCCATTATGAGAATCCGAAGACGGAATATAAGCTAATCAGTTTGCAGGATTTGCGGGCCGCTATTCTTCTGGCAGTGAAAGAGAATCTGATGGTTCAGTTTGTTTATCCTGATTACAAATTACCCCAGAAATATGAGGAAATCATAGAAACGACGGAGCATTGTAAAATTATGCCTGTTGCCTGTTGCGCTGGAGCGGACATTATCATTGGGGATTATTGGGAGAATCCGGAAGGTCGAAAGATGGACAGGGATAAGATCTACGTACTGAGAACGAAGAAAGAGGATTTTTTCAGTCATTATGAGAAAGTGGGAGAGATGTTGATTCATGTCGCTCGCCTGAATATAATACTGACTGATGTGGATACTTTTACAGAGGCTGACTTTGATAAGTATAAGTCTGTGTTGGCTGAACTGGCTTTTCAGTTAAAAGATTTTTGTAATGAGGAGACAATCCCCCAATTCAACCTGCTGACTGACCGTATGTTGCTTGATAGTATGAATAACTGTAATGCCGGATGGGAGAATATAACGCTTGCTCCGAATGGGAAATTTTATGTTTGTCCTGCTTTCTACCTGTCAAGTGATGGCTATTCCATTGGTGATTTGGAAAATGGGCTTGATATCAGGAATTCTCAGTTATATCGTATGAGCCATGCACCGTTATGCAGGCATTGTGATGCATACCAATGCAAGCGTTGTATTTGGCTGAATAGAAAAATGACTTTGGAAGTAAACACCCCTTCACATGAGCAATGCGTGACTGCCCATTTGGAACGTAATGCTTCGCGTGATTTGTTGCAGGAGATACGTAAATCGGGGCGTTTTTTACAAGGCAGGGAAATAATGGAAATAGATTATTTGGATCCGTTTGATGTGAGAAAGAAATATTAAAGTGTAATGAGATATGATTATGAAAAAATTGATAGGAGCAGTGACAGAAGAAGAGAAGCTTGAGATTCAGGTTCTCTTTGAACGCCGGAATGGGTTGAATGAGTTGGCCAGAATCGTAACAGGTAGTAATGAAATGTTATATGAAAAACTGGTGAAAGATTTGGGAGAGACGGGAAGGAAATTTCAGGATTGGTGGGATCGTATGTCAGATCAATATCAATGGGAACAGTGTGAGAAAGGTAATTGGGAGATTAATTTTAGCACGAATGAGATTTATTTGGTTTACGAAGAATGATTGGTTTGAGTAAATATAGAAATCTCAAAATAAATTAGTTATTTTGCAGAAAACAAAAAGTTGCGGTATGAAGTCACTGTGCATCAAGAACTACAAGAATTTTAAGTAAAAAAATAAGCCTCATTGGGGATAAAGACTGCATGGGAAAGTATTCTTTGTGCAGTCTTTTTTCATGATTTGTGATTGCATGTGAGCCTCAGAGGTAGGGTTCCTTTTCTGCATAAGCAAGCGGAGAATGACGGAATGATGAAGTGAGAAAAGAAATTAAGTGAAAAAATAGATAGGGTTCATCAGTTTGTACTATCTTTGCTCAATAGAACCAAAATATGTATTGATGATATTCGTAAATCATCCCGTGTGCGTCAGCATGTCAAGCAGATGGATGATGCAGAGTTGGCAGAGAACTATCCTAAAGAGCTGCTTCTTGATATAGAACAGAAGGCTGTTGAGTTGACTTATTCGTATGAGTTTCCGAATGGTTTGTTTCGTAAACAAATACGGCAATGTGCTGAGAACTCTAATCATGGAAGACTTGAGAGCACATCCTAAAAGTAAGATTTAGGAGATTGCGGGTCGGTTACCGGAAGTCGATTTACAGGAGTTGAGGAAGATGGTTTATTCGATGGTGGATGTGGAATTGATAACAGAAGGGGTTCGTACTGATAGACGTTATGTACTGAAATAAGTGGTAAAAAGAAAAAAATAAAAAAGAAATAGAAAAAGAAAAGGTTTAAGTGGCTGATTGTCAGCTTTGATTTTGTTTTCTATTCTTTTTATAAAAGATAAGAAAAGAAGTAAATATAGAATGGAACGAGAAGATTTTGATATACGCGATAATCAGTTGACCAGTAGGGAGCGCGATTTCGAAAACGCACTTCGTCCGTTATCCTTTGAAGACTTCAGCGGACAGGATAAGGTGGTGGATAATCTGCGTATCTTCGTTAAAGCGGCTCGTCTGCGTGGCGAAGCACTGGATCATGTATTGTTGCATGGACCTCCGGGATTGGGTAAAACGACACTTTCCAATATTATTGCGAATGAGCTGGGAGTGGGCTTTAAGGTAACTTCCGGTCCGGTGCTTGATAAGCCGGGCGATTTGGCGGGGGTGCTTACCAGTCTGGAACCGAATGATGTACTGTTTATCGATGAAATTCACCGTCTTTCTCCGGTGGTGGAGGAGTATCTGTACTCCGCAATGGAGGATTACCGCATTGATATTATGATAGATAAAGGCCCGTCAGCACGGAGTATTCAGATTGATCTGAGCCCGTTTACGCTGGTGGGTGCTACTACCCGTAGCGGTTTGCTGACTGCGCCTTTGCGTGCCCGTTTTGGCATTAATCTGCATTTGGAATATTACGATGACGATGTGCTGAGCGGTATCATCCGCCGTTCGGCAGGAATCCTGAATGTTCCTTGTTCTACAAGGGCTGCGTCAGAGATTGCTTCCCGTAGCCGTGGAACGCCGCGTATTGCAAATGCGTTGTTGCGTCGTGTACGGGATTTTGCACAGGTGAAAGGTTCGGGGAGCATTGATACCGAGATTGCTAATTACGCTCTTGAAGCGCTGAATATAGATAAGTACGGGCTCGATGAAATTGACAATAAGATACTCTGTACCATTATCGATAAGTTCAAGGGCGGTCCGGTAGGGCTTACTACTATTGCTACGGCTTTGGGCGAGGATGCCGGAACCGTAGAAGAGGTGTACGAACCGTTCCTGATAAAAGAAGGCTTCCTGAAGCGTACTCCGCGCGGACGTGAAGTAACTGAATTGGCTTATAAACATTTAGGACGTAGTCTTTACGATAGTCAGCGTACGTTATTTAATGAATAACGAATAAAAATGAGTGGATTAAAAAGTTTAGCAAAAGAGACAGCTATTTACGGGGTAAGTAGTATTGTAGGACGTTTTCTCAATTATCTGCTGGTACCTGTATATACGATAGCTTTGCCTGCATCATCGGGTGGTTATGGTGTGGTTACGAATATATATGCCTGGGTGGCATTGATGCTGGTATTACTGACGTGCGGCATGGAAACGGGATTCTTCCGTTTTGCCAATAAAGGGCAAGATGATCCGATGCGGGTATATTCCACCACCTTGTTGAGCGTAAGTATCGGCTCAGTGGTATTCGTTGTTTTGGGATTGTTGTTTTTAGAACCTATTGCCGGATGGTTAGAATACGGAGAGCACCCTTGGTATATAGGTATGATGATGATTGTGGTAGCAATGGATGCTATTCAAAGTATTCCGTTCGCTTATCTGCGTTATAAGAAACGTCCCATTAAGTTTGCTGCATTGAAGTTGCTGTTTATCTTTCTCAATATTGCTCTCAATCTTTTCTATTACGTTGTTCTGAAAGGAAATGATGTAGGTTATGCTTTCCTTTTCAATCTGGTATGTACCTCTGTTGTCATGTTGTGCATGATACCGGAACTGAGAGGATTTACCTATGTGCTGGATAGAGAGTTATTGAAACGGATGCTTCGTTACTCCCTGCCATTGGTGATATTGGGTGTGGCAGGTATCTTGAATCAGGTGGCTGATAAGATTATTTTTCCTTTCGTTTATCCCGATGAGGCTGAGGCTACCGTACAACTCGGTATCTACGGAGCTGCCAGTAAGATTGCCATGATTATGGCTATGTTTACCCAGGCATTCCGCTTTGCTTATGAACCTTTTGTATTTGGTAAGAGCAAGGAGAAAGATAGCCGTGAAATGTATGCTCAGGCTATGAAGTTCTTTATCATCTTTACTTTACTCGCCTTCCTGGCAGTGATGTTTTATCTGGACATTCTGCGCCATATCATCGGGCGTGATTATTGGGACGGATTACGGGTAGTACCCATCGTTATGGCAGCGGAAATCTTTATGGGTATTTATTTCAACCTGTCTTTCTGGTACAAGCTGATTGATGAAACCCGTTGGGGGGCTTATTTTTCATTGACGGGCTGTACCATCTTGATATTGATGAATGTCTTCCTGATTCCGAAGTATGGTTATATTGCTTGTGCCTGGGCTGGATTTACAGGATATGGCGTTGCTATGTTGCTTTCTTACTTTGTGGGTCAGAAGAAATATCCGATACAGTATGATTTGAAAGCAATCGGTATGTATGTGCTTCTTGCTGCTGTGCTTTATCTTGCTGCCGAATATGTGCCGATAGACAATATCTACCTGCGTATGGCATACCGTACAGTTCTGTTGATACTGTTTATCGCTTACGTTGTGAAGCGTGATTTGCCGCTGAATCAAATACCAATTCTGAACCGTATCATAAGACATTAGAATAGTCTGTATAGCAAATTGTAAATTGTAAATCGTCAAATTGTAAATGATATGATGGAAACACCTGAACAAAACCGAAATGTTTTTGCCGTTAAAAAGTTCCTGAGCGAGTATCTTGATCTGAGAAAAGACAAGGACAATGAGCTGGAAACAGTAGACTCCATCCGCAAAGGAGTAGAGTTTAAAGGGGCTAACCTGTGGATTTTGATCTTTGCCATTTTTATGGCATCATTAGGACTGAATGTTAATTCCACGGCCGTAATCATCGGTGCCATGTTGATTTCTCCACTGATGGGACCTATCATGGGGGTGGGACTTTCTGTCGGTCTGAATGACTTTGAATTGATGAAACGTTCACTGAAGAGCTTTCTGATAACGACTCTGTTCAGTGTAACCACAGCTACTGTCTTCTTTCTTGTAAGCCCTGTTGCCGAAGGACAGTCGGAGCTTCTGGCACGTACTTCACCTACGATTTATGACGTATTCATCGCATTGATGGGCGGTCTTGCCGGTGTAGTTGCCCTGTCTACCAAGGAGAAAGGAAACGTAATTCCTGGTGTTGCCATTGCCACTGCTTTGATGCCGCCGCTCTGTACGGCAGGTTACGGGCTGGCAACGGGTAATCTGGTTTATTTTCTTGGGGCATTCTATCTCTACTTCATTAATTCGGTATTTATCAGTCTTGCCACGTTTGCCGGAGTGCGTGTGATGCACTTCCAGCGTAAAGAGTTTGTGGACAAGAAGCGGGAGAAGAAAGTACGCCAATACATAATACTGATTGCCGTGCTGACCATGTGTCCGGCTGTTTACCTGACGGTAGGGATCATTCAGAGCACTTTCTATGAGAGTGCCGCCAATCGGTTTGTTGCCGAACAGCTTTCTTTTGAGAATACACAGGTATTGGATAAAAAAATCCATTATCATGGCAGCAAGGACAATGAGATACGCGTGGTACTGATCGGACAAGAAGTTCCTGAGGCTTCGATTGCCATTGCCCGTAGTAAGATGAAGGATTATAAGTTAGGTGAAACCAAACTGATTGTTCTTCAGGGAATGAATAACGAAGCTGTGGATATTTCTTCTATCCGGGCTATGGTGATGGAAGACTTCTATAAGAACAGTGAAGAACGACTGGTGGAACAAACAAAGAAGATTACAGTGCTGGAACAGAGCCTGGCAAGATATAAATCTTTCGATGAATTGGGCAAAACGATTGTTCCGGAGCTAAAAGTTCTCTATCCATCAGTGAAAACCGTTTCTATCTCTCATGCCATAGAACTGACGATTGATTCGGTACGGACAGATACCATTACACTTGCCGTACTGAAGTTTGGCAAGCATCCCGACACCCACGAGAAACAAAAGATTACCGAATGGTTAAAAGCACGTACGGGAGCGAAACAATTAAGACTGATTGCAGAATAATTTAATACGAAATAGAATGAAGCTAAAGTATATACTGATTGTTGCTTGCAGCCTCTTCACGTTGACGGGACGGGCGGACGAAGGTATGTGGATGCTGGGAAACCTGAATAAACAGACCCGTAAGGCTATGAAAGAACTTGGCCTCCAAATGCCTGCTGATAAACTATATAATCCGAAGAAGCCGTCGTTGAAAGATGCGGTAGTCAGTTTCGGAGGATTTTGTTCTGGAGTGGTAGTGTCGGAAGACGGGCTGGTGTTTACCAATCATCACTGTGGTTTCAGCAGTGTGCAGCAGCATTCATCAGTGGAGCACGATTACCTGAAAAATGGCTTCGTAGCCCATAGCCGGGCAGAGGAATTGCCTAATCCGGAGCTTTACGTTCGCTTTCTGCTTCGTACGGAAGATGTGACCAAGCGTGTGTTGGGGGCCGTTAAGCCTTCGATGAGCGAAATGGAACGTTCCAGTGCGGTAGACTCTATGATGATGGTAATAGGTGGTGAGGTATCCCTGAAAGACTCCACTTTGCTTGGCGTGGTAGATGCTTATTATGGAGGCAATGAGTTCTGGCTCTCCGTTTACCGCGATTTCAACGATGTGCGGCTGGTGTTTGCACCTCCTTCCTCTGTCGGTAAGTTCGGTTGGGATACGGATAATTGGGTATGGCCCCGGCATACAGGAGATTTCTGTGTGTTTCGTATTTATGCAGACCGCAAGAACAGGCCTGCCGATTACTCTCCCGACAATGTTCCGTATCACCCGGAATATGTGGCACCGATTTCACTGGATGGCTATAAGGAAGGCTCTTTCTGTATGACGATAGGCTATCCGGGAAATACGGAACGTTATCTTTCTTCATTCGGCATCGAGGAAATGATGAATAATTCCAATCAGGCACAGATTGATATTCGTGGTGTGAAGCAAGCTATCTGGAAGCGTGAAATGGACAGTAAAGACAGCATACGCATTAAGTATGCTTCTAAATATGATGAAAGCTCCAACTATTGGAAGAACAGTATCGGTGTCAACCGTGCTATTCGTAAGCTGGGAATCCTAGATAAGAAGCGTGAAATGGAGCAAGAAATCCGTCGGTGGATACAGCAGAACCCGGAAGAACGTGAGAAGCTTCTTCAACTGTTTACCGACTTGGAACTGAATTATAAGAACCGCCGGGAGGTAAACCGTGCGCAGGCTTACTTTATCGAGTCTTTCCTGTATGGACCGGAACTGGTGCAGCTTGCTCTGAAGATTCTGAACTTTGACTTTGAAGGAGAGCAAAAAGCTGTTATTGCTGGTTTGAAGGATATCGTCGAACAATATTCTAATTTGGATCTGGATATAGACAAGGAAGTATTTACGGCGCTGCTGAAGGAGTATCGCTCAAAAGTGGATACCACTTTCCTACCGGAAATTTACCATACTATCGCACAGAAATATGATGGTAATGAGAAAGCTTTCGTAGATAGCCTTTATGCAAGTTCTGAGTTGACTACTCCTCGTGGTTTGAAGCGTTTTCTTGAACGGGACACTACCTATCAGATTTTCGACGATCCAGCTATTTCATTGGGCATTGATATGCTGACAATGTTGTTCGATATGAATATGCAGACGCAGGCACCTACTACGGAAATCATTCGTGGAGAACGCCTTTTGAATGGGGCTATCCGTAGGATGTATGCATCTTGTAATTTCTATCCGGATGCTAATTCCACCATGCGATTGAGTTTTGGGACAGTATGTGGATATACTCCGTTTGACGGAGCGGAATATGATTATTATACAACGACAAAAGGTGTACTGGAGAAGGTGAAAGCTCATGTGGGAGATGTTGATTTTGCAGTACAGCCGGAGTTGGTATCTCTGCTCTCTTCCCGTAATTTTGGAAGATATGCCGATGAAAAGGGCGAAATGAAGGTTTGCTTTATTTCTAATAATGATATTACCGGTGGAAATAGCGGGAGTGCGATGTTTAATTCGAAAGGTGAACTTCTCGGATTAGCTTTCGATGGAAATTGGGAGGCTATGAGCAGTGATATTCTTTATGAACCGAAGATGCAGCGTACCATTGGAGTGGATGTGCGCTATATTTTGTTTATGATTGAGAAGTACGGGAAAGCAGGGAACCTGATCAAAGAATTGAATATTATCAATTAGTGGGCAGGTTCCCGCATTTCCTGGGGGAGACAATTATTTGTTTCCGGACAAAATACCTGTATCAGTATCCTTGTTATTGATTCTTCTGCCTTGACTGTTGCGCTTCTTTCCAAAGTCCAGATTGAAGGATACGTTTAGCATGAACAGAAGCCTTAAGTTCTTGGAATATGCTAACTGGCGATAGGGAGCCGATTTTGAGAGGTTCTCTATTTCCTGTTCATACTTCTTGGTGAACGGGTTCAGTACCCCGGCAGACAAGCTCCATTTCTCCGTATTGTATCCCGCCATGATGGTGTGCAGCTTTTCTTCCTTAGTCAGCATTTCACCCCACAGGATGTGGTTGCTGGTATTCATTTCTGCCATCAGTACCCAATTCTTATACATTGCCATCAGGCTGCCTCGTAGTCCTGCATTGGTGTGTGTATGCGTGTAGGTGTTGCCGTGACTGATATAGCGGTTCAGGAACGGAGTAAACTTGATAGAGATATACTCCCTGTAAGGTCGTATCTGTATGGCTGTTTCCAGATTGATTCGGTGGAAACCTTTATGATTCTCGGTAGTGCGGATAAAATACCCGTCTTCGTAGTAGGCATTTTCCATAATTGGCTTACTGTCATAGCTATATCTTCCAAATAAATCGACAGATACATACTTGCTTTGCCAGCTGGCAGATAGTGTATTGGCATAGAATGTAACAGACTTTAAGTTGGGATTTCCTTTGCGTATCTGGTACTTATCCATTGCTTGCGAAATGTTGTTCAGGTCGGACAGGGAAGGAGCATACCCCGACACGTATCCGTTGTATCTGAAAAACCACTTCCCGTTGATAGAGTACGACAGGCTTAAGGAAGGTTTGACTATATACTTCTCGGAAGAATACTGCTCCTGGCTGTTATAAGTTCTCATGGCTCCAATCCCTACAGTGTAGTTCAGAGCTTTTATCTTGGATTGATATTCGGCAAATAGGTACGTTTCGGCCGTATTCATCGTGATTTTATTCTCTATATTACCCGAATATCTATTTTGCAAATAGGCCTGTGTATGCTTGATACCTCCGGTAAACTTACCTGTATTGAATTGTTTTTCGTAGATACCTTCACCGATGATGGAGTACTTCTCACCTTTGGTTTCCGAATAGATATCCGTATCGTTATTGTCATTATTAAGGGCTTTCTGAATAAAAGTCCGCTTGTTCTTGCTGTCCAGATAAGAAGCCACTACATCCGCATAGATTGTCTGTTTGTTTTTCAGATTTCTCTGGTAATAGATATCCAAAGAGGGGATCAGTACTTTGGAGGCAGAAAGGTCGGATATGGAGTAGGAGGCATCTCCTTCATACAATGTACTGATTCTGTCCGACATGGAACTGGGAGTATCACTGTATTGGTTTCTGAGAGCAATGTTGAGAAGTTGCTTGTCATGATCCTGGTAACTGTAATTGAGGTTGAAGTTAAGGTTATCGTACTTTACTTTAGTAGGTTCTCCTACCTCTCTATTCTCTTGATAAGCTTCCGGGAAGTGGAAACTTTCATAGTTTTCGCGTGTCCACTTCAGATCTCTCTGTCCCCAATATACGGTAGTACTGAGTTCAGACTTGTTGAAGTGGTATTTGGCCGCGAGGTTATGCTCGCCGTATCCTGTATCAGATACTCCGTTGGTGAGATCAGCAGAGATACTTCCTCCCGATTCCCTTCTCTTTACAATGTAGTTTAATACGGCACCTGCATTTCCGTAGCGTGCGCCGGGATTGTCTATATATTCGATGCGGATCACATCTGCCGGACGAATGGCAATGATTTCAGCTTGAGTCACTTCTACACCGTTCATCCTAAGTTGTACATTGTCTCCTCCGGGAACCGTGATGCTGTTGTCTATCGGATTGACCAGGATGCGCGACAGTTGCAGATTTCTCAGTAAGGAAACTCCGTTGGAAGCGGCTTTAGTCTGCATTTCGGTTGGGAGGATAATTTGCCGGTCAGTCTTTTTGATGATGGGGCTGGCTGTGACGGTAACTCCTTCCAACATTACATTATCGGGCGACAGGGGCAGCTCTCCCAGATTCAGGTTAGCTTGCAGGTTATGGATAGAGAGGTAGGAGTTTTCATATCCGATGCATGAGATACATAAGATATAATCTCCATCGTTTACTTCTTTCAGTAAGAAATAGCCGTCGTTGTTTGTGGCAACTCCGGTGATGAATGTCGAGTCCTGAGCCATCAGGCTGACATTGGCATACTCGATGTTCTGATTGTTATTCTCATCGATGATTTTCCCTGTGATTTTGTTTGTCGCCATCAGGGAGGTGCATAGGAATAATGCTCCTAAAATGATACTTAATCTTTTCATTTTTCTTATTATCTTTAGTGATTATTTCTGTTCTTTGAACATGACAAAGATAGAGCGATAGAAACAGAAAAGCGGTTTATATGCGGCACTAAATAAAGTGCAATGGCTTTTGCAACTATTTGAAAATTAAAGAGTTTTGAACTGCGCTTTATGAAAAAGTTTATATCTTCCCATTTCAGGTTTATATATAAAGAAAAGTGCAAAAAAAGGGAGACCGTAACTTCCGTTAATTGATAAATATCTATCTTTGCAAAGACTTAAAGCAAGAAGGAAGGACGGCATGAAAGCATTGAAACATGGTTTGATAAGTTGGATATGCGTGTTGGTATTAGCAGCATGTACGGAAGTCCTGTCATTGCAACGCATCCAAATAGAAAAGGCGGAACAGATGTTACAGCAGAATGCAGAGGAGGCGATTGCTCTGCTTCGGTCGGTGAAAGATCCCGAAGTATTACCAGACTCGTTGCGGGCACGGTTTGCGCTGGCTATGGGGCAAGCCCACTATAATGCGCATTGGGTGATGAATGAAGATTCTTTGCTGTTATACGCTCTGGATTATTATGGAAGACCGGATGTGAGTGACACATTGCGCTTGTTGCGTACCTACAAACTGGCGGCGCATTACTTCTACGATAGCGAGAGATATAAAGAAGCTACTGAGATGATGGCTGAAGGGAATCGCATTGCAGCCTTGCGCGGCGATACGGCTGCCCGTCTTGATTTGCTGCGGTCTGTAGCGAATATAGGGGAAGGTAATGATGATTTTGAAGGGCTGATACGCTTACAGAAGCAGTTGATAGCTATAGAGCCTGATTCCACCCGACAATATAATAACTATAACAGCCTGGCGGTATCGTACTACTGTGCAAATCAGAATGATTCTGCGCTGCTGGCTCTTCGTAAAGCTACTGAATGCCTGTATACCTCCACAGACTCTTTGAAGGCATTGTACTATGTGATGCGCAACTACGCTGATATACTGAGTGATTCTGGCAAGAATCGGGAAGCCATCAATTTGCAGCGCCATAGTTTACAAGAATATAAAGAAACTAAACACCCTTTTGAGTCCTTATCTTATTATGCTCTTTCGCGTTATTTCCTGAATATGGGTCAGATGGATTCCGCCCGCTACTATATGCAAATGGGAGATAGCGTGCGTTCGCCCTACATTGATCAGGATTTGTCATTGGCTAACTTTTGGCTGGTACAGAAAACATTGATGGATTATATGGATAGCCGCTCTTTTACCATTCGGAATGTGGCGTTCTTCTCAAACCGGCTGTATAACAACTTTATCCGTGACCAGCGGGTGATAGCCCAAAAAGGAAAGGTACAACTGTTACTTCAACAGCAGAATATGAATCTGCAATTGGAAAAGCAGAAAGAACGGACCTTTTTTGTCGGATTGGTGGCTCTCTGTATTTTGTTGTTGCTGGTTGTCGTCTGGTATTTGCAGCGAAGAAAGCATTTGCTTGTGGAAAAGGAAGAAGAACTGGAGGCCTTGCGCCGTCTGCTGCATGAGACGGAAGGCGATGAAAGCGGCAATAATGATAAGTTTGTCAAGAAGATGCTGCTCCAGCAGTTAGGTCTGATACGTATTGTGGCTACGAATCCCAGTTCCGATCATCAGGAGCTATTGGTACAGATGGGACGGATAGCCAATAAAGATGTAGCGGTGGACGATTTGCTGGTTTGGAGTGATTTATATAAGACTATTGACATGGTGCATGATGGCTTTTATACCCGTATCTGTCAGAAGTATGGAAATATCCTGAATGAAAAGGAACTGCAACTCTGCTGTTTGTTGAAGTCGGACTTTTCAACGAAAGAGATTAGTGTGGTTATTCAGCAGAGCATACGGACGGTGTATCAACGTAAGACGGTGATACGGCAGAAATTGGGCATGGAAGAAAAAGAAGATATCGCTGAATTTCTTTCTAAGCGGATATGAACAAAGTGTGATAAGGTGGTAAGGTGATAGGGTGATAAAGTGATAACGGGATAACGCTCTGTGATATATAGCGCAGCTACTTTATCACCCTATCACCTTACCACCTTATCACTCCTTTCCTCCCTTTCTTTTATGCTAATGATTACTTTTGCAGTTTCATTAAATATAATCTGCTTTATGCAATTCCCCGGATGCGGTCATCAAATGCCGACAGTGCCGCCTTCGCACCTTCACCCATTGCAATTACTATCTGTTTGTAGGGAACGTCCGAAACATCTCCTGCTGCATAAACGCCCGGAAGCGTGGTGCGGCAAAAAGCATCGATCTTGATTTCGCCTATTGGTGTCGTCTCCAGCATGTCACGGAAAGGAGCACTATTAGCTGCCAGGCCAATTTGTACGAAGATACCATCCAATGGGAAATCCCGTTCTTCACTACTTACACGGTCTTTGACGCGGATAGCTGTTACCTTATCACCGTTTCCCACTACTTTGGTAGTCTGCGAGGAAGTGAAGATTTCTACATTCGGTAAGCTTTGCGCCTTTTCTTGCAATACCTGGTCGGCTTTCAGCATATCGGCAAATTCAAAGACAGTCACTTTCCGACAGATACCCGCCAAGTCGATGGCTGCTTCTATACCGGAGTTTCCGCCACCGATAACGGCTACGTCTTTCCCCTGATAGAACGGTCCGTCGCAATGCGGACAGAAAGCAACTCCTCTGCCTATATATTCCGTTTCACCTTCCACATTCAGTTTGCGCCAGCTTGCACCGGTGGCAATGATTACACTGGGAGATATGAATACTTCACCGCCCACTACTGAAATCCTCTTTTCTTTTCCTTGAAGTTCCGCCTTCTCTATCTTACGGTCTTCAAACAAGTCGATGGGATAATGATTGATATGGTTTCTTAAATTGTCTGCCAACTGTGCACCTGTAGTCTGTGGCACGGAAATCAGATTCTCGATTCCTACGGTTTCCTTTACCTGACCACCGATCTTTTCGGCTACAATGGCTACCCGTAATCCCTTACGGGCTGAATAGATTGCGGCTGAGGCACCTGCCGGTCCGCCACCTAATACGAGGACATCATAAGTACGTGAGATAGGCTCTGCATTCCCTACTGGTTCGGAACCGAACATTTCTTCCAGCTTTTGCAGAAGTTCGCCTAAAGTGCCACGTCCTACATGAAGCAATTTACCGTTGGCATAGACGGACGGTACGCCTTGAATTTTCAGTGCATCCACTTCTTCCTGGAAAAGGGCACCGTCTATCATTTCATGTGTGGCCTGTCCGTTCAGCAGAGCTATTATGTTCAGAGCCTGCACCACATCAGGGCAGTTGGTACATGTCAATGATACATAAGTCTGCAATGAAATGGGTCCTTTCAACGCCTGAATGCGTCGGTGGATGGCTTCATCGGGAAGATTTTTCCCCTTTCCATCGGCATTCAGTATTGCCAGAAGCAAAGATGTGAATTCATGGCCGTTCGGTATCCCGCGGAATTTGACACCGGTTTCTTTCCCGTTTTTCAGTAAAGAGAATTCCAGCTTCGGTTCTTCAGTTTCAGTTACCTCACAGGAGAGTTTATCGGAACATCCTGCTACATCTTTCAGCAACTCTGTCAGCTCCTGTGCGCTTCCGTGCCGGGGATGGCAGGTGATATGAAAAGTGTACTGTGCTTCCAGGTTTTGGAAGACACTGCGTACTTGATTTAAAATGCTTGTTTCTAACATAACAGTATATGTTTAATTCCAGCCATAAATGCATGCTTATCACATTATATATTAGGAAAATGTAGTTTCCTGACTGTAGGAAACTGTAGTTTCTGCAGTTGGGAACAGGAGTTTCTGAACCTTGGAACTGCTGTTTCCGGCATTCAGAAACTCCTGTTTCTTATTGCAGGAACGATCGTTTCTTCTAATGGAAACTGTCGTTTCTTCAAAAGGGAACGGCCGTTTCCTCTAATGGGAACTGACAGCAATACATATATGGGACTGATTGATTACTAATGTAAGATAAAAGAGGTCCCCTCTATGTGTGCAATGGATAAAGGGGACCTCGCTAATAAAAAAGGGATGTGAACTTAAATTTTACCAACCAAATCTATACTTGGCTTCAGTGTTTCGCCGCCTTTCTTCCATTTTGCGGGACATACTTCGCCGTCGTGTGTTGCAACGAACTGTGCTGCTTCTACCTTGCGGAGAAGTTCGTCGGCATTACGTCCGATGTTATTGTCCTGTATTTCGGCAATCTTGATTTTGCCTTCGGGGTTCACGACAAATGTGCCGCGGTAAGCCATACCTTCTTCTTCGATCATTACACCGAATGCACGAGTCAGCATGCCTGTAGGGTCTGCCAGCATCGGATACTTGATCTTGCGGATACTTTCGGATGCATCGTGCCATGCTTTGTGCACGAAGTGAGAGTCGGTGCTTACAGAGTACACCTCTACACCCATTGCTTGGAATTGCTCGTATTTTTCAGCGATGTCCACCAGTTCGGTAGGGCATACGAAAGTAAAGTCTGCGGGATAGAAGAAGAAAATAGCCCATTTGCCTTTTACGTCTTCGTTGGTTACTGTTTTGAAACTTCCGTTCTGGAATGCCTGAACTTTGAATTCAGGAAGCTGGGAATTGATAATTGGTTCCATAATCTTTTTTGTTTTAAAAGGTTTAGTACTTTGTTTTTTCGATGATGCAAAGTTCATGCAAACCGAATGCAGAAGCAAGCTCGCTTGATTATGCTGAGGTACAGCTGATCTTCGCGTTTGCAAAAATATAGCATCTTTTGCCGATAGAACAAAAAAAACGATTGAAAAGATTTATGGGCCGATAGACGAAATCTATACAACGCACTGAGTTGCCCGCAGGGACAGCATTTCGCGGGGTACAGAGGCTTGTATCTCTTTTGTGAGTACCTCCAACAAAGTGTTTCGTATGAAGTGCTCGTTGGTGATGAGAATGATCTGCCGGGTAGGAGTGGGGATGGCAAAGGGGCGCACCAACTCTTTCTGTGTCTCGTTGAGCTGATCGATGGCAAGTTCGGGAATGAAGGTAACGCCTTTACCGCTTTCTACCATACGCATGAATGTCTCCATGCTGCCCAGATGATAAGCGATCTGGCTGGCTTGCGCCGCCTTCATCTGGCAGAAGCGGACTAACTGGTCGCGGAAGCAATGTCCCTCGTCCAGCATCCAAAGCTGTTCGTCGCTGAGATCGGAGGTGCGGATAATCTTATTATCGAACAGTTTGCTTTCGCGCGCGATGTACGCATAGAATTGTTCGTAGAATAAAGGTATCTGGCGGAAGTCATCCTTTTCGGGGAGGGTGGCGATAATGCCGGCATCTATCTCTCCTTTTATAAGAGCCTGCTTGATGTCCTTCGTCTTCATCTCCGTTACGCGGATATCCAGTTTGGGATATTTCTTCATCAGTTGCGGAAAGAAGCGCGGCAACAGATAAGGGGCGATGGTGGGAAGTATGCCTAACTTAAAGACACCCGACAAGGAGTGCTTTTCTTCTTCAATAATATCCTTTATGTGGCCTGCCTGTTCCAATACGATACGGGCTTGCTCTATTACAAGCCGTCCGACGGGAGTAGGGCAGATGGGTTGTTGGTTTCGGTCGAATATCTTGGTGTCTAACTCGTCTTCCAGTTTTTGTATCATGGCACTCAGGGTGGGTTGAGTTACGCGGCAATGTTCCGCAGCTTTGGCGAAATGGCGGAACTGATTAACGGCAAGAATGTATTCCAGTTGTTGTAAAGTCATGATAAATAAAGGGTTTGAACGGGTTATATAGATTCTGTCTATGCAAAGATAGAAATTATCTGTTTGACAAGCGTTGATTTGCCTCTTATCTTTGTACAAAAAACGAAGAAAGGCTGCATCTCAGCATAATCAAGCAAGCTTGCTTTTGCCTTCGATTTGCACTTTCTTTGCAACAGGAAAAAGAAAAACAGTATAAACTATTAAAACCATAAAATTATGAAGACTTTAAATTATATCAAGTTAAATGAATCGGGAGTAGCTAACGTAGTATCTGCATTGCATCAACTTTTGGCAGATTTCCAGGTATATTACACGAATCTGCGCGGTTTCCACTGGAACATCAAGGGACATGGTTTCTTCGTATTGCACGAGAAGTTTGAAAGTATGTATGACGACGCAGCCGAGAAGGTGGACGAAATTGCAGAGCGTATCCTGATGTTGGGTGGTGTACCCGAAAACAAGTTCAGCGAATACCTGAAAGTTGCAAAGATCAAAGAAGTATCTGACGTGGCTTGTGGTAGCGATGCGGTCAGCAATATTCTTGAAACTTACGGATACCTCATTGGTGAGGAAAGAAAGATCATTGAACTGGCCAATGAAGCAGGTGACGACGTTACTGCCGACCTGATGACAGGCTATCTGAAAGAACAGGAAAAGATGGTTTGGATGCTGGTCGCTTTCAGTACAAAAGGATGCACAGACAAATAATATATAGGTTTAGGTGATAAATGATGGAAAGGTGATGAAGTGGTGGAGACGACACTGTCCACAATTTTGTGTA
>NZ_MSHA01000065.1:0-6092 GCF_001940965.1 Bacteroides sp. Phil13 | reverse complement strand
AAGGACGATTTGGAAATTCCAAGATGGTAAAATTGGGTATACCCGATATTTAAAATTACGTTGTTTTTTTATTAACTATTAAATCAAAGTATTATGAGGATTTCTTTTAAAAGGAATGGTTTCATAGCATTGGCATCAATGCTATCATTTGCAGTGTATGCAGGGGATAATTTGCCCCTTGCAACCGCTGCATCGGGGACAAATGGATCTATTCAAGTATCTGAGCATGGCGTAGATACTTCTAATGAGATTCAACAAGCGAGAGTAATACAAGGAACAGTTCTGGAAGAAGGGACTAATGAACCTCTTATTGGGGTAAATGTTGTCGTTAAAGGAACTACTATAGGTACAACTACTGATGTGGAGGGAAAATATTCGATAAGAATACCTTCTGATAATGCTGTGTTAGTCTTTTCTTATATTGGTCAAAAAACAGAAGAATATTCTGTTAAAGGCTTGAAATCTTTGGATGTTATTATGAAAAGTGATGCTACGATGTTGTCTGAAGTCGTTGTATACACTGGTTATATGACTCAGAAAAAAGCTGACTTAACCGGATCGGTTGCATTGGCGGATTCAAAAGACATCAAGAAGACTTCCGCTAACGTTATGAAAGCTATGCAGGGTAAGATGGCCGGTGTGAAAATTAGCAACAATGGCGGTAATCCTGCAGAAGATATAGGCATTCAAATTCGTGGTCTTTCTTCTTTGTCTGGAGCTGTTACTCCATTAATTGTATTGGATGGTATGCCAGCTGAAGGTCTGAATCTACGTGACATAAATTCAGGAGATATTGAATCTATTCAGGTATTGAAAGATGCTGCTTCTGCCTCAATTTATGGTGCACGTGCTTCTGGTGGTGTGATTTTAGTCCAAACTAAAAAAGGTAAAGCTGGTAAGACTACCATTGACTATAATGGTAGTGTTTCTGTAAGTTCTATAATAAATAGACCGGAAATGATGAACGCCACAGAATGGGGTACTGCTGCCTTCCGCGCTGCTGCTTATGATGAGTGGGCTTATGGTTCAGGCCTATTATTACCCAATGGCTTTGAGTATGAGTATCATAGAGGTGATAATGGAATGCTGGTATTGGATAATATGAAAATGAAAGAATATTTGGATAATAATCAATTGGTAAAAGCAACTGATACAAATTGGATGGATGAGATTTTTCGTACAGCAGTTTCTACAAATCATCAGTTGACTATTTCTAATGGTTCGGATAAAGCTAAAAGTTTGTTTTCATTAGGGTATACTAACAACCAAGGTACACAAATTCATTCTTTTTTCAAACAATATTCTGTACGTGCTAACACGGAATATAGTTTGATTAAAGATCGTTTGAAAGTAGGAGAAAATTTAGCTATTTCTTATTTGCAGTATAAAAGTCAATGGGAAACCTTTTTGGCTATGATTATGCCACCTATGGTTCCTGTTTATGATGTAAATGGTAACTGGGCAGGACCTGCAGGACTTGATGATTTTGATAATCCGGTACGTAAAATGACTATGGGTAAAGATAATATCAATAATTATGTGAAAATTATTGGTAATGTTTTTGCAGACCTGAATATTTGGAATGGTATATCTGCTAGAACTCAGTTTGGTATAAATTATGGTAACTCTTATAGTAGAACAGTAGATGGGGCTTATGTAGAGACTGGTTTTAGAGGCAATGATAAAAATTATGTAAGAAATAACCAGTCCCATCCGTTAAATTATGTATGGACTAATACTTTGTCCTATAATAAAAGTTTTGGAAAACACCATATTGATGCTGTATTTGGTAGTGAGTTTACCCGTTATGTACAAGAAGGTTTTTATGCAAGTAGAGAAGGACTTTATTTGGAAGATCGTGATTTTGCCGGTCTTAGTGTTGCTACCGGTGATGAAATTGATGTAAGTAGTTCTGCTGATGAATATACTTATTTCTCTCTTTTTGCTAAGGCCAATTATTCATATGCTGGTAAATATTTGTTGTCTGCAACTGTACGTCGTGATGGTTCTTCTTTGTTTGGTGTCAATAATCGTTATGGTGTATTTCCTGCATTTTCTGCTGGTTGGAGAATTAAGGATGAAGCTTTTATGGAAGATGCGGACTGGTTGTCTGATCTGAAAATTCGTTTCAGTTGGGGTACGAATGGTAGTGTACAAGGATTACCTCGTGGTTACACAACTACTCCATTTACTACTAATTATTTTGATACTGCATATCCTATTAAGGGACAAGCAACCGGCGCTTTGCAGTCTGGCTATAGAAGAACTTGGATTGGTAACCCTGATTTGAAATGGGAAACAACCAAACAAACAGACTTCGGCGTTGACTTTGGATTTTTCAATCAACGTTTGACTGGTTCTTTTGACTATTACTATAAGAAAACAAATGATATCTTGGTCCAGACTCCATATATCGCAGCAATGGGTGAAGGTGGTGAACCTTGGGTTAATGGTGCTAGTATGAATAACCAAGGTGTAGAATTTACAGTATCTTTCAAGAGTGACCCCTCCAGTGAATTCCAGTGGGCTGTTAGTGCCAATATTGGTACATACAAAACTGAATTGACTGACCTTCCTTCCAATGTAATCAATAAGTATGCTGGTGATGGTGTACACGATTTGATTTTAGGACGTTCTCCAAATTCTGCTTATGGTTTGGTAGCTGATGGTATTTTCAAAACTCAAGAGGAAGTTGATGCTCATGCAGACCAGCCAGGTAAAGCAGTTGGACGTATTCGCTACAAGGACTTAGATGGTGATGGTGTAATCAATGAAACATATGATAGAACTTGGATAGGTTGCTATGACCCGGATTTCTTTGGAGGTCTTAATTTTGATTTCGCTTATAAGGGCTTTGACTTGAACTTATTTTTTGAGGGTATGTTCGGTAATGATGTAAATAGCGACTGGAAGAAAGAGAGTGATATTTGGCTTTTCACCAATCCTGCATGGAAAAATCATGCAACTCGTATGTTGGGCGGTTGGTCACCTGACAATCCGAATTCTGATATTCCGGCTATCTCGAATAATACTGCCAATCAAGAACAAAGATTCTCTTCTTGGTTCATAGAAGATGGTTCATATATTAAGTTGAGAAATATTGAATTGGGTTATACATTTCCGACTAAGCTTATCAAAAAAATGCATATGAGTAATCTGCGTTTGTATGCTGCTGCATATAATGTATTTACTTTGAAGAAGTTTTGGGGAGATGACAAATATACAAGTTTCGATCCAGAAAGACCTTCTTATCATTATCTGACACCATTTACTTTCAATTTCGGTATCAATGTTTCTTTTTAAACTTAATTAATAAATTATTATGAAAAGCAAATATATAACTTTATCAATTGCTCTATGCTCTATATTGGGAGTCAGCAGTTGTGATTCATATTTGGATATCAATCCTAAACAAGTTCTGGACCAAAATATACTTAACAAACCTAGCGATATAGAAGGTTTTGTCACAGCAGCCTATGCCCGTATGTGTGAGATGGGGTCATTGGATTCCTCTCCTTATATGTATTGGTGGAGTGGTTCTATGCGTTCGGATGACTGCTACAAAGGTGGTGGTGGTGTTGCTGATGCTGTAGGTTCTTTTGGTAACATATCACTTTTTACTTATGTAAATCCTAATACCGGTGCATTGGATGGTACTTGGTATAATTCTTATCAAGTTATCCAAAGATGTAATACAGCAATTCAAAGAATGGCAAATTTTACGGAAGAAGAGTTACCTAATAAGAATAGTTTTATGGGTGAGATGCTCTTTATCCGTTCATTTACGTTGTATCGTTTGAAAAAACTTTGGAAATATGTACCCTATATTGATGAGAATGTAGTAGGTATGTCAGATGCTTTTGAAGCAGTACCTAACCGTGAATTGGATAAGGGGAATGATCTTTACTTATGGCAACGTATTCTTGATGATTTTAAAAAGGCCGAGGAATTATTGCCTTTGGATCAGATGGATAAAGGTCGTGTAAGCCGTAATGCTGCTACTGCTATGGTTGCTAGGACAATATTAAATATGGCTTACGAACAGGATGACCGTCATCAAGTGATAAATATCAATAAGGAATTACTTGCAGAAGCTTTGCCTTATATTGATAAAATTATTGATCAAGAAGGTGGTCGTGTAGGTTTGGAATCTGATTTTGGTAATAACTTTTTGGTAGAGTATGATAATGCTACTAAAGAATCCATTTGGGAATTACAATTTGCTCTTGATAATAATTTTCATACAGCAGGTCGATTTAATCGCGCTGAAGGTTTGAATCATCCATGGATGTGGCCCGAAACACAACCTGGTAATTTTGTATTTAAGTGTTGTGACTTTAACCATGCTAGCTATACGTTGACTAATGCGTTTAAGACAGATGAAAACGGTTTACCCCGTTTCGAGGATTATAATGAGGATGATTATGGTCAATATATTAAAAATTCAGATGGTTCTTATAATTTGGATATCGTTAATTCTGGCGCTAAGCCTTACTTTGATAAGTATACATGGGATCCCCGATTTAGCCATACTATCGTAGCTCCTGGACAGCCTTGGAAGTATGATCCTGATTTATTATTCCATTCAACTGCTACTCGTGATCCGATTACTTATAGTTTCTTGAAACCCATCAAAGATATGCCACATCCTGATTGTGGTTGTATTGCTTATGATGGATGGCAATTTAATTCTATGAATAAGAAGATGATTCGTTACGATGACGTGTTGCTGTGGAAAGCTGAGATTTTGATTCAATTGGATAGAGAAATGGAAGCCCTGCCATATATTAACCAGATTCGTACTCGTGCTGCCAATAGTTTGGTTCGTTTGACTCAAGCTGACGGTTCATATACAATGAATTATCATATTGCTACTTATCAGCCGGGTATTAACTGTAATTGGACTAAGGACTTTGCATGGAAAGCCTTAATGTGGGAAAATCGTCTTGAATTTGCTTGCGAAGGTCATCGTTTCTTTGATTTGTAGCGTTGGGGATTGTTGGAAAAGACAATGAACGAATATTTTGCTATTGAAAGAACTCGCTTCGATTGGTTCAATGATGCTCGTTTTACTGCCGGTCGTGATGAGTACTTTCCGATTTCCCAACCACAAATGAATTATTCAAAGGGTAACTATACGCAGAATCCGGGATATTAATGTTTAACTATTAAGAAGAAAATTATGAAAAAGATAGTAACCATTTTTACAATGTTGTTGGTAGTGTTATCACTGTCCAGCTGCTATGACAGAGATGTGCTTGATGACAAGGGCTTGAATTATTTCATACCTACGCCTGAGAATGTGCAGTATATTCAAGATAATGCTACTACAGTGACATTGACTTGGAGTATTCCTTCAGTAATTCCAGAAGACTTCAGACGTCCTATTTCAGTACAGATTCAAATAGTGGAAAATAATATTTATAGAGATAGAATAACCTTGGTAAATGAGGAAACCTCTCATACTTTCACTATTGATCCTGCTAAGAAGTATCGCTATATCGTTAAATTGGTAGGTACTTTTACTGAGGAAAATCAAGAAACAGGGCGTACATCTACTGTTACTTCTGAGGGTGTAATAGTTAATGTCGAATAGTTTCGAGAAGGATTTTTGTAGTTAATGATAGAGAGTGGGCTTTTACTGGTATTTTTCTGAGTCAGCTCACTCTCTATTTTAATATTTGATATAAGGCGAATGGGTTATCTGGTTACGATAAATTGAAAAATGAATCAATAGACATGAAAAACATATTATTTATAGTATTCTCTTCGTTTATATTTTTATTTGTTTCTTGTACTTCTGAACAAGAAACTGAAACTTATATTCCTATTGATGAAATTATACCTTTGGATACTCATTTGATTCCAAATAAGGATACAAAAATTGTATCAACAACATTGAATTTTAAGGATATTGATGCCATAGATTATTTGCTGGTTAGAAAGAGTGTAGGTGACAGCTATTCAGCTAAGATAAGTCAAAGCGAACTTACGTCTGATTATATTTTCAATTATACCATCCAAAAAACAGATCCACAGAATTTTCGGCTAGTATTGGCTGCCTTTTACAAAGATGGTAATATGTCGAAAGA
>NZ_MSHA01000064.1:0-6066 GCF_001940965.1 Bacteroides sp. Phil13 | reverse complement strand
AATGTAAGTGTAAGAGCGTCTGGGTTTGTAAGGGCACTGTTTGTTGTTTCAGTAATTCTTCCAATTTCGAATGTTTCTTTAAGTTCTGGATCATCTGTTCCATAAACTTTTGTGAAGCTTACGTCACCTTCCTTGAGTGTATATGTGAATTTTGAAATTGTGAGTGTTACATCTGGAACTGTAACTGTGTAGTTAGTTTCATCACTGATGCTAGCAAGTTTTAATGCATATTTTCCAGCATCTGGACCAACTGCTTCAAATGTAATTGTAATGTCTGCGCTATGTAATGACTTAACTAATACATTTTCAAGTTTATTTCCGTCATAAATCTTTGTTGTATTTACGATTTCGTCTGCAGCAACTTCAATGTTGTATTTTGAAATTGTTCCTGTTGCACTTTCAATGTAGTAGTTGTCTTTCTGAGCTCCATCAAGTGTAATATTTGTGATAGTAGCTGACTCTGTAGCGTCTTTGCTATCGTAGTTACCTGAAACTGTAACTTCATCTGATCCTAAGATTCCTGTGATAGTTGCATTATCATTTGTGAATGCTGTTGTTCCGTCGTAAACTTTCGAAACTGTAACGTTAAGCTCTGCTTTTGTGATTTCTAACCATTCTGCTCCGTTAATTGTAATGCTGTAGTTAACATTATCGCTAACGCTCAAAATAGTTAAATCATATTTTCCTGCATTAGGTCCAACTTCGCTGAAGTTAACTGTAATGCTTTCTTCTGAGCCCTCAATCAATTTAAGAGTAATTGAAGCTGGCTTAAATTTATTTCTATCATACTTCTTAGTTAAAACGTATCCTTCTGGAAGTTCTTCCCTTTTGATTACGTGTGTAAGTTGTGTGATAGTGAACCACTTGCAATCTGCTGGAAGTGAGATATCGTAGTTTTCATTGTCTGCTACAACACTTGTTAATGCGTAGCTGCCTACTGTTTCTCCTGCAGCTCTTGTGAATGTGAGTACAAGTTGGTCTGGGTTTGTAAGTCCGCCGTTGTTTACACCTGCAAGGATCTCAGCCTCAAATGTTAATTTAAGATCTGGGTCATTTTTGCCGTAAACTTTTGTGAAGCTCACATCTCCTTCCTTGAGTGTGTATGCGAACTTCTTGATTTCAAGTGTAACGCCATATGGAACTGTAGCTGTGTAGTTCGTTGAATCACTAACACTATCAAACTCTAAATCATATGTTCCAAATTTTGGTCCAACTGATTTAAATGTAACTGTGATTGCTGTTGTAAATGGAGTCTTAACAACTGTGTTTGTAAGTTCCTTGCCATCGTAAACTTTTGTTCTGTTTTCGATGTCTTCTGCAGCAACTACAATGTTGTATTTTGCAATGCTTCCAGTAACGTTTCCTACAGAGTAGTTTGCACTAGCCGCTCCTGTTAATGTTACTCCTGTGAATGTTGCTGATTCTGTAGCATTTGCGCTTGCATATGATCCTGAAGCTGTAACTTCGTCTGATCCAACAATTCCTTTGATAGAAATGTTTGCTCCGTCAAAGCTTGTTGTTTCGTCATATGTCTTTGTAACTGTGATGTCAAGTGCTTTTTGAGTAATTGACAACCAAGTGTTTTCTGTAATTGTAATATCATAGTTTGTTGTGTCACCTACACTTGAGATAGCAAGTGCATACTCGCCTGCATTAGGTCCTACTGATGTAAAGCTAATTGTTACGGCTTCGTCTGAACCTTCAATCAATTTAAGTGAAATTGACGCTGGTGCAAGGTTTGTTCCGTCGTAAGTCTTAGTAAGTACATAATTTTCTCCAAGGTCTTGTAGCGAAATAACATGTTTAATTTGTGTTACTGTGAATGTTAAACCTGCTGTAGGAAGTTTAATGTCGTAGTTTGTTGCATCTACTCCGCCAAGTGTAACTGACTTAATTACTAATGGATATTCTCCAGCATTCTTTTCAACATCTTTGAATGCGATTGTGAGGATTTCTCCTGGAACCTTCTCTAATGTGATAGATCCTGGTGTGATAACTTTTCCATTGTATTGTGCTGTCTTAGCTGCATCTGTAAGATCTGATTCAGCTAATGTATAAGAAAGTTTTGTGATTGAAACTGTGAGAGGATTGATATCAATGTCAAAGTTCTCTGCGTTAACCATATTCTTAATCTTTAATGTGTAAGGTCCAACATTTGCATCAACTTCTTCAAAGTTAACTGTAATTGTGTCATCACCAAGTTTAAGAGTGATTGGAGCTGGTGTGAACTTCTGTCCATTGTACTCTCTTGACCATACATAATCTTCTGGGAAGTCAGATTTTGAAATCATGTATGTTCCATGTTCAATACTGAACCACTGATTGTTTGCTGGAATTGAGATATCATAATTTGTTGCTTCTACTCCATTCAGAGTAACTGTATCAATTACCATATCATATGTACTTGCATCTTTTCCAGCAACCTTAAATGTTACTTTAAGTGTTTCATTTCCAACTAATGTGATTTCAATTGGATCTGGAGTTACATCATGTCCTGTGTATGTCTTAACTCTAGTGGCTGCAACATCCTCTACAGTTAATGTGTAAGCTTTCTTTGTGATTTCTAGCCATTCGTTTGCAGCAACTGTAATGTTGTAGTTTACTGCATCGCTTGAGCTAGCATAAGCTAAAGCATATTTCTTAGCATCTGTTCCAACTGGAGCAAAGTTAATTGTAACTGTTTCGCCAGAATCTGCAATGAGCTCTTTTGTAATTGATGCTGGAGCAAGGTTTTCTCCGTCATAAACTTTTGTCTTAACAATATCTTTAACATCATCTTCTGTAACAGTGTAGTTATATTGTGTTACTTCGAACCATGTGTTTCCTGCTGGAATTGTGATGTTGTAGTTGCTTGCAACTCCTCCACCAATCCTTACTGTCTTAATTACTAATGCTTTCTTTCCTACTGTCTTTTCAACATCTTCGAATGTGATTGTGAGGATTTCTCCTGTTACCTTCTCTAATGTGATAGATCCTGGTGTGATTGCCTTTGATGTATACACTGCTGTCTTTGACTCAGATGTCGTGAGATCTGATTCCTTAAGCTCGTATGTATACTCTGTAATTTTCAGCCATGTATTTGCAGAAATAGTGATATCGTAGTTGTCATTGCTTACGCCTGCATATTCTAATGCGTAGTCATTTACATTAACTCCAGTTGCTTTGAAGCTAATTTCGATTGTTTCGCCATTTAATTCTTTTGTAATTGTTGCTGGCTGCAAGCTTGTTCCGTCATATGTCTTTGTTCTTACATATTCTTGTCCAAGGTCGCCTTCAACAACTGTATATTTGAATTTTGTGATGCTGAACCACTTATTTCCAGGTTCTTCCTTGATTTCGTAGTTCGCTGCAACATTTTCTCCGAGCATAACGGAGCTAACTACCATTTCATATTCCCCAACAGTAGTTCCACTAACTGCGTTGAATGAAATTGTAAGTTTTTCGTTGTTTACTAATGTAAGCTCGATTGAATCAGGTGTTATTGTTGAATTTGAATATACTTTTGAGTTAACGCTTGCAACATCGCTTGCTGTTAATGTGTAAGCTCTCTTTGTAATTTCCAATAAGTCGTTATCTTCAACTGAGATTTCATAGTTTTCGTTATTTGTGCCACTAACTGACAATGCATATTTCTTAGCATCTGTTCCAACTGAAGCAAAATCAATTGTAACTGTTTCGCCAGCTATAAACTCTTTTGTAACACTGTTTGGTGTAAGAGCTGTGCCGTCATATGCCTTTGTCCATGAGCTATCTTTTGTAAGCTCTGAAGCTGTGAGCACTTTAGTGAATTTCTTGATTTCAAATACTGGACTTGCTGATACATATGAGCTATCAACAAATGTTGCATCTGCTGTATAAATATCGTTATGTCCAGAAATGCTTAATGCATATTTTCCAACATTTCTTAAGCTGTCAGCAATTGAAATTGTGATTCCGTCGAACATTGTAGCTAAATCTGAAGTAACGGCTTTAACTTCCCAAGTTCCCTCGGCAACTTGATCGTTGAAATAGAGTGAAAGTCCAACTCTTGCTTTCAATGTGCCGTCAGTTGTGTATGCTGCTAAGTACCACTTATTTGAATCAAGTTCTGTTGCAACTCTTGTAACAGTTGTTGTGTCGTATGTCATTGCGAACTCGCCATCAACGGCAACCATTAATCCTTGTTTAACAGCTTCGATTTCGAAGAATGTGTTGTCGTCAGGGATTGTGATTGTATAGTTGTTTGTTGCGTCGTCGCCGCTGCTATACTTAACCGATGCAATTGTTAATTTGTATTTTCCAACTGAAGATCCTTCCTCTCTTGTAAATGTAATTACAAGTTCGTCTGGGTTATTGATTCCCTCAGAGTTCTTTGTAAGAGTTACTTTAAGTTCTGGATCTGCGTGTCCATAAACTTTTGAAAGTTTAACGTCTTCTTGTTTAAGAGTATAAGTAAACTTGTTAATTGTTCCTGTAACTGTCTTTACAGAGTAATTTGCACTTGCAGCTCCAGAAAGTGTATAAACAGTGATTGCTGCTGATGTAGTTGCATCCTTGCTTGGATAGTTACCTGAAAGTAAGATTTCGTCTGCTCCGACTTTTCCAGTTACGCTAGTTACATTACCGTTTGTGAACGCTGTTGTTCCGTCGTAAACTTTTGAAACTGTGAATGTAAGCTCTGCTTTTGTAATGCTGAACCACTTGTTGTCTGAAAGAGTAATTGCATAATTGTTCTTATTTGTCTCATCAACAGTAACTGTTAATAATGCATAAGTTCCAACTGTGTTTCCTTCTGCTCTTGTAAATGTAAGTGTAAGAGCGTCTGGGTTCTTGAGTTCTGCATTGCCTTCATGAGCGAATGCTCCTGCTGCGAACTCTTTTGATAATGTTGTGTCTGCCTTTCCATAAACTTTTGTGAAGCTTACATCTCCTGCTTTAAGTGTGTACTTAAATGGTGTGATGCTGAACCACTTGTTCTCTGGAAGTGTGATGCTGTAATTTGTTGCATTTTCGCCTTCAATCTTTGTTGAAGCAATTACTAGTGCGTAAGTATCAACATTCTTTCCAACTTTATTGAATGAAATTGTAAGTGTTTCGCCTTCAACCAATGTCAATGTCATTGCATCTGGTGTGAGCTCTTGTCCTGTATAAACCTTAGTCTTTGATCCGTTTTTGATATCAACTTCTTTAAGTTCATAGGCATAAGCTGTGATTGATGCTTTAACATCGTTTTCAACAGTAACACTATAATTACTATTTGCTTTTGGTTTTAATGTTTCTGTTACGACATTTGGCCCGATTGATTCGAACTCGATTGTGATTGTTTCGCCATTAATTGACTTTGTAATTGAAGCTGGTGTGAAGATCTTTCCGTCGTATCTCTTGCTCCATGTGTAAGCATCGCCAAAGTCTAATTTTGTGAGCTCAAGAGTGCACTTCGTAATCTCAAACCAGTTGTTTTCTTTTACTGCAAGTGAAACTGAGTAGTTTGTAGCTGTCTTTCCACCAATTGTAACTGATGCAATTTCAAGCTTGTATGTACCTACGTTAGTTCCAACTGCTTTGAAGCTAATTGTAAGAGTTTCTGTAACGGCTTGACCGTCTACACTGAATGTGTAGTCTTTGTCAAATGAAGCAGGTGTAATTGCCTTTCCGTTGTATACAGCACTTCTGCTTGCTTCTGGAATTTCTTCAAGAGAAATAACCTTCTTGCATTCTGTGATTGATACTGTAAGAGCATCGGAAATTGTTACCTCATAGTTAGAGTTATTAACTTGTTTAAATAAGTCTTTAAGTTTATATGTTCCTTTGTTCTTATCTGACTTATTGAAGCTAATTACTACGTCATCATTATTTAAAGTGTATTTGATGTCTGCTGGAGCAAATCCGTCAGCATTATACTCTTTTGTTGTTTTATATCCCTCTGGCAAGCTATCAACAGTGAGCTTATATACTGTAATAGTGAACCATTCGTTTTCTGGAAGTGTGATTTCGTAGTTGTCATTGTTTACTGAAACGGTTTCTAAAGCGTAGCTTCCTACGTTCTTTCCTTCTGCTCTTGTAAATGTAAGTGTAAGAGCGTCTGGG
>NZ_MSHA01000063.1:0-14350 GCF_001940965.1 Bacteroides sp. Phil13 | reverse complement strand
ACCACTGCCCCTCCGGCCGCAGGGATTGCATCAGGAGTATTAGGGTATCAAGCCAAGTCTTACACTGTCTTCGTGAGTGGCATCTCTTACACTGTCTGGAAGTGTGCTAACACTTCCGTTGTCTTCCCAATCATCAATCACTTCTTTCAGAGACTTATCACTTTGAGGTTCTTCAAGGGTAGGGCTACATGCAGTAACATTTATAAGGCATGCTGTAAAAATTCCAATGAGTGTAAAAGAGATATTTCGTTTATTGTCGCGGTTCGTTCCGTAGCTGTTTGTTTGATGATTCATGTTTTTTTGAGTTAATTAGTGACTGATGTCTTTGCAAAGGTAATAAAATTAAATACGATTTTTATCCGTTTTTGTCTCTTTGTTCGAAATTAATTTCTACCTTTGTCTTGCTAATATGAAATGCAATTGAAGGACTGATTTTAGGGTTTGTAGTTAAATTCGGTGGCTAATTCGGTGGCACATGAATAAGTACTACAACTTAAATGGCTGATTTTTAAGTGAAATTAAAGATAGGACCAGTGGGCAGGTAGCCCAACGAAGGAAAAGCTGTGAACATAATAAGTTCACAGCTTTTTTTATTTCTCTCCTCCTAAATACTAAAATAGCCCCAACTTATAAGAAGCTGAGGCTATCAATTTATCATCTAAAAAGTTTTTTTATTCCCATTCTATGGTAGCATTGGGTTTCGGAGACATATCATAGCAAACACGATTCACATGTTTCACTTCTTTCAGGATACGATCTGTAATTTTCATCAGGATAGGCCATTCTACCGGTTCGATAGTAGCGGTCATTGCGTCAATCGTATTGACAGCACGGATGATAACCGGCCATTCGAAGGAACGGGCATTATCACGTACACCAACTGACTTGAAGTCAGGTACCACGGTAAAATATTGCCATACTTTCTTATCCAATCCGGCAATCCTGAACTCTTCACGCAGGATAGCGTCGGACTCGCGTACAGCTTCCAGACGATCGCGTGTGATAGCGCCCAGACAACGGACACCCAGACCGGGACCGGGGAACGGTTGGCGATAAACCATTTCATAAGGCAGGCCCAGTTCTACACCACAAGCACGTACTTCATCTTTGAAAAGCTGGCGAAGCGGTTCTACGAGTTCGAACTGAAGATCCTCCGGCAGGCCGCCTACATTGTGGTGAGATTTCACCATCTTGGCTGTTTTTGTTCCGCTTTCCACGATGTCGGGGTAGATAGTTCCCTGACCTAAGAAGTCGATTCCGTCCAGTTTGCGCGCTTCCTCTTCGAATACGCGGATAAACTCTCCGCCGATAATCTTACGTTTCTGTTCGGGATCTTCCACACCTTCCAGTTTGGTAAGGAAACGCTCGGTAGCGTCTACATAAATGAGGTTTGCTTTCAGTTGATTGCCGAACATTTCTACTACATCTTCGGACTCGCCTTTACGCATCAGACCATGATTTACATGTACGCATACCAAGTTGTCACCAATTGCTTTCAGCAACAGGGCTGCTACTACAGAACTGTCGACACCGCCGGAAAGGGCCAGCAATACTTTTCTGTTGCCGACCTGACGACGTACCAATTCAACCTGGTCGTTTACAAAGTTAGTCATGTTCCAATTAGCTTCGGCCTTGCACGTTTCGAAGACGAAAGGCTTAACCGCTGCTTTGATGGCTTCGATATCATCCGTGAATTGCGGCAGTTTCACTGCACAAGTCGCTTTGTCATGACCGGCAGCTATCACAGGGATTCCTGCCTCGTAGATGGACGGATTTACATCGATGGCAACACCGTCTACTATGTTGCACGGTCCGCCATTAATAATAATACCCTTTACGTTGGGCAATTTTTTCAGTTCTTCAACGGTTATATCATGAGGATAGATCTCACTATATACACCTAACGCACGGATGGCACGAGCCAATACCGTATTTTCATGACTACCCAAGTCAAGGATAACAATCATGTCCTGCTTCATCTGATTCTGGTTATTTTTAAGTTATTGTATCGTTAATTATTCACTTTTGTTTTCAAACGGTTTGCAAAGATAAAGATTTTCAGAGAGACTATAATGTATTGATTCTCTAAACTTTCAGAACAGAGTCGCATTTTTTTGCATACAACGATAATTATGAACCCATTGGCGGAACTAATCTCTTAGGGAATGCTAATGAAGTGACCAGTACGGGGATGAGGTAAAGATTGCTAATGACTATTTTTTTGTTAGCTTATTGATAATCAATTGATAGCATTTACCAATGATTTACTGCAAGATGTAAAAGCATTTACTGCCGTATGTAACGGCCTTTACCCCAGCATGTAACGGGCTTTACCTCGGTATGTAACGGCTTTTACCCCGGCGTGTAAATGGAGTTACCGTGTGGAGTGAACAAAGTTTCCATCTGGGGAAACGGAATTTCCATGAAAGGAAACAACTGCGTACTTATCCGCGTTGTTGTGGATTTATAATGATTGATTTTGCTTTATATTTAGTAATTTTGCGGCAATTCTATTCAAATAATTAAAACTATGGCAAAAGAGTTAGAACTCAAGTACGGCTGTAACCCTAATCAGAAGCCGGCTCGTATTTTTATGCAGGAGGGGGAACTGCCTATTGAAGTCCTGAATGGACGTCCGGGATATATTAATTTTATGGATGCCTTAAATGGATGGCAGTTAGTGAAAGAACTGAAAGAAGCTACCGGTATGCCGGCGGCGACTTCATTCAAACATGTGAGTCCTGCAGGTGCAGCTATTGGTCTGGAATTGGATGAGATCATGAAAAAAAACTATTTTGCGGATGATCTGCCTCTCTCTCCGTTGGCTAATGCGTATGTACGTGCCCGTGGTGCTGACCGTATGTCGTCTTATGGCGATTTCATCGCTTTAAGTGATGTTTGTGACGCAGCAACCGCTCGTTTTATTAACCGGGAAGTTTCAGACGGTGTTATTGCTCCGGGATATACGGATGAGGCGCTCGAAATCCTGAAAAATAAGCGTAAAGGTACTTATAATGTAATTAAGATCGATCCGAATTATAGACCGGCTCCGATTGAGCGCAAAGATGTGTTTGGAATCACTTTTGAACAGGGCCGTAATGAAATAAAACTGAATGGCGATGAGCTGTTTGCTAATATTCCTACTCAAAACAAGAGTTTTCCGGATGCTGCAAAGCGTGATTTGATGATAGCTCTCATCACTTTAAAGTATACACAGTCCAACTCTGTATGTTATGTGAAGGATGGGCAGGCAATCGGTATCGGGGCAGGGCAGCAAAGCCGTATCCACTGTACCCGCTTGGCTGGAAATAAAGCCGATATTTGGTATCTTCGTCAACACCCGAAAGTCTTAAATTTACCTTGGGTAGAGAAAATCCGTCGTGCCGACCGTGATAATACGATTGATATTTATATCAGTGACGATCATGAAGACGTGTTGGCTGATGGCGTTTGGCAACAGTTCTTTACAGAGAAGCCGGAAGTGCTGACTCGCGAAGAAAAACGTGAATGGCTGGATACACTGAGAGGAGTATCCCTTGGTTCAGATGCCTTTTTCCCATTTGGCGATAATATTGAGCGTGCTTATAAGACTGGTGTGGAATATATTGCCCAGGCAGGTGGTTCGGTGCGTGATGACCATGTGATTGAAACCTGTGATAAATATGGCATTGCCATGGCATTCACCGGTATCCGTTTGTTCCATCATTAATAGAACCTGTGATAAAACAAGAGAGGCTGTGTTCATTGCCAACACAGCCTCTCTTTGTATGTGGGTTTCAATTATTCGGCGCTACGGATAGAATCGTCGATAACTTTGATTTTCTGTTTTACCAACTCAATATCTGCTTTCAGTTTTTCTACTTTGCGATTCAATTCCGTCAGCAGGCTGTTACCTTTCTTGGAAGAAGTCGTCAGGAAACCGAGATTATTCTCATATGTCTGCAATTCATTTTTCATGGCATCTGCTGCACGTAGCAGTTTCTCACGTTCGCGGTAGAGCGACTGCGGACTACCTTCCTGAATGTTACTAATATTAGACTTGAAGTTACTCAGTTTCTTATTGGCAGCGCTGATATTGAAATGGTCGAACAACTTATCCACTTGTCCGTGGTATTGCTTGTATAAGCGGTCTTTTTCCTTGAAAGGCACATGACCGATGCTGTTCCATTCCTTCATTAATTCGCGTACCAACTGTGTGGCTTCGTTCGTATCCATATTCTCATCAATAGCACCCAGCTTTTCGATGATCTCTTTCTTCTTGTTCAGGTTATCTATTTCAACGGAACGTTGAGAAGAAGTTGCCTTGTTTTTTTGCTCAAAGAAGTAGTCGCAAGCCGAAATGAAGCGCTTCCATATTGCATCGGAATATTTCTTTGCTACCGGACCGATTGTTTTCCATTCTTTCTGCAGTTTGGTTAGCTCGTCAGCAGTTGCTTTCCAGTCGGTACTGTCTTTCAGAGCTTCGGCTTTTTCGCAAAGGGCACGTTTCTTATCCAGATTTACGTTCATACCTTCTTTCAGGGATTTAAAGAAATCTCCTTTTTTGCGGAAGAACTCGTCACATGCTTTACGGAAACGTTCGAATATCTTTATATTCATCTTTTGCGGTGCAAAACCGATGGTTTTCCATTTGTTCTGCAAAGCAATGATTTCCTGTGTCTTATTATCCCAGGCTGCAAAGTTGGTCAGCTCATTATAGTCTATTGCTTCAATGATTTCACAAATTACCGTTTTCTGATCGAGGTTATGTTGCTCCACCTCTTTCAATGCTTCGAAGTGTTGCTGGTGGCGACGATTTACGGCTGTGGAAGCTGCTTTGAAGCGGTTCCATACCTCGTCACGCAGTTCTTTGGCAACAGGACCCGTATCACGGAATTCCTGATGCAGTTTCTGTAACTGATGGAATGCTGATACTACATCCGGTTCTTCTGCCAGTTTTTCGGCAGCTTCGCATAAGTGCGTTTTTATTTCCAGGTTCTTCTTGAAATCATATTCGCGGAATTCATTGTTCAACTTCAGCAAGTCATAGAACTTCTCTACATAGAGCTGGTAGCTCTTCCATAGTTCGTTGACTTTAGCTTGCGGAATCAGTTTTACTTCATTCCACTGTTGTTGCAACTTCTTGAATTCCGTATAGGATTTGTTGGCATCATCGGGTGATTCTACCAGTTCTTTCAGTTCCTCTATTATGGAAAGTTTGATTTGCAGGTTCAGCTCTTTCTGTTTTTCCTGTTCGGCTGACAATGCACCTCTCTTCTCTTTAATGACGGACATGATGTTCTTGAATTCCTCTTCAACAGCATCTGCTGTCGGAATGAAATTCTCTGCTGTTCCCCCGTTTTCGATGAATAGTTTCTTCGCTGCTTCCAGTTCGGCATTATGCAGCTTATAGAAAGCCTGTTTCAGACCATCTATTTCCTGTTTGCCGGCATTTTCCACATCTGCGGAAACCTCTTTAAGCTTAGCTAGGATTTCCTCCTTGTTTAGCTTCTGTATAGCTTCTACCGGCTTTTCTTCCTTCGTTGCTTCTTCAGCCGGAGTTTCGGTCAGAGCCGGCTCTGAAACCTCGGCTGCTTTCTTTTCTTCTTCTAATTCTACCGCCTTTTCGGGGAGATTAGTGTCATGAGTGTCCATCATTGTACATACGTTTTAAGAAACGGTTTTACCCGTTCGGGTTACATTAGGTCACAAATTAATGAAATAAAACAATTACTTCATACTTTTTTCCTGAGTTTTTTTTCTTTTTTCTTGTTTTAGGAGAGAAGTACGGTAATTCCCATATATAACATCATGCCTATGATGTCATTGGTAATCGCAATAAACGGACCGGTAGCGATGGCTGGGTCTACCTTCAACTTTTCCAGAGTCATAGGAACCAGCGTGCCGAAGATAGATGCAAACATAACTACGGCAAACAGACTGATGGAAACGGAATAGGTGACGGTAGCGGTTGCACCGAACCGGGCGAAATTATATATATACACTAATAGAGAAATAATAGTGGCATTGATTAGTGCTACTACAGACTCTTTTGTTACTTGTTTGAAAATATCTTTGGCATCCAGTGAGTTGTTGGCAAGGCCTTGTACGATGATAGCCGAAGACTGGGTTCCCACGTTCCCACCCGTACCACCGATCAGTGGGATGTAGAGTGCCATTTCGGGATGGGCAGCAAAGGTTGAATCGAAGTTACCTAAAATCATGGAGTTACCAATACCACCGAGCATACCAATAATAAGCCATGGCAGGCGGGCACTCGTCTGACGCATTACGTTATCGTCCGTTTCTACATCCTGAGACAAACCGGATGCTAACTGGTAATCACGTTCCGATTGTTCACGCACTTCGTCCATGACGTCGTCTACGGTGATTTGTCCTACTAGCCGTCCGATACTATCTATAACGGGAACAGCTACTAAGTCGTACTTTTCGATAATCTGTACCACATCATCCACGGATGTGTCGACATGCACAGAAATCGGGTCTTTCCGCATCACGTGCTTCACCTTTGATACGGAAGGGGAGGTAATCATCTTTTTCAGCGGGAACACTCCTTGCAGGCGGTTTTCATCGTCAATGACGTAGACGTAGTAAATTTCATCCAACTGTTCAGCTTGCTGGCGCATCTCTTTCAGACATTCCGGCATACTCCAGTTCTCATTCACGACTACCATTTCCGTACCCATCAAACCACCGGCGGTGTCTTCATCGTACTTCAACAAGTCTACGATGTCTCCTGCCTGTTCAATGTCTTCAATGTGTGAGAGAATTTCTTCCTGTTTCTCTTCATCCAGCTCACGCATCAGGTCTACAGCGTCGTCCGTGTCCATGTAGTCCACGAAGCGCTTGGCAATGGTTTCAGAAGGAAGTATTTCAAGGAATTCCTTACGGACATCCTCATCCATTTCCATCAATACGTCTGCTGCGGTTTCATTATCCAGCAAACGGTATACGAACCGTGCTTCCTCCGGGCTCAGATCATTGCACAGTTCAGCAATGTCCGCAGGATGTAAGTCTATCAGGAGCGCTTTGACGTTTTCAGCGTCTTTTTGCTCTATGAGGTTTTTGACGTTGTCAATGTATTCTTCGTCCATTTCCATAATCTTCCTCCTCTTGCTTTAATGATAATTTATCAGCGTAGTGCTGGAACTCCGCCTGCTAAATATCATTCATTGGTTTCATTACTTTTTTCTCTAATCTCTTTCAAAGCCTGTTCAACCCGGTTGGTCAGATCAATGAATTGTTGTACCGATAGTTGCTCCGGTCGTTTATTGAATAAAACATCTTCCGTCAGTGGGCAGTCTTTGCCGAGTATGGGTTTTATCGAATTTCTCAGGGTTTTGCGGCGTTGATTGAAAGTGGTCTTCACCACTTGCTTGAATAGTTTTTCATCGCAGCCGAGGGCTTGAGTTTCGTTTCGTGTCATGCGAATGACAGCGCTTTTCACCTTAGGCGGTGGGTTGAATACATGCTCATGTACGGTGAAAAGATATTCCACACGATACCATGCCTGTATCAATACGCTCAGAATGCCGTATGTTTTGCTTCCGGGACCGGCAGCAATACGTTCGGCTACTTCTTTCTGTATCATACCGGTGCAACAAGGTATCAGTTCCTTATTGTCCAGCATCTTGAAAAAAATCTGGCTCGAAATATTATAAGGATAGTTTCCTGTCAGTACAAAAGGCTGCCCGTCGAACAAGCGTTGCAGATTCATTTTCAGGAAGTCATCCTCGATGATGTTATCTTCCAGGGACGGGTATTCTTCACGTAGATAGGCAACAGATTCATAATCCAGTTCTACTACTTTCACCGGACGTTCTTTCTTTACCAGGAACTGGGTTAATACCCCCATGCCCGGACCCACTTCCAATACAGGAAGCCCGGAACATGCGTCTACGGTATCGGCTATGTCCTGCGCCACTTTCAGGTCCTTCAGGAAATGTTGGCCGAGAAACTTTTTAGGCTTTACTAGTCTCATTTATCCACTCAATCATTACTGTTGCACTCTCTTTGCTCCGCGAATATAGGCCATACTTCAGCATTAAAAATAAGCAAGCTTCTTTTGTTCTGCTTCCTATTTGCACTATCTTTGCAGCTCGCAAAGGTAATCCTTTTCGATGAAGAATAACGAATTCTGCATGAATAAACTATTAAAAAAGACACTGAAGATCCTTTTGCCGGTCGCTTTGGGCGGTTTTATCCTGTATTGGGTGTATCGAGATTTTGATTTTGCACGCGCTAAAGAAGTACTTCTGCATGGAACGAACTGGGGATGGATGTTGTTTTCTTTATTTTTTGGTGTGATGAGTCATGTGTTTCGTGGCTGGCGTTGGAAGCAAACACTTGCCCCGCTTGGTGCTTATCCCAAGTCGGGTGATTGTGTAGATGCTATCTTTGTTTCTTATGCAGCCAATCTTATTCTTCCTCGGGTAGGAGAGGTTTCCCGTTGCGGAGTACTTGCCAAATATGATGATGTTTCTTTTGCCAAATCGCTTGGAACAGTGGTAACGGAGCGTTTGATAGATACGTTGACCATCCTTGTGATTACCGGGATTACTTTTCTGATACAGATGCCTGTCTTCCTTCGTTTTTTTGAAGAGACGGGTACCAAAGTTCCTTCGCTGGTGCATCTGGTGACGTCTCCCTGGTTTTATGTTGTTCTTTTTAGTATCATTGGTGTATTGGTATTACTTTATTTTCTTCTGCGCATGCTTTCTTTCTTTGAGAAAGTAAAAGGCGTGGTGTTGAATGTATGGGAAGGGGTGATGTCGTTGAAGAGTGTAAAGAATATACCACTTTTCATTCTCTATACCTTACTTATATGGATATGCTATTTTTATCACTTCTATATCACTTTCTATTGCTTCTCTTTTACTGAGCATCTGAGCTTTCTGGCAGGCTTGGTGATGTTTGTGGGCGGCACTTTCGCAGTGATTGTTCCTACTCCCAATGGTGCAGGTCCCTGGCACTTTGCTGTTATTACTATGATGATGTTATATGGTGTCAATGCTACCGATGCAGGAGTTTTTGCGTTGATAGTGCATGGTATACAGACATTGCTGGTTATTGTACTGGGTATTTATGGATGGTTGCATCTGTCATTGGTCAATCGTTCAAAATAGATTCGTTAATGTAGGGGGCGCATCCGAACCCTACCAACTCCCTGCCAAGTCCGTGTCAAGTCCGTACCAAATTCGGTTGTATATGTATGGAGATGGTACGGAGATGGTACAGGTTTGGTAGGCACCGGGTGTTTCTTTGTGCTTACTGCAATGTTGGTTTTTCACAGGAAAAAGTTTAGGTTCTTGCATAGTTTGGGAATAAAAATGTATATTTGCGAAAACTAACTTTTAAAATGTTATGAGTACAATCTTGCAATTAGCTCCACAGAATGTGTGGAAGCATTTTTATTCGCTGACTCAAATTCCCCGTCCGTCCGGACACATGGAGAAGATAACCGAGTTCCTTGTTAATTTTGGAAAAGGCTTAGGCTTGGAATCATTTGTCGATGAAATAGGCAATGTTATCATTCGTAAAGCTGCTACTCCGGGGATGGAAAACCGCAAAGGCGTCATTCTTCAGGCGCACATGGATATGGTGCCTCAGAAGAACAATGATACTGTTCACGATTTCACAAAAGATCCTATTGAAACCTATATCGATGGCGATTGGGTGAAAGCTAAAGGTACTACATTGGGGGCAGACAATGGTCTGGGTGTTGCAGCTATTATGGCTGTGCTTGAAGATAACAGTCTGAAACATGGCCCGCTGGAAGCCTTGATTACGAAAGACGAGGAAACAGGCATGTATGGTGCTTTCGGCTTGAAGCCGGGTACACTGAAAGGTGAAATCCTGTTGAATCTTGATTCTGAAGATGAAGGTGAATTATACATTGGCTGTGCCGGTGGTATCGATCTGACTGCTACATTGGAATATAAAGAAGAAGCACCTGCTGCCGATCTTGTAGCCCGTAAGGTTACTTTGAAAGGTCTGCGTGGTGGTCACTCCGGTTTGGAGATCAATCAGGGTCGTGGAAATGCTAATAAGCTCTTAGCTCGCGTAGTGCATGATGTCTTGATTGAATTTGATTCTCAGTTGGCAAGTTTTGAGGGTGGGAATATGCGTAATGCTATTCCTCGTGAAGCATGTGCTGTATTGGTGTTTAATCCTGAAGATACAGAAGGGCTGGAAGATTATATTAAGGAATATGAAGCACAGATCAATGCGGAATACGCTCCGATTGAAAGCGGTATCACTCTGACTGTTGAATCTGTTGAGCTTCCTGCAACTATTGTTCCTGCGGAAATTCAAGACAATATGATTAATGTATTGATGGCTTGTCAGGATGGCGTGATGCGTATGATTCCTACTGTGCCTGATACAGTGGAAACTTCTTCTAATCTGGCTATTGTTATTATTGGTGGTGGCAAAGCAGAAGTTCGTATCCTGGCACGTAGCTCTTGCGATACAATGAAAGAATTTCTGGCTGACAGCCTGACTGCTTGTTTTGCTATGGCTGGTATGAAGGTGGAATTAAGCGGAGGTTATTCCGGTTGGCAGCCTAATGTGGATTCTCCTATTCTGCACGCCATGAAGTTGTCTTATAAGCAACAATTCGGTGTAGAACCGGCAGTGAAAGTAATTCATGCGGGTTTGGAATGTGGTATTATTGGTGCTAACTGTCCGGGATTGGATATGATTTCCTTTGGACCAACGTTGCGCTCTCCGCACTCACCGGATGAACGTGCTTTGATTCCGACAGTTTCCAAGTTCTATGATTTCTTGGTAGCTACATTGGAACAGACACCGGAAAAGTAATTAGTGTTCTATTATAAAGAAGGCGGTAAAAATGCTTAAGCATTTTTACCGCCTTTTTCTTGTCCTCCATTTGTTTGTTATAGCGCTTTTTTTGAGTAGTTAGAGTGAATGGCTATAAAAAGAGTGAGGCTGTCTCCCACTGGGTACAGCCTCACACAACAACATTTTACTTTTCACGATGGTGAAAAAAAGGACTATTCTTCACAGAGTAGTTGTTTCATTTAAAAAAAAGTATGCCCCGAAGGACATACTCTTTTTATTTAGTATCTAATCTTTATTTAGTTACCAGGAGTTCCTGAGTTAGGAGCTACAGTCACTTCATAAACATTGATCAGAGTCTTCCACTTGTAGCCATATTCAACCGGGATAAACAGCTTGTATGCCTTGTTAACCGGAGTACCGCTATAGTTGTAATAAGTCAGAACGTCTTTCAATTTACCATCAACAAGTTTCTGTTCGTACTTAATCTCAACGTTTGCAGGCAAGCTACCTTGAGTGTAACCTTCAACAGGTTCCAAGTTACCACCTTCAGGTTTCAAGTTAGTCTTGATCTTAGTTACATCCAAAGTGCTAGAACCAGCTACCAACGGCCAACCTGCTTCTCTTACTTGGTAGAACTCATACAGTTTTTCTGCTAAGTCACCCTTGCCAGTCTTAGCAACAACCTGGTTGTTGTCATTCCAAGAATAGTAAGTGAATGCGTCAGTTACATCAATTGTACTACCTTCGTTCTGAGCATCGATGAAGTTCTTAATTTCACCCTTCTTAACCTGTAACGGTTCGATGATGTTAGCTTCATATTGCTTAACTGTAGTTACATTCTTACCATTACCACAGATATCAGCTACCAAATTGATAGGAACAAGTTTACCAACCAATGCTTTAGCAGCTTCTGTCGGCTGATTAGTAAAGTCAGTAACAGGATGAGCAGGAACAGCTTCTTCCAACTTAATGTTGTAAGTTTGTTCAGCTGCGTTCAACAGGTTAGCTGCATGGTTCACAATAGTTGCAGCCAATTGACCGTTGATCCACAATTCAGTATCATTGTTCTTCAACGTAGCTGTGTATTCTTTACCGTCTTTCCAAGTATACTTGTAGTTAGCAATTCTTGCCTTGTCAAATACAAATCTTACACCCAGATCATTGTAATAGATACCATTAGAGTTAGCTCCCATAGTAGCACCAGCTTGTGCAGGACCGAAAGAAGGATAGTAGAATTTCTTACCAGCTACATTCTTGTCAGTGTAATATACTACACCTGCAGCACCGTCAGTCGGTTTCTTATATCTGTCATCCAAGAAGCCATTCAATAGGTCAGTATAGATGTTACATGTTGGGTTGGTACCTGTAACTACGTTCCATGCCGGGTTAGATTCCTTAGTACCGTAAACGATCGGGTTGATGTTGAATACTTCATATACCTTGTCACCCTTCCAGTAAGTACCCATATGGCCCCAAACGTTCAGAGCAGGCATGTAGATAGTTCTTGTCATTACAACTGTAATGTCAGCATTGATACCCTTAGGATCTTTGTAAGTCACAGTCTTAGTGAATGTCTTTTCTTGCTGAGTAGGCCAGAATACGCCCAGATCAGTTTCAGACAATGTCCACAAGATATTGTGAGATTCAACACCTTCTTCAGGATTAGCGATATCTATAGCTGTACCAGCACCTGTACCATCTACGAACTGAGTATAGATAGAATGGAATTCATTCTTAGTCATACCACCAGTCTTAGCCTTGTCGTAGATCATTGTGTTCATCATTTCTGTATTAACACGGTTTTCAACAGTGCAATTGAACAGAGTAGGCTGGAATGGAACAGACAGAGTCTTACCTTCCATAGTCCATTTAATCTTGATATAACGTTGAGCGATCAAAGCGTTACCGTTTTGAGTATCAATCAAAGATACGCAAACGATAGGCTCACGACCTACAGCTGTAGCTGATTCAGGAATGTTATATACTTTAGAGGTCATGATACCACTTTCAGGAGAATCGATTTGAGCAAACTTCTGTTGGTCAGTCTTGTTTGTATTATCGTTCTGCGGAATGTAAGCAGCATTAGCCAAACGGAAACGGAATGCCAAACCATAGTCAGCATAGTTATCCAAACCTTCATGTTTGCTATGATCGTTATTGATATCACTTACACAAACTTTCACCAATGTCTTCAGATCAAGAGCTTTGTCGTAGGGCTGGTAAACATCGATCAAAGAGTTTGCATCAGACTTATACAGGCAGATAGAGTCATGATAGTGAACATAGAATTTGCCGTTAGCATCAGTCTGAGTTTCATCAGCAAAGTTACCAGTAGTTGTCTTGCTATAATCAGTTCTCATGTTAGCAAGATAAGGTAACTTGATGAGTTCCTCGATACGGGCATATTCAGAGTTTACATAAACACCATCAATCTTACCAGCTGCAAGATCCTTAGCTTCGTCTTCTGTGTAGTTAGCTTCTGCAATAGGAGCTTTCAAAGAAGCCATATAGAATGACTCCTTAGTACCAGTCGGATTAGAAGTCTTAAGCTGTGTATTCAAGAAGCTCTTTTCTTTCTTGAATGTAACTTCCAATACACCCTTTTCGTTGATACTATATCCAGTAACTTCGATAGGCTTATTGTTAGTAATTTCAACACCTGCTCTGGTTATGATGTTCTCAGACTTCAAACCATCGAATGAAGGCAATTTGATATCTTGAGTACGGATACCTACACTCGGACTTACATGGAAGTAAGCTTTATTCTTTTCCGTAGAAATGTAATTAGCTTTAGTCGCAGCATTAACGTGGTCAAGAACCGGAGTTGTTGCATGTACTTCTGATTCGTGGTCAGCTACTATCTGATACTTCTGCGGAGTATATTGCAAAGTAGTGAAAGTGATAGCAGCGATACCATTAATATGAGTAGTCGGTATTACAGCCAGACTAGTCAAACGGTGACCGATCAATTTAACTACTTCATCAGTCAAAGTTTGAACCTTTGTAGATAAAGCTTGCAACTTCTCATCAGTAACAAAGTCTGCTTCAAGCTCTTTTTTCAGAGCAGCAACTTTTGCTGTTACATCATCCAAAGAAGCCAATTTGTCGATTTGCTTTTGCAAATCAGACTGTGCTTTTTCCAAAGCTGCTTTCAGAGCTTCGATTTCTGCAGATGAGCCCCCTTGTCCAGCTTTGTCCAATGCTTCTTGAGCTTTGGTCAGTGCTTCTTCTGCTTTAGTCTTAGCAGCAGTCGCATCAGTCTTAGCTCCATTGATGGCAGCCTCTAAAGCACTTACCTTAGAGTTCAATTCATCAAGTGAAGCTTTCTTGTCCAGTTGTCCCTGCAGGTCCTTGATGTCATCATCGTAGTCCTTACAAGACGTGAACGTTCCTGTAGAACCTACCATTAAAGCTCCGAACAGGATTGCACTTAGAAATTTTTTGTTCATAATAAAAAAACTTTAAATTTATAAATTTAAAAAAATAAAGAATAATAAAAATTCATTTGTAAATCCTCACCTTTTTAGAGCCGTTACTTTATAGGTAA
>NZ_MSHA01000062.1:0-83270 GCF_001940965.1 Bacteroides sp. Phil13 | reverse complement strand
TGAAAGACAATCATGTGGATTTTGCCGGAGGCATCGACAAGGCTATCAATCGTGCTAAAGAATATTGCAAGGAAAAAGGAAAAGACCTCAAGATAGAGATTGAAGTACGTAACTTCGATGAGTTGCAACAAGTGCTTGATCTTGGTGGCATAGACCGTATCATGTTTGATAACTTCACGCCTGAAATGACAAAGAAGGCTGTGGATATGGTGGGCGGTCGTTATGAAACCGAGTCTTCAGGTGGCATTACTTTTGATACACTGCGTGACTATGCCGAATGTGGCGTAGACTTTATCTCTGTAGGTGCTCTGACACATTCTGTAAAAGGACTGGATATGAGTTTTAAGGCATGTTGACAAGGGCGGAAGGCCGTATTTAGAAAATAGTAGGAAGCCTCTCATAAGTTTCAATCTTTATGGGAGGCTTTTTACTTCTGATACATTTAAGAAGTATGGTAAAGATAGATTGGAAGAAGGTAAAAACGACTATCAGAAATTGGAAGCCTGGCGAGTATATACGGCAAACTTCTATTGTTGTGATTGGTGTGCTGATAACCTTTGTCGGCAGTGAACTGGTCACTCGTTGTTCTGAGCAGAAAGACATTAAATCTACTATGCTGCTGATTAGGGATGAATTGAAAAGCAATCAGGATCAGTTTGAAGATGTTATGTCGGAATTTAATAAGGATAAACGTATTTCTACTCTCCTTATGGAACATGATATGAAATTCCGGATGATACCCGAAGACTCGTTAAGGCAATTTGGTTTTATTTTGGGGCATTTCCGTGTTTTCTCTTGTCGCCGGAATGCGATGGACCTGCTGAAAAATTCGATGTTGATGCAGAAGATATCAGATAAGGAATTTCTGTTGTCGTTAATTGAGGTTTATGAAAGGTTGGAAAGTTTTAGAACCCTCATAACCGAATATTATGATATGAAGGGGCAGGCTGTTAACCCTTTCCATCTGTCACTCACCGATGAGCAGTTTAACTCGTTGTTGGAGGGCGGCTATGAAATGTGGGAAATATATCTTTCGGATAAAACGGTACGCAATTTCATGAGAACGCCTATGGAGTATTTCCATTCCAGTTATAAAAAAGTGTGGAGCAAGAGATTTATAAGATGATCCGAGCTATTGAACAGAGATATGGAACTAAATAAACGGTTATGGGAAATATAGATAAGATAAAGTCTGCGATTAAAGGCTGGAGATTGGGAGATGGTAAATAATCTCCATTCTTTAACTTCTTTTTAGATATAACATTGCAGCATTCTACGGAAAGCTGCGTCTAACTAACAAACGACGCGAAGAGGCGTCCGTAAAAAGAGCACTGACATTGGAAAATGAAATAGAACTGATAGAGGGCTGCCGGGCAGGAAAGGATTCCGCACGTAAGGAGCTGTATACCCTTTATTCCAAGCAGATGCTTGCGGTATGCTACCGCTATACGGGCGATGAAGATGCCGCTCATGACGTATTGCACGATGGGTTCATCAAGATCTTTACCCATTTCACTTTCCGGGGCGAATGTGCGTTGGCAACGTGGGTAACAAGAGTAATGGTGACACAGGCAATAGATTATCTGCGAAAGCAGAAGCGTATCACCCAACTGGTGGTAAACGAAGAACAATTGCCTGACATACCCGACGAAGCAAGTATAGCAGATAGCGGTAGCTGCCTCTCTGAACAGCAGTTGATGGCATTTGTGGCAGAATTACCTGATGGATGCCGAACCGTTTTCAACTTGTATGTGTTTGAAGAGAAATCACATAAGGAAATAGCGGAAATGCTTGGGATTAAGGTACATTCATCCACTTCGCAACTGCATCGCGCCAAGAATTTGTTAGCAAAAAGAATTAAAGAATATACAGAGTATGAAAGGAAATGATGAAATAACCGGTTTGTTCCGCAGTCGTCTCTCTGGTGCAGAGATGACGGTGCGGGATGGCTTTTGGGAGGAGCTGAAAGGCGACCTGTCAAAAGTTGAAACCGATGCAACCAATACTTCTGCAGCTGTTGCTTTCGGACAGAAGCAGAAACGTTCCGTCCTTACTCCACGCTTCTATCGGGTGGCTGCGGCTGCTTCTGTAGTATTAGTGCTTGGAGCTGCTTCCGCTGCATTCTGGTATTTTTCTCCGAAAGATGAGATTCAGGAAGCATTCACCAAGGTAGCTACGCTGACACCGGAAGGTAAACTGAACGGAGATGTGGTACAGGAAAAATTCCCCTCTATTCATGAGACTAAACCTACAGCGCAGACTCCGGGGCATAAACATCCGGCACCAACATCATCCGGTACCATACTTGCTGCGAATGGTGATGATGAAGAAACTGTATCTGTTACTGTTTCCATTACAATTTCCCAACGTGTATATGGCAATCACCACCAAGGTAATGGAATGTATGGTCAAACAACTTCATCAAGGAATGAAAATAATCATCGTGCCACAACTACTGATCCTACTGCTACAAATTCTAATACAGAATTTGGCTCAGATTCCGATAAAGCACTCCCCGTTACCAATGCGGGTGGTTCTGCTAAAAAATGGGCTTTCAAAGCAGGCATAGGTACATCGTTGCCAAAGGGAGATTTCGGAATGCCGTTCACCGCAGGAGTTTCTGCCGAACGTCGTTTGAGCAAACATTTTTCTCTGGAGGCAGGTTTGCAATACAACCGTCTTGACGGAGATCATACGATACATACACTGGCTGTTCCGGTGAAACTGAATGCAATACTGGCAAGCAACTCTAGAGTAGATTTTTACGCTACATTGGGTGGTGCTGCCGAGAAATGCATATCCGGAGCCAGGGACAATGGTTTTGAAGCAGAGCCTGTACAACTTTCCGTTGCGGCAGGTCTGGGAGTCCGTTATAAGTTGAACGATCGGATTGCTCTGTTTGCAGAGCCTACGGTATCTCATCATTTTGATACGGATTCGCAAACAAAAATGCTGCGAACGGAACGTCCAACGAACCTTAATCTACTTTGCGGTGTTCGTATGACATATTAACCTTAATACAATGCAACAATGAAAGCAATTTCTAATATACGTGCCGTAATGGCCATTTTGATATTCTTCTTTTCTCTTTCTTTTGTGTCATGCGCAGAAGAGACGTTGGACTACAATAATCCTGACGTGGATTTATTCGTTAAGCAACTGAAGGTCGGAAAATATTCTGTTGAAAGTCCGGAAGGGCTGAACACTATCCCTCGGTTTACTGTTGATGACATAGGGGACTTGTTGAAGTATGCCGAAGATTTGATGGTAATTCCTTCTTTTCCGCTGGCTCCGGTTTCTTATTCCGCAGGTGGTAAGCTTCGTTTAGGTGAATGTATCTTGTGGACAGTAGAAACAATCCGTCTGGGGCAGAATGCTTCGATGGGATGCAAAATGGTACATGCGGATGCAGAGAATTATGAAGGCATTTACTTCTTGTCGGATGATGAAGTTCTGGATGCTTCTGCCCGTTATCGCCGCTGGTGGGAAAACCGCAAATACCCTCGTACGATGTGGACCATAGATCCTTGTTATGATGAACCGCTTTGTGGAAGCGGATATATGTGGTGGTAAGAAAATAAATAAATGAGAATATATTGCACTATAATCGGACTGCTTTTAGTAGTAGTCCTTCCCGTTTGCGCCCAGAACTGGACACCTCAGGACTCTCTGCGATTGCGCCGTCTATTGGACGGAGAAGGAGAGATTAAGCTGAATCCGGAAGTACTGAAAGAAATGGGAGTACAGGAGCCTCTGGGCAAACAACAGATGTCGCTGGAAAGACAATGGCTGGATTTCAATACAACACTTCCCGAAATACCAAATACACCGAAGAAGAAAGTTATTCTTACCTTGCGTCCATATACAGCAAATACGAAGTATAACTGGGATCCGGTGTATCAGAAGAAAATTAAAATAGATAAGAACACGTGGAGAGGAGATCCTTTTTACGAACTTAAAATGCTTCGTGTTTATTCTGATTGGGCGAAGACTCCTTTAGAAAAGGGTATCCGTAAAAGCATAGATGAGATAGAAGCAACCGGATTGCGTTATCGAGTGACGGAACGTGCAAATAATATGGCCGTGGGTAGCTGGCAGGGTGCCAGTGGCGGTTCGGGATTCTCCGGTGATTTTATGACACCTTTTACAAAAGAATTCTGGAATGTCAAAGGACGTAAGCGCCGTGCCCGTACTCTAGAAGTGCTCCGTGCATACGGGGACTCGACTACAGTGTTGATTAAAGAGCCTGTCAAGGCGATTAAAAATTAAGGAAAAGATTTGTGATAGGGATAATTGTCTAAATCTTCATTTGTATAATTTGTGCACTCGGTTTGCGTATATTGTATATTCGTATTTCCGGGTGTAGTTTTTATGACATATCGCCTTTTCCTCCGAACCTTTCGCCCTTTTTTCTTGTTTCTTCCTTAATAATACCTAAATGTAGGAGACTATGAACAGAATAACTTCCCTTTTCGGGATTCGATATCCAATAATCCAAGGTGGTATGGTTTGGTGCAGTGGCTGGCGCTTGGCGTCGGCAGTGAGTAATGCGGGTGGATTGGGCTTGCTTGGTGCAGGTTCTATGCATCCTGAAACGTTACGTGAGCATATCCGTAAATGTCATGCTGCTACACATAATCCTTTTGGAGTCAATATTCCATTGATGTATCCGCAGATTGAAGAAATCATGCAGATAGTGGTAGAGGAAGGAGTCAATATAGTTTTCACTTCCGCCGGAAGCCCTGCCAAATGGACGGGATGGCTGAAAGAGCGGGGAGTGACAGTGGTACATGTGGTCAGTTCTTCCCGCTTTGCGATGAAAGCCGAAGAGGCGGGTGTGGATGCTGTTGTTGCCGAAGGCTTCGAAGCCGGCGGGCATAACGGAAGGGAAGAGACTACCACTTTGTGCCTGATACCTGCCGTACGTGCTGCTACTACTTTACCATTGATTGCTGCCGGAGGAATTGCTACAGGCGAGGCTATGCTTGCTGCCCGGGTGCTGGGAGCAGAAGGGGTGCAAATAGGTACGCGTTTTGCATTGACTCAAGAAAGTTCTGCTCATGAATATTATAAGGAATATTGCCTGCGTTTGCAGGAAGGGGATACCCGCCTGTTGTTGAAGAAGCTCGCTCCGGTACGTTTGGTACGGAATAATTTCCGTGACGCTGTAGAGGCGGCCGAAGCAGTGGGGGCTACACAAGATGAACTTCGTATCCTTCTGGCTCATGGACGTGCCAAGAAAGGGATTTTCTATGGAGACTTGGAAGAAGGAGAACTAGAGATTGGTCAGGCTTCTGCACTGCTTTACGGTAAACAGATAGAGACGGTTGCTGAAGTGATGCAGGAACTGACGGAAGGATATAAAAGAGCGTGGGATGCGCTAAAGGAATAAGAATTTAGCTTCATGAGACGACGAAATTCGTCCCATGAGATGAAAAAATCCGTACCATGAGGCAAAAATAAATGTCTCGTGAGGCGAAAAGACTCATCTCATGGGACGAATTTTTTTTTGAATAGAGGGAATGAAATGGAGTCATTTCACTTTCTTACCGCCCAAAATGAAAAAAATGGGGCTGTACGTCAATCTGTACAGTCCCATTTTCATGTTTTCCGATTACGACCCTATGATTTAGGTGTACCGGAATTATTTGTTGTACTAGTTGTATTTACGGTAGGATTTGCAGTTGGTGTTGCCGTAGCTGTGCTTGTTGTGCCTGCTGCTGTTGCAGTGGTTGTTGCTGCGCTTGCTGCAACTTTTGGTTGTTCTTCCCAATGGAAGGGCTCAAAGTTAGTGTTCGGATCAACCCAAGTCGGTTTCTTGCAAGCGTAAATGATGAACGGAGCTGCCACTACAACAATGGCACCGATAATCAATACGGAGAACCAAACTGTATTGCTACCCGTTGAAATCTGACTGGGCGGGATAAAGCTCAGGATGAATGCCAACAGAGAACCACAGAAACCGAGTCCGCCGATGAACCACATCAAACCGTTACCACTCTTACCGATACGGAACGGACGGTTCAACTTCTTCATCTTGTAACGCAATACGATAGCTCCTGTAAACATCAACATATACATGATAAGGTAAAGAACTACTGTCAACTGTGACAGGATCTGATAGAAACTCTGTACGGAAGGCATTACTACGAACAAGAGGCTCAATACTGTTACAGCACCACCTTGTACGAACAGGATGTTCTTCTGTACACCCAGTTTGTTTGTCTTCTGGAAGAACGGGGGCATGTAACCTGCCTTACCTACGGCAAAAATACCTTTGGACGGACCGGCAACCCAAGTCAATACACCTGCCAGCACACCGAATGCAAGAGCGATAGCGATGATCGGTGATAACCAGGAAGCATGGATGTACTTGAAGTAATTGTCGAAACCAACCAGCAAGCTTTGTGTCAGACTGATGTCTTTGGCCGGAATGATAACACCCAGTGCGAAAGTACCCAGCACGAAAATGATAACTGTGATAGCTGCACCGATAAATACTGCTTTCGGATAATTCTTGGAGGGATTTTCTATATCCTTAACGTGGATACCGCCCATTTCCATACCGGCATAAAAGAGGAAGATACTTGCGGCGAGTACGACGTTGTCGAAGTTCGTCAGATCGGGGAAGAAGCTGCTGTGGAAGTCCAAATTGGAGTGTCCGCCTGTAGCCAGATAAATGATACCTAGGATAATCAGCAAGGCTGCCGGGATAATGGTACCAACCATACCACCGACTTTGGCAACTTTACCTACCCATCCCATACCTTTCAATGAGATGAAAGTGGCGAGCCAATAGATGATGAGCACTACGGCGAGTGTGTAGTACTTGTTACTTGCCAACGACATATCGTGCGCGTCGTTCATTCCGATGAAGGCGATGGATACGGCACCGAATGTCAATACGGTGGGGTACCAGATGGTACTTTCAATCCATTGCACCCAGATGGCAAGGAAACCGAGCCGCTTACCGTAGGCTTCGCCTACCCAGCGGAACACACCACCTTGTTTGTCCTGGAACATCGCAGCCAATTCCGCAGCGACAAGTGATGTCGGTATAAGGAATACGATAGCTGCAAATAAATAGTAAAAGGCCGAACTCATTCCGTACACGGCCTCGGCAGGTAGTCCACGTAGGGATACTACTGCTGTTACATTCATGATTGCGAGGGTGAACACACCCAGCTTCACTGTTTGTTTAATATTTGCCATAAGTTAAGGTTTTAGGTGAAAAATATGTTTTAAAATCAGTCTCTATAACAACGACCCGGTAGAGTTGTTTTCGGGGATAAAGTGAAAGTTGGTAAATTAACACTTAAACAAATGTCTTGTGCAAGACGTTTTAGGGCAATCAGACAGAAATCAGTAATATATTAAATCAGAATAAATAATAGGTATTATTATGAAAATGGCTCTTTCAGAATTTGCATTACGAGAGAAGGGAATTTATGGTGTCTTACACATTGTGATTCTGTTACTTTCGTTGTTTTTAGTGGTTAGTATTTCAGTAGATACATTCAAGGGTATTCCTTTCTATACTCAGACGGTATTTATGAAGGTTCAGTTTGCGGTGTGCGTATTGTTTTTGTTGGACTTCATTTTGGAGTGGTTTTTAGCAAAGCATAAAGGACGTTATTTTGCCACTCACTTCGTTTTTCTTCTGGTAGCCATCCCTTACCAGAGTATTATTTCTTGGGCCGGATGGACGTTTTCCGAAGAAATCACTTACTTATTGCGTTTTATTCCTTTAGTGCGCGGCGGTTATGCATTGGCCATTGTGGTGGGGTGGTTGACGTATAACAAGGCATCCGGTCTGTTTGTTACCTATTTGACGACTTTGCTTGCTACGGTTTATTTCTCCAGTCTGGCTTTTTATGTTATGGAGCATGGGGTGAATACATTGGTTACAGGCTATGGGGATGCCTTGTGGTGGGCGTTTATGGATGTAACGACAGTTGGTTCCAATATTATTGCTGTGACGGTGACGGGGCGTGTACTGTCAGTTCTGCTGGCAGCATTGGGGATGATGATGTTTCCGATATTTACGGTGTATGTGACGAGTCTGGTGCAGAGGAGGAACCAGAAGAAACAAGAGTATTATAAGGAGTTGCAGGGAGGGGATATAAAGTAATGTTGTGTGTGTACTTTTTCTTTCGGCTTGTCCCGAAAGAAAAAGATACCAAAAAGAAAGGGACCCCGGCTACGTCTCCGGTGCTACTCCGACATTGCCATTCGCAGACGGGGCTCGAACTCGCTTCGCTCAAACAGATCGCCCCTTACCTGCGCCTGACAGTGCCTACGTTTACGCACCTGCGCCTATGCCGGAGGGCTGCGCGGTGGGGGATTGGTTTGTGTTTATAAGAAATGAATGGTAGATACTGATGAACTTTTGTTAGTTTGTTGATAACTAATTTAGATAGTCTTCTGATTATCAACGGTTAGCATTTACCGATCATTTACGGTAGGATGTAAAAGCATTTACCGCCGCATGTAACGACCTTTACCACTTATTGTAACGCTCTTTACCTCGGTATGTAACGACCTTTACCTCGGCATGTAAATGGAGTTACCGTGTGGGGTTAACAAAGTTACTATTTGGGGTAAACTGAATTTCTATGAAAGGAAGTGTCTTTTCCTGATTTAGCTAGACGCTTTTTCTGTTTATAAACGATATCAGTAGACGGTTCTTTAGAGCATTGTACTGCTTCAGTAGTCACTTCTTCCTAAGTCATGCTGATATAGTGGACACCTTGTCTTGCTTTACGCTGCATGGTCTCCCGGCCTCACTGTAGGTGCGTAAGCGTAGGTGCTGTCAGACGCAGGTAAGGGGCGATCTGTTTGAGCGAAGCGAGTTCGAGCTCCGTCTGCGGATGGCAGTACCGGAGTAGCACCGGAAGTGCAGCCTTGAAAAGCTCGTTTTAGTGAGAGCAGCCGCAAGCTTGCTTGAGGATGCCGAACGTAAGGGCTTTCTGTAATTTTTCTTTTGGTATCTTTTCTTTTGTCTCAAGACAAAAGAAAAGTACAAGCGCCGCCTATCCTCTCCGGACGGACGACGCCTTTTATTTATGAAAAAGAGAGATTGTCTTATTCTACAATAGTCACACGGTCACCATTGAACACGCCCAAACCTAATTTGTTCATGATATACTTGATGGCGAGTTGTGATTTAACAGAATTCCCTGCTTCGTCCAAAGGAGGTGCAAATGCAGCTGCACCGAACACTCCGGGCAGTACAGACATAACTCCACCACCTACACCGCTCTTGGCAGGTATGCCGGCAGTGTACATCCAGTCGCCTGAATGTTCGTAGAAACCTACGGTAGAAATCATGGAAGTAATCTTCGGAGCTAATGAAGCTTCAAATACTTCTTTCTTGGTGACAGGGTTTACACCACTGTTGGCGATGGTTCCGGCAGCAATCGCCAATTGTCCGGCAGTGATACCTAATGAGCACTGACGAGTGTACAGGTCGAGTGCCATATCCGGATTATCGTAGATACGGTTGTAGTTCTTCAGTAACCATGCAATAGAGCGGTTGTTGAAGTTCGTTGCCGTTTCCGACTTATACAGCTCATCAATCAATTGTGGAGCTGAACCGCACAAATCAGTAATATTCTGAACAATAGCTTCCCATTTCTTATCTGAATTACCCACAGGCTCAACCATGGAACATGCTGAGATGGCACCTGCGTTTACTAATGGGGTAGAAGGGTGGTCATTCTCCAGCAAAATGGCGATGATTGAGTTGAAAGGTAGTCCTGTAGCATCTGCACCAATCATATCCAGCACCTTCTGCGCTCCGTATTGACGGAGGATAAGGATGGCTGTATGTACTTTGGAAACAGATTCTATACCGAAACGGTAGTCAGTGTCACCTATATTAATGGTTTGTCCGTTCATCAGACAGATGCTGATGCCGAACAGATTCTTGTCGATGTTGGCAAGGTAGGGGATGTAATCGGCATTTTTCCCCCCGGTGTTACCCTTCACCTGTTCATAGGCTTCCTGGGCAACCTCTTTTAGTTGAGAGATTGAAATCTTTTTATCCATAGTTAATAAAGTGTTAGAGTGTTAAGGCGATAGAGTGTTAGGGTGATATTGCTCAATCACCTTATTACTCTATCACCCTATCACTTCAATTATTTTACAGCCTTTTTATGGCGGCGTCCACCATGATTGAACATCTTAGCTTCCACCGGCAAGTTCTTTTCCTGAGCCATGCGGGTAGGAGTAGGATAATCCAATTTCTCCAGTTCAGTGATAGCATTCTTGATGTCGCCCAGCAACATGTCTGCCATGTCGCGGCTGAAGCCCTGGCGTACTACCACACGCATTACAACATAGTCTTCCAGTTTTGAAGGCAACGTATAAGCCGGTACCATCCAACCATGCTGAGACAGTTTATCCTGAAGGTCGTACAACGTCCATTTAGCATTCTTGGCGTACTCCGGTTTCATGTACCAGATGAACAACGGGTTCACCACTTCTTCTGAATAGTTGACGAACGGTTCCATCTTGGCGATTTCATCATGGATATACTTCGCAATGGTCAGCGAATTATACTGCACCTCTTTGTATCCCTGGAATCCTAAGCGAATGAATTGGTAGTACTGACCCAGGATTTGAGCAGCAGGACGGGAGAAATTCAATCCGACCTGAGTAATGTTTGCACCGAGGTAGTTTACGCTGAATGACATTTCTTCGGGCAGATATTCTTTGCCTTTCCAGCAAACCCAACCCAGACCCGGATAAACGAGACCGAATTTATGTCCGCTGACACTGATGGAAAGAACCCACTTCAAGCGGAAGTCCCATTTTGTTTCAGGATAGAGGAACGGCAGGATGAAACCACCACTGGCAGCATCTACATGGATAGGAATATCGTAACCGGTCTTGGCGTTGTAAGCATCGAGAGCTTTGTCCAGTGCTTCTACGTCATCGTTCAGTCCGGTCCATGTCACACCCTGAATAGGTACGATACAAATGGTGTTTTCATCACACATCTTCAAGGCTTCTTCCGGATCAAGAGTAGTCTTGTCAAGGGTCAAAGGCACTTCACGCATTTCAATCTGCCAGAGCTGGGCGAACTTTTCCCATACTACCTGGAAACCGGTTGAGATAACGAAATTAGGTTTATCGAACGGTTTGCCTTGAGCCTGGCGTTTCTTGCGCCAACGTAGCCAAGCTGCCACGCCACCCAACATACATGCTTCACTTGAACCAATGGCCAGCGCACCTGTTTTCCAAGTATCCTTTTCAGGAGAGTTCCACAAGTTTGCTACGATGTTGATACATTTTCCGTTCATCACGGCGATACGGGGATATTCCGTTTCGTCAATGTAGTTGATGTTGATCGCCTCGTTCATCAGCTTGGTGGCATAGTCGTCCATATAAGTGGTAACGAATGTAGCCAGATTCAGACGGGGTTGAGTTTGAGCGAAAGTTTCGTCTTTTACCATCTGATAAGCAATCTCGGGAGTAGTAGGTCCGTCAGGGATCTTCTCTACCGGAGAGGGTTGCAACATTCTGTTTGATCCAAACACTTCTGTTTTGGCATCACCTTTTCTGAAATTTACATCTTCCATTTTACTAATTGTTTTAGTTTAGGTTTAGGCGGCGAGGATTTTCCCCGTCGAATTTCCCACAACAACGGTGTTTGCAGAGGAAAGTTCCGGCGTTTTACATATTTTGGCGTTTATTAAACAGTTACGAGCTACGAGCTACAAGTAGCTGCGCACTATCACGCCGCATGGTACTTGTAGCTTTGTAGCTAGTAGCTCGTAGCTGTTGTAGCTCGTAACTATTTGAACTTTCTATAACCATAATTGTTTCTCTTGCACTATTTCAAACCCTATAAATATATATGTGTATATGAAAATCAATACCGGACGGGGGACTATTCCCTTAATTACGCTTATCGGCATCTGGTCTATCTCTGCATTGACCTCTTTGCCGGGATTGGCTGTTTCTCCTATTCTGGGACAGCTTTCCACTACTTTTCCGGATGCTTCGGAACTGGATATTCAGATGCTTAGTTCCTTACCGTCGTTATTGATCATACCTTTTATTTTGTTGGCGGGCAAGTTGGCTGAGAAACGTGACTTTGTCCGTCTATTACGCGCGGGGCTCTGGATGTTCGCCGCGAGCGGGGTGCTGTACTTGTTTTCCACAAAAATGTGGCAATTAATAGCTATCAGCGCCCTGCTGGGAATTGGTGCGGGACTGATTATTCCGCTTTCTACCGGATTGATTTCCCGTTATTTCACGGGAACCTACCGGGTGAAGCAATTTGGATACAGTTCCGCCATTACAAATGTTACGCTGGTGGTGGCAACTGCTGTTACCGGTTATTTGGCAGAAGTGAACTGGCATCTGCCTTTCCTGGTCTATTTACTACCTTTGGTAGCCATTATACTCACCATCCATCTGAAAGACGAAAATGCGGATGGTGAAGCACAAGTCACGTCATCGGATAAATCTCCTGCTGATACTTCTTCATCGGCAGAAACGGCTGTTCCGGCTATCCCCGGTAAGTATGGTATTCATGTCCGCCATCTGCTGCAACTGATGCTTTTCTACGGGCTTACCACTTATATCGTATTGATCGTGACGTTCAACCTTCCGTTCCTGATGGAGGAACATCACTTTTCCAGTGGGAACTCGGGGATGATGATTTCCCTCTTCTTCCTTGCTATCATGGCACCCGGTTTCTTTCTGGGGCATGTTGTAAAGTATCTGAAGGAAAAGACTAAGTTTTACAGTCTGCTGTGTATTGCACTGGGGTTGGCACTGATATGGATTTCTCCCAAAGAATGGCTGATTATACCCGGCTGCATACTGGTGGGATTGGGCTATGGGGTTATCCAACCGTTGATTTATGATAAAACGGTGGATACGGCTGTTCCCCAGAAAACCACGCTGGCACTGGCTTTTGTGATGGCAATGAACTACCTGGCTGTGCTGCTTTGTCCGTTTATTGTAGATTTCTTCCAATCATTGTTTCATGTACGTTCGCAGGAGTTTCCGTTTATCTTTAACCTTTGCATTACGATACTTGCATTGATATGGGCGTATAGGAGGAAGAAAGATTTTCTGTTCGGCGATAAGCTGTAAGTCGGTAGTTTCACTTCAATGACTGATATCGACGGTTGAATTGCTAAAATAGCCGGTTCAGCACACAGTCATTCTGTGTATAATTCGGATAGTTTACTTTTGTGCAAAAACCAAAAGTATAAAACATGTTCGACGCTATCCTTCGATTCTCAGTAAAGAAGAAGCTTTTTGTGGGGCTTACCACTTTGTTTCTTTTGATTGGTGGAATTTATTCCATGTTGACACTTCCTATAGATGCTGTTCCGGATATTACAAACAATCAGGTACAGATTGTAACCGTGTCACCAACCTTGGCTCCACAAGAGGTGGAGCAACTTATCACAATGCCCGTGGAAATCGCCATGAGTAATATCATGAATGTCACTGAAATCCGTTCCGTCTCCCGTTTCGGGCTGTCGGTGGTGACGGTAGTCTTTAAAGAGAGTGTACTTACTCTGGATGCCCGCCAGTTGGTGAACGAGCAGATACAGAGTGTGGCCGGTGAGATTCCTTCGGAGTTGGGTATGCCCGAAATGATGCCTATTACCACTGGACTGGGTGAGATATATCAATATGTATTGAAAGTGGAACCGGGATATGAGGATAAATATGATGCAATGGAGCTTCGTACTATTCAGGACTGGATTGTGAAGCGGCAGTTGTCCGGTATCCCGGGTATTGTTGAGATAAACAGTTTTGGAGGTTATCTGAAACAATATGAAGTAGCGGTTGATCCGGATGTACTTTTCTCTCTCAATATCACTATCGGAGAAGTATTCGAAGCCTTGAATAAGAATAACCAGAATACAGGTGGTAGTTATATCGAGAAAGTTAATCGTGCTTATTATATTCGCTCTGAAGGGATGATAAGCCGTATTAAAGATGTGGAACAGATAGTAGTAGCCAACCGTAATGGTATTCCTATCCGTATCAGTGACATCGGTACAGTACGTTTCGGAGCACCCAAACGTTTCGGAGCCATGACAATGGACGGCAAGGGCGAATGTGTGGGTGGTATTGCCATGATGCTGAAAGGAGCTAATGCCAATGTCGTAACTGGAGAACTAGAGAAAAGAGTGGAAAAGATACAGAAAATATTGCCGGAAGGTGTTACTATCGAGCCTTATCTGAACCGCTCTGAATTAGTGAACCGCAACATTTCTACTGTTATCTACAATCTGATAGAAGGCGCGATCATCGTATTTCTGGTATTGATTGTTTTTCTGGGCAATGTACGTGCCGGACTGATTGTGGCTTCCGTCATTCCATTAGCAATGTTGTTTGCATTCATTCTGATGCGTATTTTTAATGTTTCTGCCAACCTTATGAGCTTGGGGGCGATAGATTTCGGTATTGTTGTCGATGGCTCCATTGTTATATTGGAAGGTATATTGGCGCATATTTACAGTAAGAAGTTTAAGGGTCGCACTTTATCGGCAAAAGAAATGGATGCGGAAGTAGAGAAAGGTGCTTCGAGTGTGGTACGGTCTGCGACATTTGCTGTATTCATCATTCTGATCGTCTTTTTCCCTATACTGACGTTGACAGGAATAGAAGGGAAGTATTTCACACCGATGGCTAAAACCTTGGTATTTTGCATTATCGGTGCTCTGTTCTTATCATTGACTTACGTTCCGATGATGGCTTCCCTGTTCCTGAAACATCATATTGTGACAAAACCGACTTTTGCTGATAAATTCTTTGAAGCACTGAATAAACTCTATGCCCGTGCCTTGTCATTTTGCTTACGCTTTAAGTGGCAAACTGTTGCAACTGCGTTTGTGGCTCTGGTTATTTCTCTCTTTCTTTTCACCCGTCTGGGAGCGGAGTTTATTCCTACGTTGGATGAAGGGGATTTTGCCATGCAGATGACGCTTCCGGCCGGCAGTTCGTTGAGCGAAAGCATCGAAGTATCCAATGAAGCGGAGAAACTCCTGATGGATAAACTCCCGGAAATAAAACATGTGGTAGCCAAAATAGGTACGGCGGAAGTTCCGACAGACCCGATGGCAGTGGAAGATGCCGACGTAATGATTGTCATGAAGCCTTTTAAGGAGTGGACCAGTGCTGCCAGTCGTGCCGAAATGGTAGAGAAGATGAAAGAGGCTCTTGAACCGTTAGCTAACCGTGCAGAGTTTAATTTCTCCCAACCTATTCAACTTCGTTTTAATGAGTTGATGACAGGAGCCAAAGCAGATATTGCTGTTAAACTTTATGGAGAAGATGCACATGAACTCTATCAGAAGGCAAAAGAAGCTGCTGCTTTTGTAGAAAAGGTACCTGGGGCATCGGATGTGATTGTAGAACAGACAATGGGGTTGCCTCAGTTGGTAGTAAAGTATAATCGTGGAAAGATTGCCCGCTATGGTATCAATATAGAAGAATTGAATACTATTATTCGTACAGCCTATGCCGGAGAGGCTAGTGGAGTAGTCTTTGAAAATGAGCGTCGCTTTGACTTGGTGGTTCGTCTGGATCAGGATAAAGTGGCTGATTTGAATCTGGATAAACTCTTTGTCCGTTCCAATGAAGGCATTCAGATACCGGTCAGTGAGGTAGCTACCATTGATTTGGTGAATGGTCCGTTACAGATTAACCGGGATGCAACCAAACGTCGTATTGTAATCGGGGTCAATGTGCGTGGAGCGGATATTCAGCAGGTGGTGCAGGATATACAGAAGACGCTGGACAAGAATATTCAATTAAAGCCCGGATATTATTTCGAATATGGCGGACAATTTGAGAATTTGCAGAATGCCATCAACACTTTGCTGGTTGTTGTACCGGTAGCTCTGATGCTGATTCTGTTACTATTGTTTTTCGCTTTCAAGAATGTTACTTATACATTGGTGGTGTTCTCTACCGTGCCTCTTTCATTGATTGGCGGTATTCTGGCACTATGGCTACGCGGTCTTCCATTCAGCATTTCGGCGGGAGTAGGCTTCATAGCCCTTTTCGGTGTAGCGGTTCTCAATGGTATTTTAATGATTAATCACTTTAATGATATAAGAAAAGAAACTATGTATGCTCTTTCTACCAGACGGGTGATTGCCCGTGGAACCGCTCATCTGTTGCGGCCTGTTTTCTTGACAGGACTGGTTGCTTCCTTGGGATTTGTTCCTATGGCCATTGCCACCTCGGCCGGCGCCGAAGTGCAGCGTCCGTTGGCTACTGTAGTTATTGGCGGGCTGATTGTATCTACTGTATTGACACTGCTTATTATTCCTGTTTTCTATCAGATTGTAAGCTATACAGTGGTATGGAAACACCGTTTCTCTGCGAAAAAGTTCTTGTTCTTCTTTCTGTTGTTGGCTGTTATGTTGCCCTTTACGGCGAAAGCTCAGGAGAAAGTGACGATGGAGCAGGCTATAGAACTGGCAAAGCAGAACCATCCCCGTTTGAAAATAGCTTCTGCGGCAATCCGCCAGGTAAAGGCGGGCAGGGGAGAAGTTTTGGAATTGTCTCCTACCGAGATGAACTATTCATGGGGACAACTGAATGGTGAACTTAGAAAAGACAAGCAGTGGGAAGTAACCCAAGGCTTAGGCTCTTTGTTGACTCCTTTTTATAAGAATGCTTTGGTGAACAGGCAGGTTGAAACGGGGACTTTCTACCGGCAGATCGCTGAAAAAGAAGTGGTGGCGGAAGTGAAGCGGGCATGGGCATATTATCTGTATGCTTGCAATCTTCGTGCCTTATACAGTGACCAGAACAAATTGGCCGGGCAATTACAGCGTATGGGTGAGTTGCGTTATCAGCAGGGAGAAATAACTTTGCTGGAGAAAAACATGACCACCAGTATGGCTGTGGATATGAAGAATCGCCTTTTTCAGGCACAAGAAGAGGAAAAACTGGCTTTGTCACGCCTGAATTGGGTCTGTTATGCAGACCGGCCATTGATTCCGGCAGATACGGCATTGGTACTATTTCCGGTAGATTATCAGGTGCCGTCTTTTTCGGAAGTCCATCTGAATTATTTTCAGAGTCAGGCTAATGAGGCTAAAGCACAATTGAATGTGGAGCGAAGCCGATTTTTCCCTGAACTTTCCTTCGGTTACCTACGTCAGGATATACTTCCACTGAAAGGATTGAATTCGTGGATGGTTGGAGTTTCTTTTCCGGTTTATTTCTTGCCGCGGCATAGCAAGATAAAGCAAGCGAAAGTGGCTGCCGTCATAGCAAGAACTGAAGCAGAGACTAATACACAGAATCTATATAACAAGGTTTCGGAAGCTGTTGCCAGCTTGCGCCGCCAGTCCGAAAGTCTGCGCTATTATACAACATCGGCATTGAAAGAAGCGGATGAACTGGTGAAGGTGGCCAACCTGCAGTTGCAACATAGCGAAACGAATATAACTGAATTTATACAAGCCGTTAATGTGGCGCGTGACATTCGTCGCGGATACCTCGAAACGGTATATCAATACAATATAGCAGCCCTTGAATACGAACTTTTTAAATAGAATGATGACGATGAAAAAGATAACTTTCCCCTTAATTCTGCTGGTGCTGACGGCATGCGGCGAGAACAAAGAAGTCCAACCGGCAGAAGAGGCTACCGCTGTTGCCGTAGTAGAAAACGTGACAGATAGCATTCAGGTAGATGCTATTACCTCAGCTACTTCTAAACCCAATCAGGTGTCATTTAACGGTACAATGGTTATTCCTCCGCAACGGATGGCGACAGTTTCACTTACGATGGGCGGGGTAATTAAGAGTACTTCTTTGCTGCCCGGCGAACCAGTCCGACAAGGGAGTGTATTGGCTACTCTGGAAAATCCCGACTTTATAACTTTACAACAGACATATCTGGACAGTCATGCACAGACTGAATTTCTGGAAGCAGAATATCTTCGCCAACAAGCTCTTTCCGCCGAACAAGCTGCCTCCCAAAAGAAACTTCAACAAAGCAAGGCAGATTACCTTTCAATGAAAAGCCGTGTAGAGGCGGCAGCTGCACAGTTGAAGTTACTGGAAGTTGAACCTGAAGTCTTGCTGAAGGAGGGTATTCAACCTTTTTTGCAGATTAAAGCTCCGATCAGTGGCTATGTGGCAGATGTGAAAATGAATGTCGGTAAATATATGAATGTAGGAGATGCCCTTTGTGAAATAGTAGATAAAAGCCGGACTTTACTCAGATTGACAACCTATGAAAAGGATTTGGCAGATATGAAAGTGGGAAATCCGGTACAATTTCGTGTAAACGGAATGGGTAAAATTGTATTTAAGGCTACTTTGATATCTATCGGGCAGAAAGTGGATGAAGATACACGCTCTGTTGAAGTCTATGCCAGGGTAGATACTGTGGACAATCAATTCCGTCCCGGTATGTACGTCACAGCAAGGATTATGAAAGAGCAGGCTTCGGCTGAACAATAAGGTTCCTTATCTTTGAAAAAATAAGGATGTGATGGAATAAAATGTATCTTTGTATGTAAAATACTTCAAGCATGAAAAACCGGTATACTCTGTTCATACTCATCGTTTCCATTTCCGTGGCAACATTGATTCATTTTCCGGAATTGGTTTCTCTCTTTGATGTCTTCGAGAGCCAGACACTGTTTCCGGGCATGAGGCCTGCTGATGTGGCAAGTGAAGTGTTTTTCACTTTCATCTCTCTTGTGATTCTGTTTGAGGTGAACATTTTGCTGTTCCACTTTAACCAGCCGGCTGTAAAAATTACCTGGCAGAAGATGATGTTGTCATTGATACTGACTTGGATTTTAAGCAGTTTGTTAGGGAAATGTTTTGTATTCCTACATCACACTTTCGATATTCCGGCCATTGATGCCATGGTACATCATTATCTGCATCCTCTGCGTGATTTTATAATAACCTGTACCGTATCGGGAAGTTGTTATATATCCTACCTTATCCGGCGCCAGCAGGAAGTCGTTATAGAAAACCAGCAGCTGCAGGCCGAGAACATTCTGAACCAGTATGAGGCTTTGAAGAATCAATTGAATCCGCACATGCTTTTTAACTCTCTGAATACTCTCCGGTCACTGGTACGCGAAGACCAGGATAAAGCACAGGAATACATTCAGGAACTTTCCCGTGTTTTGCGCTACACTTTGCAGGGAAATGATTCGAAAAGTGTGTGTGTGAAGGATGAAATAGAATTTGTGTCGGCTTATATCTTTTTGTTGAAGATGCGTTTTGAAGATAATCTCTCTTTTGATATTTGTATTGATAATAAATATGCCAATTATTATTTGCCTCCTATGGCAGTCCAGATGCTGATAGAGAATGCAGTGAAACATAATGAAATAAGCGACAGGCATCCATTGAATATCCGTATTTATACCGAAGGGGAAGAATTAATCGTTACCAATCCGGTGCAGCCTAAACTGACTGCTACTATAGGAACTGGCATAGGACTGGCAAATCTTGCAAAACGCTATTATTTGCTTTACAAGCGGGAGATACAAATCAGCGAGAACGAGCAGTTTACCATACGTATTCCTTTAATACCGAGTGTTTTATGAAAGTAATTATAATAGAAGATGAGAAAGCGGCAGTTCGCAACCTGAAAGCTTTGTTACAGGAAGTGAAGCCGGAAGTGGAAGTAGAGGCTACTTTGGACAGTATTGCGGCTGTATTGGATTGGTTTGCCATGCACTCTATGCCGGACATGATCTTTATGGATATTCATTTAGCTGACGGATCAGCCTTTGAAATCTTCGATCATGTAGATATTACCTGCCCTATTGTTTTCACTACGGCCTATGATGAATATGCTCTTCGTGCGTTCAAAGTGAACAGTGTGGATTATTTGTTGAAGCCTATTGGAAAGAGTGATATTGAGAAGGCTTTCCATAAGTTGGAGCAGTTGCATGGTTCGGAACAAGGGAAATCCCCTGACAATGCTTTGTTGCAATTAATTCATTCGCTGAAAAAGCAGGAAAGTTATAAAACGCATTTTCTCATTCCGGCGAAGGGTGACAAGTTGCTACCGGTTTCGGTGGATATGATTCTGCTGTTTTATATTCAGGACTGCAAAGTGAAGGTGGTTCTTGCCGATGGTAAGGAATATACATTTCCACAAACACTGGATGAAATAACAGAGTGTATCGATCCATCCCTGTTCTTCCGTGTCAACCGGCAATTTTTGATTTCCCGTGAGGCTATCAAGGATATTGATTTATGGTTCAATAATCGTCTGTCTATTAATCTTCGTTGCAAGGTATCGGATGAAAAAGTGTTGGTAAGCAAGGCACGTGTGCAGGAGTTTAAGGATTGGTTTTCCAAGACACATTGAGCATGTCGTGAAGAATTACAGAGAGAAAAAGGACATAAAATAATGTGCCAATCAATTCAACCGACGTTACATGAGCTACAAGCTACAAGTTACAAGTACTTTGCAGCGTGATAGCGCAGCCACTCGTAGTTCGTAACTTGTAGCTCGTATCTATTACCACTCTATCGGTTCATATTCCAGTCCGAATACATCCGCTACAGCTTTATAAGTAACTTTACCTTCTACTACGTTCAGTCCCAGTGCCAGAGCGGGATCGTCTTTACATGCTTTTTGCCAGCCTTTGTCTGCCAATGCCACGGTATAAGGTAGTGTGGAGTTCGTCAGTGCCATAGTTGAAGTGAATGGCACTGCTCCCGGAATATTAGCTACCGCATAGTGTACGATACCGTCCACTACATACGTTGGTTCACTGTGGGTGGTAGGATGAGAGGTTTCAAAGCATCCGCCCTGGTCTATGGCAACATCTACGAGAACGGTTCCCGGTTTCATCAGCTTCAGCATATCTTTGGTAATCAGATGTGGAGCTTTATCTCCCGGAATCAGTACGGAACCAATCACGAGGTCTATGTTAGGCAGTTCCATCCTGATGTTATGCATAGAAGAATATAGAGTTTTTACATTCTTTGGTAACACTTCGCTAAGGTAGCGCAGGCGTGTCAGATTAATATCGGTGATCAGTACTTCCGCACCCATTCCGGCAGCCATCTGTGCAGCATTGGTTCCTACTACACCGCCCCCCAGAATTAATACACGTGCAGGACGAACGCCGGGTACACCACCCAGTAATTTCCCTTTTCCGCCTTGCGGCTTTTCCAGGAAACGGGCACCTTCCTGTGTAGCCATACGTCCGGCTACTTCACTCATGGGAGTGAGCAATGGGAGAGAGTGGTCTTCCTTCTCTACGGTTTCGTAAGCGATGCAGATGCCACCGCTCTCTATCATGGCTTCGGTAAGTATCTTATCGGCGGCGAAGTGGAAATAGGTAAATACCACTTGCCCCTTTTTAATCAGTTTGTACTCGGGGGCGATAGGTTCTTTCACCTTTACAATCATTTCAGCTGCGGCATACGTAGCTTCGATGGTTGGCAGCATTTTCGCACCCACTGCAGTGTACTCTTCATCAGGAAAACCGCTGTTTGTACCGGCAGACGCCTGTACATACACTGTATGACCTCTTTTCACCAACTCGGCTACTCCGGCAGGGGTCATTCCTACACGGTTCTCGTTGTTTTTGATTTCCTTAGGTACTCCGATAATCATAACCTTACAATTTTAATTGGGGGTTAAACATGTCGCAATGTAGCGATTTCCGTGTTTCGATGTACTTTGAGAGTAGGTGTTTTACAACAGTATTTTTATACAGGTTTTAATCTGAAATAATCGGATGCCCGCTGAGTTTCAATATTTTGCTCAGGAGGTTGTTCATGTATGAATATGAAATGATTAGTGCCTGTACCAGTCATATTTTTTTTCCTGGTCATCTGTTTTGTTCTCTTTTTGCAGTTGCTTTTGTGCCTTGTGTAAACGACGTATGGTGATAATCATTATTATAAAGCCTATGGCAATAAGTATTGCTAAAACAAGGCATGTGTAGGTGAAAGTTGTATGGGTCATTGATGTTTATATAAGTGTTTATTATATAGTTTGCGTTGCAAAGATATGTCTTTTGGGGAATTATGCAAGTACAATTATGATATTTATTGCGGCAAAGATGGGGATATTTTTTATCTTTGCCTGCGTTTAAAAACAAAGATTACACCTATGAATAGATATACCAAATCTACTATATATTTATCTTTTTTATTATTGTTCGGTGGAATGCAGATTCCTACTGCTGTTCATGCACAGGATGCTACCTTTACCCCGCCTTTTGATTTCCCCATTACTTTTTCCGGGAACTTCGGTGAAATACGTGCCAATCACTTTCATGGCGGACTGGATTTCAAAACAGGAGGTACTATCGGTAAGCCGGTGCATGCCTTGGCCGAAGGATATATTTCGCGTATCCGTGTCACACATGGTTCGGGTTATGTGCTCGATGTAGCCTATAATAACGGATATAAAACCATCAACCGACACCTTAGTGCTTTTGTGGGTGATGTAGCCCGTAGGGTAGAAGACTTGCAATATGAAAAGGAGTCATGGGAAGTGGAGATTACACCCGAACCGGGTGAATATCCGGTAAAGACAGGGCAGGTTATCGCTCTGAGTGGCAATACCGGTTATTCTTTCGGTCCGCACCTGCACTTGGATATGTTTGAGGCGGATACGGACGATTATATCGACCCGTTACCTTTCTTTAAGAAGAAAGTGAAAGACAATACGGCTCCTCGTGCCGAAGGCATTATGCTCTTTCCACAGCCGGGCAGGGGAGTAGTGGGAGGAAATCAGAAGCATCAGGCTTTTCCACTTAATCCCAAACAGCCGATTACTGCCTGGGGACTGATAGGTTCAGCTATTCGTGCCTATGATTATATGGACGGAGTGAGCAATCGTTACGGAGTGCATACTGTTATTCTGGAAGTAGATAGTGTGGAAGTATTCCGTAGTGTGGTAGACCGCTTCTCGGAAAACGAAAACCGGATGATAAATTCGTGGACGTACGGGCAGTATATGAAGTCTTTCATCGAGCCTGGAAATACATTGCGTATGCTGCATGCTTCCAATGGTAACCGGGGATTGATTGAGATCAATGAAGAACGCCCCTATCGCTTTGTCTATACACTGAAAGATGCATTGGGAAACACCTCAAAGGTGCGTTTCACCGTACATGGAAAGCGTACGGAAATAAAACCTGTGGAACATCGGGAGAAATATGTTTTCCGCTGGGATAAGGTGAATATTCTGCAAGAACCTGGCTTGAATCTGATCATACCCCGAGGTATGCTCTATGACGACGCATACCTGAACTATGCCGTACGGGCTGATAGTGGAGATATCGCTTTCACCTATCAGTTGAATGATACACGCATACCTCTGCATGGCCGTTGCGAATTAAGTATCGGATTGCGCCGCCGCCCGTTGGAAGATATGACAAAATATTACGTGGCAGGTGTGGGTAGCCGTGGTAAGAAGTATAGTATCGGTGGCAAATATGAAGATGGTTTCATGAAAACCACTATCCGTGAATTGGGTACTTACACTGTTGCCATTGATACCGTACCGCCTAAAATTACTCCGCTTAATCCGAAACAATGGGGAAGTACAGGGCGCATCGTATTCAAGGTAAAAGATGAAGAGACCGGTATCAGCAGTTACCGCGGAATCATAGACGGCAAGTATGCCTTGTTTGGCAAACCCAATTCCATCAGTGGGAATCTGGTGTGCGAACTCGACCCGAATCATGTAAAAAAGGGAGGCAAGCATGTTGTGGAAATGACTGTAACGGATGGATGTGGGAATCAGACAACGGAAAAGTTTGAGTTTGTCTGGTAAATAACCCTGTGTCTGAACCCTGTCATCTCCGTACCATCTCCGTATTTATAACTACGGACTTGACACGGACTTGGTACGGACTTGATACGGACTTGGTAGGTAGCGGCTTATGTGCGACATTTGATTTAATAATTAATATAACTGAAGTATGAAAAGTAAAAGACTGACTCTTTCCGTCTTAGGTATGGTGGTAGCCGTGGCAAATGCATTGGCTTGCACCAATCTTATTGTAGGTAAAAATGCCTCTACAGACGGTTCTACCATCGTTTCTTATTCTGCCGACTCCTACGGGTTGTTCGGTGAGTTATATCATTACCCTGCCGGTGTACATAAGAAAGGCACTCTGATGGATGTACATGAGTGGGATACCGGCAAATATCTGGGTCGGATAGAGCAAGCCCGCCAGACTTACAATGTTATTGGTAACATCAACGAATTCCAGCTGACTATTGCCGAGACTACTTTCGGCGGTCGTCCGGAATTGGTGGATACTACCGGTATTATTGATTACGGCAGTCTGATTTACCTGGGATTGCAACGTGCCCGTACTGCCCGTGAAGCCATTAAGGTGATGACCGATCTTGTACAGGAATACGGCTATTACAGCAGTGGTGAGTCTTTCACTATTGCCGATCCTAATGAGATCTGGATTATGGAAATGATAGGTAAAGGTCCCGGTGTGCGTGGTGCCGTATGGGTAGCTGTACGTATTCCGGATGATTGCATTTCTGCTCATGCCAACCAATCCCGTATCCACCAGTTCGATATGAACGACAAGAATAATTGTCTTTATTCTTCCGATGTGATTTCTTTTGCCCGCGAAAAAGGTTACTTTACCGGCGTGAATAAGGATTTCAGTTTTGCAGATGCATACGCTCCTCTGGATTTCGGTGCACGTCGCTACTGTGAAGCCCGTGTATGGAGCTATTTCAATATGTTTACCGACCGTGGAGAAGAATTTCTTCCGTATATAGAAGGTAAAACCGATCAGCCAATGCCGCTTTATCTGAAAGCAAACCGCAAAATCTCCGTACAGGATGTGAAGAATGCCATGCGCGACCATTATGAAGGTACTCCGCTGGATATTAGCAAGGATTTCGGTGCAGGCCCTTACCACACACCTTATCGTCTTTCTCCACTTTCTTTCAAGGTGAACGATCAGGAATATTTTAATGAACGTCCTATTTCTACCCAGCAGTCCGGTTTTGTCTTTGTATCTCAGATGCGTTCTTCTATGCCCGACGCTATCGGTGGTGTACTTTGGTTCGGTACGGATGACGCCAACATGACGGTGTTCACACCTGTATATTGCTGCACGGATAAAGTGCCTGTATGCTACTCACGCGTAGATGGTGCCGACTATATCACTTTCTCATGGAATTCTTCTTTCTGGATTTTCAATTGGGTGGCGAATATGGTTTATCCTCGCTATGATCTGATGATTGAGGATGTACGTGCAAGCCAGTCGGAGATGGAAACGACTTTCAATGATGCGCAGGAAGGTATTGAATCAGCGGCATCCAAACTATATGCCAAAGATCCTGCCCAAGCAAAAGCATTCCTGACTAACTATACAAATATGACTGCACAAAGCACTCTTGATACCTGGAAACGTTTGGGCGAATTCCTTATCGTAAAATACAATGATGGTGTAGTGAAGCGTATGAAAGATGGTAAGTTCGAACGTAATTCCATCGGTCAGCCGGCAGGCGTGATACGTCTCGGATACCCGAAAGAATTCCTGGAAGAGTATGTAAAACAAACCGGTGACCGCTATAGAATGCCGGAATAATGCCCTGTTGCAGATTTCACAGGAACTTCATTTCTCCTGTGAAATCTGTACAATACAGTGTAAATCTTTCATGAAAATGTAGGATATTTGAACTTATTCGCCTACATTTGTGTCTTACAAATAACAGATATATTTTAACCTCTAAAATAACAATAATTATATGGAGAATCAGGAACTTATCAAACAGGTAACTGAGAAAGCCCAGAGATGGCTCACCCCGGCTTATGATGCCGAAACTCAGGCGGAAGTGAAACGCATGTTGGAGAACGAAGATAAAACCGAACTGATAGATTGCTTTTATAAGGATTTGGAATTCGGAACGGGTGGTTTGCGCGGCATCATGGGCGCAGGAACCAATCGTATGAATATTTACACGGTAGGTGCTGCTACACAGGGACTTTCCAACTATCTGAACAAATGCTTCAAGGATAAAGAGCAGATTTCTGTGGTGGTAGGTTATGACTGCCGCAACAACAGCGACAAGTTTGCTCAGATTTCTGCAGATATCTTCTCGGCAAACGGTATCAAAGTATATCTCTTCGATGATTTGCGTCCTACACCGGAAGTTTCTTTTGCCATCCGTCACTTCGGTTGCCAAAGTGGTATCAATATCACTGCAAGCCACAATCCGAGAGAGTACAACGGTTATAAGGCTTATTGGGATGATGGTGCACAGGTACTTGCTCCGCACGATACCGCTATCATCGATGAAGTAAATAAGGTGACTGTTGCCGACATTAAGTTTAAAGGTAACAAAGACCTGATTCAGACTATCGGTGCTGATGTGGATAAGATCTATCTGGATATGGTTCATTCCATTTCTATCGATCCGGAAGTGATCAAGCGTCAGAAAGATCTCAGCATTGTTTATACTCCGCTGCATGGTGCAGGTCGTGTTTTGATTCCTGCCTCTCTGAAAGAATGGGGATTTGAAAATGTAAATTGTGTACCTGAGCAGATGGTGAAGGATGGTAATTTCCCGACAGTGGTATCTCCAAATCCGGAAAATGCTGAGGCACTTTCTATGGCTATCGCTTTGGCGAAGAAGATCGATGCTGATATCGTAATGGCCAGCGACCCCGATGCTGACCGTGTAGGTATGGCTTGTAAAGATGATAAGGGTGAGTGGGTACTTATCAATGGTAACCAGACTTGTCTGATCTTCCTGTATTATATCATCAAGAACCGTATTGCAATGGGTAAGATGCAGCCGAATGACTTCATTGTGAAGACCATTGTAACTACTGAATTGATTAAGGCTGTAGCTGATAAGAATAAGATTGAAATGCGTGATTGCTACACTGGTTTTAAGTGGATCGCACGTGAAATCCGTTTGAGCGAAGGTAAGCAGCAATACATCGGTGGTGGTGAAGAGAGCTATGGTTTCCTGGCAGAAGACTTTGTTCGTGATAAAGATGCCGTTTCTGCTTGCTCACTGCTTGCTGAGATCTGTGCATGGGCTAAGGACCAGGGCAAGACATTGTATGACGTGCTGATGGATATCTACGTAGAGTATGGTTTCTCTAAAGAAACGACTGTAAACGTAGTGAAACCCGGTAAGAGCGGTGCAGATGAAATCAAAGCCATGATGGATAATTTCCGTGCTAACCCGCCGAAGGAAATCGGAGGTTCACCTGTTAAACTGATTAAGGATTATAAGACGTTGAAGATTACTGATGCCCAGGGAAAGGTTAGTGAACTGGATATGCCGGAAGCTTCAAATGTGCTTCAATACTTCACAGAAGACGGTACAAAGATTTCTGTTCGTCCGTCAGGTACTGAACCGAAAATTAAGTTCTATATTGAGGTGAAGGGTGAAATGGGTTGCCCGAAATGCTATGCCAGTGCTGATGCGGAAGCAGAAGAGAAGGTGGTAGCAGTACGCAAGTCACTCGGTATTTGAGAAAGGTAAACTGTTGATAAGCAGAAGGAAAGGTGTAATCCTGCGAAGGGTTGCACCTTTCCTGTTTTTTATCTGTTGGTGTGGACATTCTTTTCGCTTTAAGGTTCTTTTGCTTTCTTTAAGTCAACTCTGAAATCATTCTCTGTTAAATGCCGTTTTATATGCAACGTATGAACCTAACCTAAACCTTAGTTAATAGCCATCAGGATGGTAAAAGGGGATTTTGGCAATTAGTGGCGTAAGAACGTTTTCAATAGTGAAAGCACCAGTTGATATAAATTGCCATTATCCTCTTTTGTTTCTGATGGATATATTTAGAATGATTTGATGAAGGTCGGATGACCGGGAGATGAGAAGATATACAGATTGCGGTTGCATGCTAATTGGTTGATGTGAATGAGAGTCGTTTCATTCGTAGTTGTTCGTTTGTTGAATGCATGTCCTCCGCAATCTGTTTTTATTTGAATGTTTTTCGTTTTTTAATTATTGATTAGCCACCAGTCTATCATCTTTCGTGCTATGCTCAATTTCCGTGGAATTTCCGGCATATTTTCTTTCGAATAGAATGCTCCGGCACTGAGTTCGTCTTTTTGTAACTTGATTTCTCCGCTTTCATAATCGGCAATAAAACCTACCATTAGCCCGCTGGGATAGGGCCAGGGCTGGTTGCCGAAATAAGTGATATTCTTCACTCGCAATCCGGTTTCTTCCATTACTTCACGTTGTACACATTGTTCCAGAGTTTCCCCTACCTCAAGAAAACCGGCTACCAAGCCATAGAATGTTCCGCGGAAGTTATGGGCATGTACCAGTAAGATTTCTTCTCCGCGACGTATCAATACGATGATAGCTGTAGAAATAGGCGGATATATTTCATAGGCACACGAAGGGCACTTCTTCATGATAGGTGTCTTGTGTTCCGTAGGCATACCACATGCAGGACAAAAACGGCTGTGTTGGTCCCAATACAATATCTGATATGCTTTTCCGGCAGCTTTATATTCATCCAAGGTGATATATTCATAGGAACCCCGGAGATTGACCATAACCCATTCTTCCGTTTCCACAACGAGTTGTTCGATGGCGAATGTACGTACCATTTCATCCGTAGGTAGAAATACTTCGTGAATCGTACTACCTGTACCGGGATTCAACGGTAGTTCTGTACCGTAAGGTACTCTGTATTTTATTTCTCCTTTTTCTGTTTTTTCCTTTTTCAGCAGCAGTTGGTCTTTAAAAAAGACGAACCACTGCGTAGGTTCTTGTTTCTCCGTATCTTCCATTATTCTATGATTTTTCTGTTTTTTGATTATTTATTCTGTGTATAACAGATTTATGTGAAAGCAATTATTGTTCAGACTATCTTTTGATATGCGATTCTTGCTGTACCATTAGATACATACACGATTCCACAGCGGATAAAGCCATTTCTTGTGAGCAGATTTTGCATGATAATATTGTCTTTATGTGTGTCCGCACGTAAATTAGGATGTTGCTTGGCGCACCAATCCAGACAGATATCGCCGATGCCTTTGTAACTTCCGTCGGAGGCGATGCGGTGAATCACATAATAAGGATCATCATTTAACCAGGCTCCATCTTCGATGATGGCATAAAAGGGGTCGGGATTCGGAACAAAACAGAATGTTCCGACGATTTTTCCGTGCTTATCTTCACATGCATAGCAATGTCCGTCGGTGATTTCTTTGGCAATCAGCTCACGTTGTGGGTAGCCATTGATCCACTGATTTCCATTTCCTACAGATGCCATAAATTTGCGGGCATGATCGAATATCTCCATCAGGCGGTCTAAATCTGAAAGCTGGCTGGGGCGAATTTGTATCATATCTGTAAACCTGTTAAGTTGCTTATTCCGGAATACAAAAGTACGTGATTATTTTGAAAAATGATAATTTACACTTTATCACCTCACCACTTTATCACTCTTTTCTTTTTCCTTTCATTAGAAATTCTTCAAAGAATGTATCGCGGTAGCTGTTACCTATGGCAATCTCATAATTACCTATGTAAATGTCATTGTTATCAAATGAATCGATGTGACGGGTATTGACGATATAGGACTTGTTTACCCGTAGGAACAGATCCTGGGGCAGGAGCTCGGAGATGCCTTTCATATTCATGCGGGTAATGATGTGCTGCTCCGGGAGTTGAAGAATTACATAGTCTTTCAATCCTTCGATGAAGAGAATATCAGTGTAGTTTACTTTGAAGTATTTCCGTTCGGATTTCACGAAGAAATACTCGGAAGAAACATTGGTTTCAATGGCCTCTTTCTCCTCTTTCATCAATAATGAATGATAGGAGAGGGCTTTCTGTACTGCCTTTTGGAAGCGTTCCGGTTCTATAGGCTTCACCAGATAATCGATAGCATCGACTTCATAGCTGTCCAATGCATATTCCGTATAGGCGGTCGTAAAGATGATGAGGGTTCGTTTGGAGACGGTATGTGCGAACTCTATACCGGTGATACCCGGCATCTGAATATCCAGAAAGATAAGGTCGACAGAATGTTCTTCCATAAACTGTGTGGCGGATACGGCATTATTGAACATGCCCAGTAAACAAAGCTCTTTATTTTCTTGCACCAGCATTTCCATGGCTTCGCGTGCTAGTGGTTCATCATCTATTATAATACAATTCATAAATCCAGTTTTAAAATTACTACATACTTATTTTCTGTCTCGGCTACTTCCAGTAAATAGCGACCGAGGTATAGGAGCTCAAGCCGGCGTCGGATATTAGTTAGTCCGATTCCCCCCACATGGCTTTTGCCTGTTGCTACGGCAGGCTTGGAGTTCTCACACTGGAATTCCAATTGATTATCCTCGACCTTAAAGAAAAGGTGAACGTATGACGGATGTTCGCTGTCGAAATTATGTTTCACCGCATTCTCTACAAAGGGAATGAATAGCAAAGCCGGTAATTGTATGGCATCGATATTACCTTCCTCTGTGATATTGTAATCAAAGTGATCGCGCCGTACCTTTTCCAGATTCAGATAGTCGTTCAGGAAATGGATATCGGAGCGGAGAGGTACATGTTCGCGGAAGTTATCATTCATCTGGTAACGCAATAAATCTTCCAGTTTGAATAAGACTTTGGATGCCTCTGTGGGATTTTTCCGAATGAGTACATTGGCATTATTCAGCATATTGAACAGAAAGTGCGGATTTATCTGATTTTTGAGAAATCTCAACTCAGAATGCAAGGTAGCAGATTGAATTTCATCTACCCGCTGATTATAGAGCATCCAGTGACGAAGCAGGAGTATGGCGGACATCCCGGCTACGGTAAATCCCATGGCCAATACTCCCGATATGGCATTTACCACGATAGGCAACAGATTGTTATCGGATGCGGGCACTGAAATGTCGATGGTGAAAATTTGGAATATAGCTACAGCTATAATGACTATCAGACTTACTCCGGACACACCGAGCGCATATATCAACAGGCGGTTTTTCAGCAGGAAGCGAGGGAATAGCCAGTAAAGATTGATATAGAAAACTGCATCAATGGAAATGAAATAGATGGCCCATCCCAATAACCTTTGAGGGAAACTGAGGGGACGCATGGGGACATTCCAGAGTATGTTCACTGTAATCATAAACACTACGAATTGCAGAAACAAATGTCTTGCCGTACGGTAACGTGGAGCAAGCAGGAAACTGGTAAAACGGTTATTAATCATTTTCCACCTCCTTTCAATTCAAGCTGGATGTTCTGGCCGGTTAATTCCAACCGGTAATTCTCACCGTATTGCAAATCGAGGCGTTGTCGGATTTTATTCAATTCCTGCTCCGGTTCCAGGCAAGGCATGGATACCTGACAGTTGAACAGAATGGTCTCATCTTCCGCTTGCAAATGAATTTCAATGGATGCGGATTGTTCTTCCTGAATTTCTATTTGCTTTACTGTGTACTGGATAAAAGGTATAAAGAGCAATGGGAATACAAATGTACGCCCTGTCTCTCCCGAGGCACTCATGTGGAAATCAAATTTATTCGAAACAAGTTGTTCCAGTTCCAGATAATTGGAAAGGAATTTGATTTCCGTATTTAGCAGCACTTTCTCCCGGTTACAGTCATACAACTGATAACGGAGTATCTGGCTCAGTTTCATTAACATTTCCGACGCTTTTCCCGGATTTACCAGTGCCTGTTCTCCTGAATAGTGGAGTACCCGGAATAACATGGAGGGGCTAATTTGTTCTTTCAGATGTTCTATTTCGGACTGTAACCTGATTTTTTCTAGTTGCATCACCCGTTGGTTTTCCAGTATCCAGAGCCGCAACAAGACAGTCATACCGCCGCCCATGATGCTGAGAAGGGTTAATGGGAAAGAGGAAAGATAATCCATAACAAATGCCACCTTAGAATATCCCACGTAAATATTAGGTACAGAGAAGATATCGGATACAATATACTCCTGTGTAGCTTGAAAAATAAAAACTATGATTAAAGCACCTGATAGGGAAAGAATATACGTCAGATATCTTTGTTTGAGCAAGTAACGGGGCACCAGATAGAGCAAATTGAAATAAAAAATGCCACCGTAGAGCAGAAACATGTTGAAGATGAGAAGATAGATCCACTTTCCCAACATCTCTATATAACCCTGACAGCTGAATAATACCAGATTACAGGCTATGACAAACAGTGCCACGACGACAGTGGTATGTCTGGCTACCCGGAAGCGTGAGCTGACGAGGAAGCGGTATAGAAAAGAATCATCATTGCCTATAATTGGTATTACTTTCATGGGAGTATCTCTCATTTGAGGTGACGAAGATAGAATAAATTCATATAAAACACTGGATTATCCTGAATTAAAACTCTATTTTGTAGCTGATATTGGTCAGACCGGTTTTCTGTTCACTTGCCTCTATCTTTCCTGTTTTTATGTTATAGAGGTGCTGAATGAACTCTTTGCTGCCTGTAAAGTTGAGGCCTTTCACGGAGAATTCATGAGATACACGGCGTTTATTGATGCGGTAGCTTACCGTATAATTGCCAATCAGCATCGGAGAGCGTTGAATGGAATATGCCCGCGTTTCATCATACTGCACTTCTTTGTCGGGGTGGGCTATCGTTGCTTCCACATCTATCGGAGCATAGCGTTCTCCACCTTGCAGGGTAAGCTTCAGGTTGACACTGAGAATGTTTTGTTTGTTGCGTCCCAGCATCCACTCTTTACCGATCAGTCCGTTCAATACATATTTCCGGTTGAAGCGTGTGTTGTGCCAGATACCATCGCCACCGCAATAACGGGAATCGAACAGGGAAGCGGTTATCATATAATAGAGTCCTTTGTTCAGTGCCCGTTCCCAAGTGAAGTCTACACCGAAGTTGCGTCCTCGGCCTTTGTTCACTAAAGCGTTTTCCACGAAGAATTCATCTCGGTTAAGTACCGAAAAGGAGCTGTCGCGCATGACGGGTACATCGTATAGAAACTGAATGTAAGGTTCCACTTTCAAGCTTATATTTTCTGAAACCTTATAGGCGAATGAAAGCATCAGATGGTGTGCTTTGGTAAAATCGAGGTTTTTGTTTACTGACCGGTCACCGGTGCTTTGCGTCTTTACGAAGTAAACGTCCATCTTTTCCATACGGCTGTACATACCGTAAGCCAAAGCAAAGGAAGTTCGGGCATTGGTTTGCCATTTCAGGCTGGTGCGGGGTTCAAGGGTCCAGCGGTTATTTAGCGTGAGCAGTTGGCCGTGCAATCCGAAGTTCAGGCTTATTTTGTCGTTTATTCCCCATGCAGAGCTGTTGTAGGCTGAAATCAGGCTGGTGTTTCCATCTCCTTTTGAGATTGTTTCCAACGGTTGATCGATGAATGGAGCAAGCTCGAAATTCATATTGTAGAACATTTGTGTAAAGGTGAATCCGGTTTTGTTGGTAAAACGGTTGCTTACTTTCCGGTTCAGTGACGAAGTCAGTATCAGGTTCGTGTTACTGCTGTTCTGTTCGATGTAAGGTGAAGAATTAAATTCTCTGTCGTAAGTGGTTTGAATGGCCTCTTGGTCGGAATAAGTTCCGGCAAGTGTGGTTTTCAGTAAGGTGTTCTCATTAAAGAAGTAGCGATGGGTAACACCTCCGGCTGCCATGTACTGGGTGGAACGCCCCTGTCCGGCATCTTCCAGGTAATCCCATTTATCCGGATTCTCTTCGAGTGAACTTTTGTATTTGTCAAGCAATGCAGTACCCCATACGGCAAAGGTACCTGCATGGCGGGTGGGGAAGTTTAGTTTGAAGTTCAGGTCCTGATAGTCCATCTTTCCACCTAAGTCAACGTTCAGTAGTCCCGTAGTGGAGTAGCGGTAATTGAAGATATATGAGGCTTTATGTTTCTTGCTTAACGGACCTTCGGAAGCGAAATCTATTCCCATGATGCCTACCTGGAATGTATTTTCATTTCGTTGGTTGTTCCCGTTGCGTAGCTTCATGTCGAAGACACCGGAAACGGCATTGCCGTATTCTGCCGGAAAAGCACCCGTGAAGAAGTCGGAGTTTCCTAAAACCTGTGCACTGAGTGAGGACAGAATTCCACCTCCCAAAGTGGCGATATCTGCAAAATGGTTTGGGTTTGGAATTTCCACATCTTCCAGTCGCCACTGCAATAAATGCGGTGCATTGCCGTGGATGGATATACCATTATTGGAAACGCTTGGCGTTACTCCGGCAAATGAGGCAACCAGTCGGGCCGGATCATCAAATCCGCCTGCATAGCGGCTTGCTTCCTCTACGCTGAGCATACGTGCTCCTGCGACAGCCATTTTATTCATTGCTTCGTTCCGGTTGTGTGCATGCACCACTACTTCGCTCAGTTCGTTTACGCTTTCCTGCAAAGCTATTTCCAGATAAACTTCTTTAGCGGAAGTCACCAGAATCTCCCGTACGGTTGCCGGCTCGTATCCCATAAACGAAGCTTGCACGGAATGGCGGCCTACCGGAACTTTGGGAAGTGCGAAACGTCCGAGACTATCGCACATCATCCCTAAACCCGGAATGTCCGTCAACTGTATCGTTGCATAAGGGATAGGATGCCCCGACGCCCGGTCATTAACCACTCCTCGTAGTGTTTGTACAGGGCGCCCACTACTTTGTGGGATATTCTCATCATCGACTGATGCTTGTCCGGGGATATTAGATACTTCCTTTCCGAAAGAGCAAATTGAAATTAGTAATGCGGCTATTACTAATACTTTAGTTTTATCCATCTTTATCGTTTTTTGTTTAATGCGACAAAGATAGGTCTCTGCTATGCGTTACTTTTTTATTTGAGACGAACCGGATGGGTTTGTAGACGAAACTCGGAAATAGCAGCTAAAGCTTGCTCTGCTTTTTCTATACTTACTATCTTTCTAACTTAACCCATGATTTACAGTTTATTTCTTTCAGGAATTCCTTATCATGTGATATGGCAATCACCGTTCCTGTATAGTCCCGGATGGTTGCCGTAATAATCTCGATGCTTTCAATATCCAGATTATTGGTCGGTTCGTCCAGTATGAAAACATCGGGGGTATTATCTGCAATCATCAGACAACAAAAGGAGAGACGCATCTTTTCTCCACCACTAAGCAATTTGCAAGGCTTGTTCCATGTAGCTACTGGAAAAAGGTAACGGTTCAATATCGTTTTCAGTTCATGCTCCGGTAGATGACGACGGTTGAAATGGTCCGCCTGTTCCAGAATGCTATATTCATTATGGATAAGAGAGTATTCCTGATCCAGATAAACAGTGCTGAAATCAATGCGGTCGAGTGTTCCGTTGACGGCAGCGAGTTCGCCGCAAATCAGCTTTAGCAATGTAGTTTTACCACTGCCGTTATTGCCTTCAATATAGAAGCGGTCGCCACTCCGTAACTGAAAGCTTAACGGTGTTGTCCACATGGGGTGGGGAACATCCGGATATTGAAAGTTCATTTCTTTTGCAGTAGCCAATATCTTACCTTCGTGCAGAGTGGAGGCATTGAAGTTTGTTTTTAGTTTCTCTGCAAGGGGAAGAGTACTTTTTATGTTTTGCATATCCTGCTGTAGCTTTTCTGTTTTCTCGGTATGTACACTTTTTAGTTTATTGGTACTTACTTCTGCTCTGTTTTTCATGGCACCCATCATAATGCGGGGAATGCCTTTCTTGATGGCGGCCTTTTCGCCCCGTACATTCTGTTTTGCCTTTTGTTCCGCCAATTCACGGGCAGTTTTCCGGGCAAGCCGCAGGGCTTTTTGTTTTTCTTCCAGTTGCTCTTGCAGGGTATTCAGTTGGATTCCCTTTTGCTCCTTATAGAAATCGTAATTGCCGCCATAGAAAGTTAGTCCGTTAGAGGATAATTCACAAATGGCAGGTAACCGGTTTAGTAAGGCGCGGTCATGGCTGATGACGAGTACAATGGCCGGAGTGCGCCGTACAAAGTCATATAACCGTTGTCGCCCCATTGCGTCCAGATGGTTTGTTGGCTCATCCAGCAGAATAGCGACAGGTGAATGTAATTCCATGCCGGCGAGGAAGATACGCGTTTTTTCTCCCCCGCTTAATCCGTCCATCAGACGGGAGAGGGGAATGTCATCCATTCCCCAGGCCGACAGGGCAGCTTGGGCACGTTCTTCAATATTCCAGTCATCATTCAGTGTGGCAAAATGCTTTTCGGATACATCTCCGTTCAGGATGGCATGCAAGGCTTCCAGTTTGCCATCTATTCTTAAAGCCTGTGCAATGGTTCGGTCATCATATTGCCCGAAATGTTGAGGCACATAATAGAGATGTTCCGGGTGGCTGACCGTTCCGGTTGTAGCAGATAAATCACCTGCAATAATCCGCATTAAAGTGGATTTTCCGCAACCGTTGTTTCCGGTTAGCGCCATTTTATCTCCCGGGTTGATAACAAGGTTCAAATGTTGGAATAAGACTTCTTTGTCGGAATGGACATAACTAAGATCTCTGATAATAATACTCATGGTAAATACTGTGTTTAAAGAGGTGAATACACTGTACCAAAAAGTGCTTTGGATACAATAAAATCTCGATTGTGGAGGGGAAAGACAAACACAGTATTGGCTAAACATTCACGTTTGTGATGCTCAGCGTTCTGAATTATAAAGCATGTAAAAAGTGATGTTTACCGAAATGTTTGTCTTTACTTGGAAATTCTCATCGTAGTAATTTTTAGTTAGTGGGTGCAAAGATAGGTATTTCTTTTGGATATTGCAATATTACTATCAAAAGGGGGATATTCTGAGTGTTTCGATAAGCCTTCGATTATTAGCCTTTTAAGTAAAATACCGTTTTTAAGAAGATTTTCTTAAATTGTAGAATAAAACCATATATTTGCCAAATAAAACTATATATTTGCAAAATATAAGGTGTATCTCGGCAGAGAACAATTAATCATTATATTTAATTATCTCAATAAATCTCGTATGAAATCTACTGATTCCGAACAAGAAGGAGTCGGCATGGAACTGGAACAGTACCGTAACCGGCTCGAACAAATGGTCGAAGAAAAATCTAAGGACCTGATTGCCATTCAAGAGAATCTGGAAGCAACCAACCGGCGGCAGGCATTATTCATAAAAGTGTTGCAAATATTACAACTGGAACCGGACATACCTACAGCCATGAATATGGCACTTGCTGAAATAGGCCGTTATACCGGTGTTGACCGATTGGCAACATGGGAAAACCATCTTGACGGGGTCACATACGGATGCACCAACGAATGGTGCAACGATGGTATTGAGCCGGCCATAGATTACCTGCGGAGTATGACCATTGAAGCGGGAAAGCCGTGGTTTGATATGCTCGAAAAGAATCATATCATCTGTACGTCCGATATCTATTCGCTCGACCCCTTTATTACCCAGATGCTCGAGGTACAAGGCGTAAAAGCTATAGCCGTTTTTCCTCTGTCGCAGTTAGGGGTGCATTTCGGTTTCCTGTCATTTAACTTCTGCTGGAATAAGCAGTGGGATGAAAAGGACGTGGAGTTAATGAGTCAAATATCGCAAATTGTATCCACTGCTACAAAACGCTGGCAGGTAGAAACGTCTCTGCAATTGTCTCAACGAACTATGCAAAAAGTATTGGATAACATCAATGCCAATATTTTTGTTTGCGATTATGATACACAGAAGGTACTCTTTGCAAACAAACCTTTCCGCGAAGAAGCCGGACAGGTTTCGGAAAATGCTGAATGCTGGAAAATGCTGAATGCAGGATTGAACGGTTTGTGTGCGCATTGCCCGAAACCACAGTTGCTTGATGCCAACCGTAAGTTCACAGGTGTTCATTTCTGGGAAGACTACAATCCCGTTACCGAACGCTGGTATACCATTCAGAGTATGGCGATTAAGTGGCTCGACGGACGATGGGCAATCATGGAATTGGCTACTGATATCACCACCCGTAAGCAGGTAGAATTGGAGTTGATTCAGGCTAAGGAAAAAGCAGAAGAATCAGATAGGCTAAAATCGGCATTCCTTGCTAATATGAGCCACGAAATACGTACTCCTCTGAATGCTATTGTGGGCTTCTCAAGCTTGCTTGCCGAAGCCGATGATGATGAGCGTGAATCGTATATGTCTTTAGTAGAGGAGAACAACGAGCTGTTGCTCAACCTTATTTCTGACATATTGGATATTTCTAAAATAGAGGCCGGTACGGTGGAACTCATTATAACAAGGGTGGATTTGCCCCGACTTTGTCGTGAAGTAATTTCTACTTGTTCACACAAAAAACATGAGGAAGCGGTTGTACTGCGTTTTGACGAAAGCTCGCCACAGATAATGATTGATGCCGACAAGAACCGAATCATGCAAGTACTCTCTAATTTCGTAACGAATGCCTTGAAATTTACGATCAAGGGATCGGTTACTCTTTCCTATAGATTGGAAAATGACACTCAGGTGCGTTTCTGTGTGACGGATACCGGTAAGGGTATTCCTGCTGAACAGCAGCATGAGATTTTCAATCGTTTTGTAAAACTCGACTCATTTTCGCAAGGTGCTGGTCTTGGATTGTCTATATGCCAGAGTTTGGTAGAGCGAATGGGAGGTGAGATTGGAGTAGACTCCCGTGTGGGAGAAGGTTCGTGTTTCTGGTTCACACATCCATATATGCTTGATGCCTCATCGGATTCGGAGGTTGTAACAAAGGATGGTGACCAGGTTATAAAGATCATTTCAAGAAATTATAAACCTCTGATTCTGGTGGCCGAGGACGTAGACAGCAACTATTTACTGATTGAGGCACTTCTTAGGAAGGATTATCGTCTGCTGAGAGCACATGATGGTAATGAGGCTGTAGAACTTTTCAATACTCAATCTCCTGATCTTATATTTATGGATATGAAGATGCCGGGTATGAATGGAATAGATGCGGTGGTTATGTTAAGGGAAGGCGGTGCCCGGGTGCCCATCATTGCCCTTACGGCATTTGCTTACGACGATGATAGGGCATTGGCACTCAATGTGGGTTGCAATGACTTTTTGACCAAACCTGTTTCGCCACTCGAGTTACGCAGGATGGTCAGTAAATGGATAGGGAAATAAACCCCAAAAATCAAAAGGATTACTCCATGGAAGATGCATCGAATGACAGAGGTAGCAAAGCACCTACATTCTTCATCTCATAGATACCCTTTTTCCCGAAAAGTAAAATGCGCATGGGGTGCTTGAAGCGTTTTTCCGTTTCAAGCATTACCTGGCGGCATGCACCACAAGGGGGAATCGGAGCATCCAGGAAATCCCGTTCATTGCGTGCGGCAATGGCAAGAGTTTCTACTGCCTGATCGGGATATTGGGAGTTTGCATAAAATAAAGTGGTACGTTCGGCACAAAGCCCCGACGGGTAAGCGGCATTCTCCTGATTGGTACCTGTGACAACCGTACCGTCTGCCAATCGGGCAGCGGCGCCTACTGAAAAGTGTGAATAAGGGGCATAGCTACGTTGGGTAGCCTCACGCGCTGAATCTATGAGTTGGCGGTCGGCATCACTTAATTCACTATAATCGTATATTTTAATGTCAATTTGTAAGGTCAAATCTTTCATAAGGCAGTGATGTATATTGTAATTAATGTTACAAAGTTAGAAAAGAGATTGGTAATTCCAATTCTTTTTAAGATTTTTGTACCTCAACTTATATTGCTATGAATAGAATGAACGCTATCAGACTCACTGCAATCCTGGCACTTCTGGTTTGTACCGTTGCCGCTCAGGCGCAGCGCAAGAATGCCCGTTACGTGGAATATATAGAGAAGTATGCTCCGCTTGCCGTACAACAAATGAAGGAACACAAGATACCTGCCAGTATTACTCTGGCTCAGGGACTTCTTGAAAGTGGTGCCGGACAAAGTGCATTGGCACGCAAAAGTAATAACCATTTCGGTATTAAGTGCGGTAGTAACTGGCGTGGACGCACAGTGCGTCATGATGACGATGCCCGCAATGAATGTTTTCGGGCTTACAGTAATCCCAGAGATTCTTATGAAGATCATTCTGCTTTTCTGAAGCGGGGTGCACGTTATGCATTCCTGTTCGATTTGAAGGTTACGGACTATAAAGGTTGGGCACGTGGTTTGAAGAAAGCCGGATATGCTACTGATCCCTCTTATGCGAACCGTCTGATAACGATTATAGAGGATTATGAACTTTATAAGTATGACAGTCGCGGTATGAGTAATCGTGAAAACCGTAATTGGGAGAAAGAACTGAAGAAGAAACCCTGGCTGGCTAATCCGCATCAGGTATATATAGCTAATGATATAGCCTATGTCGTAGCTCGTGACGGCGATACTTTCCGCTTATTGGGCAAGGAGTTCGATATCAGTTGGAAGAAGCTTGTGAAGTACAATGACCTGCATAAGGATTATACGTTGGAGGCGGGTGATATCATTTATCTGAAAGGCAAGAAAAAGAAAGCCTCTAAGCGGTATACGGTTTACATCGTGAAAGATGGCGACTCCATGCATACCATTTCGCAAAAGTACGGTATACGGTTGAAGAACCTGTATAAGATGAACCGGAAAGATGATGAATATATTCCTGAAGTGGGAGATAGGTTGAGGCTGAGATAACAGGCATTTCTGATTGGCATAAAAGTGGAATAGAATCTACTTGCTACGGATTAGATTCTATTCCACTAATTATTAATCTCCGCACCGCATTTAACTAATCTCCGTACCGCATCCAACTAATAATTAATTTCCTAATTATTATTCTTACAATATCTGTTGTAAGAAACTTATATAATTATTGTATGATACTTTTATATATGTTGTAAGAAAGAAAAATATTTGTGGTAAGAATAGTTTTTAGTATCCGTGATATTAGTTTGTAGGCACTCCGATATTAGTTTCTAGTATCTTCGAAATTAGCTTTTAGTATCTTTGAAATTAGCTTGCTTCGTTGCCATTCAAAGGCTTATTGATTTATCCGAAAATGTACAGGGTGTTCGATATCGGACACCCTTCTTTTTTCTCTATCTTCTTGTTTTCAGCTATTTACGTTTTTGGCACGCATTTAGTATATATAAATAATGTGAATAATATGCCTGTTCGTTTTTGAAAGCGGGCGAAGGCTGAAAACTGATAAAATAATAAATAACTCAATATTCAACATGGACAGAGAAATACCAAAAGCAGTGCGTAACAAAGAACGCAACAAGAAAATTATCCGTTACGGAGGCATCGGCGTGGCAAGTATAGTCGTTATCAGCGTACTCATTTCATTGATGCGTACGGGAGTGAAAACAAAAGACCTGGTACTTTCCACAGTAGATAAAGGCACGATTGAAGTCAGTGTAAGTGCATCCGGAAAAGTGGTGCCGGCTTTCGAAGAGATTATCAATTCTCCTATCAATACCCGTATCGTCGAGATATATAAGAAAGGTGGCGATAGTGTGGATGTAGGTACGCCGATCTTGAAACTTGACTTGCAGAGTGTAGAGACAGACTATAAAAAATTGTTAGACGAAGAGCAGATGCGTAGCTACAAATTGGATCAGTTGCGCGTGAACAATCAGACAAAACTGAACGACCTGTCTATGAAGATTAAGGTTTCCGCCATGCAGTTGAATCGCAAGAAAGTGGAGTTGCGTAATGAGCAATATCTTGATAGCCTGGGTTCGGGAACTACGGATAAAGTGCGCCAGGCAGAACTTAGCTATAACGTAGCCCAGTTGGAATACGAACAGCTGAAACAACAATATGATAATGAGAAAGAAGTGCTTGCTGCCGAATATAAAGTTCAGGAGTTGGATTTTAGCATCTTCCGCAAAGGCCTTGCTGAGATGAAGCGAACGCTGGATGATGCACAGGTTCGTTCTCCGCGCAAAGCTATCCTTACCTATATTAATAACCAGATCGGTGCACAGGTTTCTCAGGGAAGCCAGCTTGCCGTGATTTCTGATCTTAGCCATTTCAAGGTGGAAGGTGAAATAGCAGATACGTATGGTGACCGTGTGGCCGCCGGTGGCAAGGCAATTGTGAAGATTGGCAGTGATAAACTGGAAGGTACGGTGAGCAGTGTGACGCCGTTGTCAAAGAACGGAGTGATTTCTTTCACTGTACAACTGAATGAGGATAATAACCGTCGTTTGCGTTCGGGATTGAAGACAGATGTATATGTGATGAATGCCGTGAAAGAAGATGTGATGCGTATTGCCAATGCTTCTTATTATGTAGGACGTGGCGAGTATGACCTCTTTGTGCGTGACTCTGATAAAGAAATCGTGAAACGTAAAGTACAACTGGGTGATAGCAACTTTGAATTTGTGGAAGTTATCAGTGGCTTGCAGCCGGGTGACCAGGTGGTAGTGAGCGACATGAGCCAGTATAAAAATAAGAATAAGCTGAAGTTGAATTAGCTACGAGCTACGGGCTACAAGTGACAAGTGCCTTTCGGAGTAATTGAAAATAAGAAAGATATGTTAAGGATATATTTAAAGCAAGCGTGGAGCCTGCTGAAAGAAAATCCGCTGGTTAGCGGGCTTTCTATTGCAGGAACGGCATTGGCCATTACCGCTGTAATGATGATTATTCTTGTGATACAGGTGCGTCTGGCTGAATATGCACCGGAGACGGAGCGCGGACGGATGTTGCACATCATTGCAACCCGTGCTTTCATGAAGAGTAATGATGGAAACTGGAACAATGGCGGAATGGGAAAACGGGTGGTACGCGAGCTTTTCTATAATCTGAAGACTCCGCAGGAGGTGAGTGGTTATGCTCGTAACACAGTGTCCGTCAGTTCGATTGCTAAGCGTACCTTTACCAAATATCGGGCTACTTATACAGACGACCGCTTCTGGAAAATATTCGATTATACATTTTTAGATGGTACTCCTTTTACCTATGAAGACAATGAAAGCGGCATCCGCAAAGCAGTTATCAGTGAGAAACTGGCACGCCGACTTTTTGGGAAAACAGAGGCGCAGGGTCAACGGCTACTTATCAATCGTACAGAATATACGGTATGCGGTGTTGTGAAGAATGTGCCCCGCACTGCTCGTTATGCTTATTCGGATGTATGGTTGCCTTATAATTCCAGTGCCGGCACAGAAACGGCTGCCAATGCTTATGAGGCACTGGTAGGGTCTTTTAATATTGTGATGCTGGCACATAGTACCGATGATTTTACTGCTATTCGTGCGGAAGTGGAAAAGGCCGCAAAACAATTGAATGCGAATACGTCGGAATATGGCGTCAGCTTCTTTAACGGGCCGATGAGTAATCTGGACCTGGTGGTTACCAATAATAATGGTTTTGTTAATGATATCCCCTATGGCAATTGGTTTTTGCGGCAAGGCAGTTTCGTATTTTTCCTGTTATTGCTTCCGGCGCTCAACATGATTGGTATAACGCTGACTAACTTTCGTAAGCGGCGTGCAGAGATAGGAGTCCGCAAAGCATTTGGAGCAACTGCGGGTAATGTTTTCCGTCAGGTTATCAATGAAAATCTCATTATCACTTTTATTGGCGGCATATTCGGATTGGTGCTCTCCATTGGTGTATTGTTGCTGACGCGCGACATCTTTTTCCCATCGGGTACGGAATTCAATGTAGAGATGCTAGTACGTCCGGAAACGTTTCTGGTAACTTTGCTTTTCATCTTCCTGCTGAACCTGCTGTGTGCCGGTATTCCTGCCTGGCGTGCCGGAAAGTATAACATTGTTAAATCGTTGAATAATCAAGAATAACCTATGATACGTCATCTCATCACCCTGATATGGAACCAGCGCAAACAGAATGGCTGGATATTTGCCGAACTGGCATTGGTTCTGCTGGCTATCTTTATGATTACGGATGCCGGTTACAGCAAATATACTCTTTATAATGAGCCTTTAGGTTATGACATCGATCGTTGCTGGCGGCTTCATCTGGAGGAAACGGAACCCGGTAACGAAGGTTATACAGGCGAGGATGAGCGTGGAGCCAAATGTTGGGAACGCATCACGGAACTGACCCGGCGGTTGATGAATACCGGTGAGGTGGAAGCTGTGGGGTGTAGCTTTTACAGTTGCCCATACAGTCAGGGCAATTCGTGGACGAATGTCGAACCGGCAGGAGCGGATAGCATCAATGCTTATTCCGAATCTTTACACCGCCAACTGGGTGATGCTGGTTTCTTTGAAGTTTTCGGCATACATGACGTGAACGGAAAGCATATCCGCGAGCTGGAAAATCCGGCAAAGGATGAGGTTATCCTAACAGAGAAGGTAGCGCAAAAGTTTTTTGGCGAGAAGGAGCCACGCGGCCGGTTGGTGAATACCGGGGAACTGAATGATGCACCTGTACTGGCTGTTGCACCCACTATTCGTGAGAATGATTTTGAATCGGCTACTCCCACGTTTTATATCAAAGCTTCCGGTTCTACGATGGAGGAGCTTTTCGAGTGGTATCGTCCTTCTTCATTGGAATATTCTCTACGCATGAAGCGTGATATGACACAGGCTGAGATGGAAGAATGGCTTGCCTCTTTGGGTGAACGGTTGACGTCCGGCAATATCTATGTAAATGCCGTAACAGGGTTTGAAGAGATGCGTGCCGACCGTATAGATTATGTAGTAACGGACTGGCAAATGGTACAACTCATTGTAGCCTTCCTATTGTTGAATGTATTTTTCGGCGTTACCGGGACTTTCTGGATGCGTACGCAGGCACGCCGTTCGGAAACGGGATTGCGTATGGCGGTCGGCGCATCAAAGGGAAGGGTTGTATCTTGGCTCAATGCGGAGGGCTTATTGATTCTGTTGCTGGCTTTGGTTCCTATAGTTATTATTGTACTTAACTTTCGCCATATGGATTTACTGAGTGCGGAAGTTCCTTATACGGCAGGTCGCTGGATTGTAGAATTTGCTATTTCATTGGGAATTTTGGCAGCGATGATTATGTTGGGCATTGCAGTGCCGGCACGCTGGATTATGAAAGAGCAACCGGCTGAAGCATTGCATCACGAATAAACAAACGTAATATATTCAGGGATGATAAAAATCTATTGGAAGCAGGCGTGGGTCTTGTTGAAGCAGAATCCGCTTTTCAGTACCCTTTATATCGTTGGTACAGGTCTGGCTATTGCTATGACTATGATTGTGGCTGTGATTTACTATGTCAAAGTGGCCCCGGTCTATCCGGAGTTGAATCGCATGCAAACACTTTATCTGACTTCAGCAAGATTTCAAAAAGGAACGGAGCAGAATAAACAGACTTTTCAATGGGCTGTTTCCTATCAGGCATTGCAAGAGTGGTTTTATCCGTTGAAGAATGCTGAGGTTGTTTCAGGTTTCATGTATAACAGTGCAGATAACAATTATATTCAACCGTCTGATCGCAGCGGGGATTTCACTGTAAAATTAAAGCTGGTTGACCCGAATTTCTTTCGCATTTATCCATTTTATTTTTCGGAAGGTAAGCCTTTTACTGCATCCGACCTTGAAAGCGGTATCTGCACGGCTGTTATAACACAAGAGCTGTCCCGTCGTTTGTTTGGTACGACTGAAGGCGTAGTGGGGCGCTCGTTCAGTTTGGATTATGTCAATTATCGCGTTTGTGGTGTTGTGCGTAGTGCAAGTTACCTGACTTCGGATTCATACGCTCAAGTCTATATTCCTTATAGTGTAATTCCTAAATATCGTGACTCCAATTATGGAATACCTTATTTAGGTGCATTTGGTGTTACTTTTCTTGTAAAGGACGATGCGCAAGCCGAAGCGTTGCGTGCCGAAATTCAGGAAATTGTCCGTAAGGAAAATCTGTTGCATGCGGATGAATGGCAGGTGAATCTTTGGGAACAACCTACTTCCCATTTGCAGCGATTGTTTAAACCTTATCCTAGTATGACTACAGGTGCATGGGCACAGATACGTTATCTCCTTTTAATATTGCTGGTGCTCCTGCTGGTTCCTGCCTTGAATTTGAGCGGAATGATAGCGAGCCGTATGGAAAGCCGCTTGTCGGAGATGGGAGTGCGTAAGTCATTCGGTGCCGACCGTGGCGGATTACTTTCACAAGTGATGTGGGAGAACCTCTTATTGACATTGTTGGGTGGTGTATTGGGATTATTGTTGGCGTGGTTCGCCCTGTATACTTGTCGTGAGTGGGTATTTATGATATTGGAAGATTGGGCCGAACCGGTTCCGGAAGGAGTGAATGTGCTGGTTTCCGGTGAGGTGCTGTTTGCTCCGATAGTATTTGCTGTTGCTCTTTTGTTCTGTATCTTGCTGAATTTATTATCAGCATTGATTCCGGCATGGTATGCATTACGGAAGCCGATTGTGTATTCATTGAATGAAAAAAGATAAAGACTATGCTGAAACTTATATTAAAGAACCTGTGGGCACGCCGTCGCCGTAATGTCTGGTTACTGGCGGAATTGATTCTGGTCAGTATTGTTACGTGGATTATCCTTGATCCGGTTATCGTGATGACGTATGACCGTAGTATTCCTTTAGGTTATGATACCGACCGCCTTTGTCTTGTTACTCTCAGCACCTTGCAGCCACAAGCGCCCGGTTATGATGAAGAGGCTGAGGATTCGGCCATGATTATGAAATCTTACTTCAATCTGACCCGATTGGTAAAGGACTATCCCGGCATAGAATCAGCTGCTCCGGTATTGGGTTTCGCTTATCCCAATTCTACGGGGAATGCCAATACATCTATTCGTGCGGAAGGTGATACTTTGGATTTGCCGGTAATGATCATGGAATTTATACCTCATACGAATTTCTTCGAAACTTATGGCTTTCGCTCCGGACAAGGCAGAACACCTGCGGAATTATCGGATTATGACTATACGGAAGATGACATCGTAATGACTGAAAATACGGCTGAACATTTGTTCCATACTAAAAATGCGGGTAATAAGCGTTGTTGGTCAAAAGAGGGGAACGATACAATTTATTCACCGGTTATCGGTGTAGTGGGAAACTTTAAGGCAACCAGCGATTCCCGTCCGGCTCCTGTCATTTTTCGTCCTTTGATATCTATCGATATGGAAGATGCTTCCGATGATGATATGCGGATATTACTTCGTCTGAAAGAGAATGTGAGTATGAAGCGTTTCTTGCATGATTTTCAACCGTGGATGGTGAAAGAGTTGCGGGCCGGTAATCTTTTTGCCCGTAACGTTCGGTCTTATGAAGCATTGATAACGAAAAATGAGTCTTATGATGTTACGCCGATGTATCGTCGTAATCTGGCAATGGCGGCATTCTTTTTAATTAATCTTTGCTTAGGTGTTATCGGTACTTTCTGGTTACAGACACGCACTCGTCGCGAAGAAGTGGGAGTTATGCTTTCCTTTGGCGGTACGCCGGGATATATTGTCCGCTTGTTGATGGGTGAAGGAACAGTGCTGACGTTTGTAGCTGTATTGACAGGCTGTTTGCTTTATTTGCAATATGCTGTCAAAGAAGGACTGGAGAGAGGTAACTACTGGAGTTTGATTATTGATGAATGTTGGATCACGGATTTCACGCAGCATTTCCTCATCGTGTCATTCATCGTTTTCTTTATCCTGTTGGCGGTGGTATTGGTCGGGATTTATATTCCTGCCCGTAAGATTAGCCGTATCCCACCGACAGAGGCATTACGTGACGAATAAATAAAACACAATATTATGATTAAACTTTATCTGAAACAAGCTTGGACGCTGATAAAGCAGCATCGTCTCTTTACCGGCATCTATGTGGTGGGTACAGGGCTTTCAATAGCTCTTGTCATGACAATGTTCATTATCTTTTATGTGAAGTTTGCGCCTATATATCCCGAATATAATCGCAACCGGATGATCGTATTGAAAATGATGAAATCTTATCCTAAGGATGATGATAAGAGTTGGAACTGCTCCAGCGTCAGTTACGATGTGGTGAAAATGTTACAAGAATTGCCGCACTTGGACGCTATCGGTGCCGCGTCAGGCAGCTATCGAGAATATTACGTGGAAGTTCCTGACAATAATGAGCCTATTGGCATTACTCCGCTTTATGCCGATGCAGGATTTTGGCAGGTCTTTACCTTTCGTTTTCTGTATGGAAAGCCTTTCACACAAGCGGATATTGATGCGAAACGCAGGGAAGTGGTAGTTCCGGTAAGTCTGGCAAGGAGGCTGTTTGCTGCAGATGATGTGGTGGGCAGACGCTTTAAGATGGATGCGCAGGAATACCGGGTTTGCGGTGTGGTAGAGGATGTTTCTGCTGCTACGCCTTCTACCGTGGGAGATTTATGGATGCCAATAACGCTTAACTCTTGGATTAAGTCGGACAATTCCGAAAAGTTGGTTGGTAGTGCGGATATATATATGACGGCTCCCACTGCTACCGACAAAGAAGCTTTGAAGGAAGAAGTGCGTGAGGTTTTTCGGAAATTTAATCTTGCTGCTCCTAAATATATGAATGACCTTATGGGACAACCCGATGACTACTGGGCCAGCACATTCCGTGTAAATTCTTGCGGAGCCCCTGACCTGGCATCCGAGTTGAGGGGATATCTTTATATGTTGCTTGCTCTGCTTTTCATCCCTGCCATGAACCTGAGCGGCATGATGTCTTCGCGCATGGACGAACGCCTTTCCGAGTTGGGAGTACGCAAAACATACGGTGCTACCAACGGAAGCCTCATAAGGCAAGTGTTGTGGGAGAATCTTCTGCTCACCTGTATCGGTGGTTTGCTTGGCTTGCTAATTTCTTATCTGATAGTGCTGACGGCAAGCGATTGGATACTGACCCTGTTCGACAGTTATACGGATGCCGGGAAGACTCCTTTCCTCTCGTTTGAGATGCTATTTAATCCGATGGTTTTCTGTACGGCATTCGGACTTTGTGTGCTGTTGAACCTCATTTCTGCACTTATTCCTGCAATATGGGCATTGCGCCGCAACATTATTCAATCGTTGAACTCTAAACGTTAAGATGCTATGATAAAGATAATAAGACACCAGTTATGGAATCAGCGCCGGCAAAATGGGTGGATATTTGTGGAATTAGTCATCGTGAGCTTTTTCCTCTGGACGGTAATTGATCCTATTTATGTGCTGACTTCCAATCTTGCCCTTGACCCCGGTTATGATGAAGAACGGGCATACGCGCTTTATATGGATTATTATGATGAACTGCATGGTAAGTTTGACAAGGCACAAGATAGTGTTGCCATCAGGCAGGAAAATCTTTATCGCATTACCCGTTTGGTAAAGAATTGTCCCGAAGTGGAAAGTTTTGCCTTGGTGACTAATGCTAGTTTCCCAAATTGTAATTCGTGGAATGGCGGACAATACTTCAATGACACACTGAAGGTGCATTCGCAGTATTACCAGTTTGTGCAGGCAGAGGGTGGCGATGTATTCTGTACATTCGGCATGAAAGATGCCAAGAGTGGGCAGATCATGTCTTTGCCCGAAGACTGTGCTGCCCGTGAGGGAGTGTTTGTATCCGAACGTATGGCAAAGGAGCTTTTTGGCACTGCAGATGCAGTGGGCAAGAGGGTGCGATATGGCGACAGTACTTTCCATGAGGTGATGGGGGTGTTGCAGGACTATAAACATCGGATTAATGAACAGCCGGGTAACCTATTGATACAAGTGAATGGCAAGATTCCAAACCATAACTGGATTCAACGGATGTATATGGTCACTTTCCGGTTAAAGCAGAATGTGGATGTTGCTGTTTTTGAGAAGCGCTTCAAGGCGGAAGTGGTTCCACAACTCAATGTCGGTAATTTCTATTTCACGAAGTTGGGACGCTTCGCTGATATTCGTCGTCAATATGAAAATGAGAGTGGGGTGACGAATACTTTACGTCTGCAATATTCATTGGCGGGATTTGCCTTGCTGTGCGTGTTTCTCGGTATGGTGGGCACGTTCTGGATACGTTGCAATGCACGGAGGCAAGACATCGGGCTGATGCGAAGTATGGGAGCTACCCGGAAAGGAATCTGCAATCAGTTCCTCACGGAGGCATGGCTGCTGGTGACGGTGGCATTTGTTGTTTCCCTGCCATTGACAATACACCGTGTCTATGCATCCGGTTTTGCCAATCCTACTATGGATGGAAACCCCGATTACTGGCAAAATCAGCCGTATACGCATTTCTTTATTGTTAGCCTGCTGACTTATGTGGTATTACTCATAATTGCTTTATTGGGTACTTATGCACCCGTCACCCGGGCAGCGAAGATATTGCCTGCTGAGGCTTTGCGTGATGAATAAGACAGAAGCGGACAATTGAAAACGAACAGGGTGTTCATTTTCGGACACATGCTTGTGAACTTAATTGGCTGATAATGAGTATGTGTCTTTTTTGGCATATCATTTGATTAATATGTGTGAAGAACAAATAAATAGCGAATTGAATCAATTAATAACAATTAAATACTTACCATTATGATTAAATTGACTGAGATAAACAAGATTTATCGTACGAATGAGATTGAAACTGTGGCATTGGAAAATGTAAACCTCGAAGTAGAGAAAGGTGAGTTCCTCAGTATTATGGGACCTTCCGGTTGCGGAAAATCTACGTTGCTGAATATTATAGGCTTGCTGGATGCCCCTACAAGTGGTATTATTGAGATCGACGGTACCCGTACGGATGGTATGAAGGATAAGGAACTGGCTGCTTTCCGTAACAGGAAGTTGGGTTTTGTATTCCAGTCTTTCCACTTGATTAACTCATTGAATGTGCTCGATAATGTAGAACTTCCTTTATTATATAGAAAGGTATCCGCAAAAGAACGCCGCCGTTTGGCAGAAGAGGTATTGGCAAAGGTGGGTTTGAGCCATCGTATGCGCCACATGCCAACACAGCTTTCCGGTGGTCAGTGCCAGCGCGTGGCTGTGGCCCGTGCCATCATTGGTAATCCTGAGATAATCCTCGCCGATGAGCCGACCGGTAACTTGGACTCTAAGATGGGTGCTGAGGTAATGGAACTACTGCATCAGTTGAATAAGGAGGACGGACGCACCATCGTGATGGTAACCCACAATGAAGAACAGGCCAAACAGACAAGTCGCACGGTACGCTTCTTCGACGGTCGCCAAGTGGAATAACGGGACAAATGAAAGAGTGAAAAGTGAAAGAATGAAATAGTGAAACAATGAAAGGAAGGATATAATGATGCAAACGATTCGTCAGGCTTTTACGATTCTGAAGCAGAATCCGTTATTGAGCACTATATCCATACTGGGTACGGCTTTCGCCATTACCATGATTATGGCTATCGTGATTACCTGGCAAACGAAATATGCTGATCTGGAACCGGAAGTGAACCGGAGCCGTTGTCTTTATTTCTCTGCTATGCATGTACAGGGAAAGGAGAATAAGGATTGGAACAACTTTGGCAAGCCTTCGGCTGCATTTATGAAGGAGTGTATACAGCCGCTTCCGGAAGTGGAAGCCTGTACGGCTTTCAGTACAGCAGATGTGGCGCTGGTATCTCTGACTGATGGGAACAACCGTTTGAAAGTGGATGCCATGAGTACTGATCCCGATTTCTGGAAAATCTTCAAACTACAGTTTCTTGATGGAAGAAGTTTCACGGAGGCGGAACGGGGAGGAGATATGCAGTCAGTGGTTATTTCCGCTTCTGTTGCCCGTAAGCTATTTGGAACGACGGAGGCGGCGGGACGGCAGATGTTGTTGAACAGGGAGGTGGTACGGATCATTGGAGTTGTGAAAGATGTTTCGGTTACGGCTAAGGACGCTTATGCACAAGTATGGAGCATGTACCATTCCAATGAATTGAACGTGACCGGTTGGTGGAGCTATAATGGAAATAGGACTATTGCCGTATTGGCGCGTACTCCTGATGATTTCCCTGCTATCAAACAAGGAGTCGAGAAACGGGTGAAAGACGTCAATGCCGGTTTGGAACAGAGGCAGATAGATATTATGGAACAACCCGATAACATTGTAGCACACGTAAACCACGTATGGTCTAATATAGGACCCAACTTGCCGATGCTTTATCTGCAATATGGAATTGCCTTGTTCATTATCCTGCTGGTACCCTCGCTCAATCTGTGCGGGCTGAGTAATAGCCGCATGCAACAACGTGTCAGTGAGTTGGGTGTGCGCAAAGCTTTTGGAGCTACGGATGGTACACTTGTCCGTCAGATATTGAATGAAAATCTGGTATTGACATTGATAGGAGGTGTGGTAGGTTTGATATTCAGCTACCTTGCTGTTTACGCCATGCGTACGTGGTTGTTTACCAACAGCGATAACATTGGTACGGCGGGCGATTTCAGTCTGAGTATGGGTGCATTGTTCAGTCCGGCGGTGTTTGTGCTGGCCTTTGTCTTTTGCCTGTTGATAAATCTGCTGAGTGCAGGACTGCCTGCCTGGCTTGCCACTCGCCGCACGATTGTGGACTCATTGAACGATAAATAAGAAAAGGAGATCTTATGAAATTTATATTACATAATTTACACATGATTTGGTCGCGCCTGCGCAGTAATGGATGGGTGTTGGCTGAACTCTTCCTGGTATTCATCGTGATGTGGTTCCTTTGCGATTCTCTGGGCTGTCTCAAGTATACTTTCTACCGCCCTTTGGGCTATAGCATAGACCACGTTTACCAGCTAAACACAATTATAGGAGGTGCCACCAGTGACACCACCTTGACGAATGCCGACAGATACCTGCGTGCATTGCGGAAATTGGAGCAGGAACCCAGCGTTGAGGCGGCTGCCCTGTGTTATTGGAGCCTGCCGATGAGCGGAAACAACAGCGACAACTCACTGGCCGCGCAGGACACCATCGGAGTGAATGCACGCATTATCCTGACTACCGGCGGATATATTGACGTCTTCCGCATGAGTGACGACCCGCAACGCCCCTTTGCCAAGACTCCTGCGGGGGAGAACAACGTGATGCTGAGCCAGGCAGCTGTGGACCGTTTCAAGAAGAGAATGCCGACCTTCTCACTGGATACACCGCTGAGTTACTATGGCGATACCACGTCGGTCGTTACGCAAGGCGGAAAGATAGAAGCCTTCCGTAGCTATCGTTACGGAAGCGATGCCTCGTGGTTTTTCTTTCGTCTGGACGAAAACCTGATTAAAACGCGGTTTGCCGACAATTGGGCGCAAATCGTTTTTCGTGTGAAAGCTGTTGCCGATGGCTCGGACTACCGTGCGAAGTTTATCCGTGAGATTGCACCACGGCTGGATGTAGACGATTTGTTTGTGGCTGATGCCGTGCCTTATACCGAACAGCAGTTACAATTTGAAGTCATGAATGGAGATACGGACAAGGTGAACAGTCAGGCAATTGTAGTGCTTTTCCTGTTGGTAAATGTATTCCTGGGATTGATCGGAACGTTTTGGTTCCGTACCCGTCGCCGCCGTGGTGAGATAGCTTTGCGCTTGGCTATGGGTAGCACAAAGAATCAGGTATTCCGCCTCCTGACAGGCGAGGGACTGTTGCTGCTTGCACTGGTGACGTTGCCCGCAATGATTATTTGCTATAATATAGGTATAGCGGAGTTTACCGTCGGACGGTCGGAACTGATTTCCACATGGCCTGTAGAGTGGAGTTTTCTGCGCTTTCTGTTTGGTTCTTTTGGGGCATGGCTGCTGGTAGCTTTGATGGTAACGATTGGAATTTGGTTTCCGGCACGGCAGGCGATGAAGATACAGCCGGCCGAGGCATTACATGAAGAATAAGAAATAAATTGGTATTAATCATTAATATGAGAAAGATTATGAAGGCTTTATTTATAACCCTGAGTTTATTATTTGCCGCAGTAGCCGGTACAGTTTATGCAGCTAACGAAAAGGACCCGCAGGTTAGTGAAATTCGTAAAGTGGAGGCTTTCTCTTCTGTTGAGGTGACGTCTGTAGCAACAGTGTACTTCACGCAGGGCAATAACTATTCTCTGAAAATAGAAGGAAGGGAAGAATATGTCACCACCACGACTACGGAAGTGAAGAATGACTGTCTCATCATCGGTTTCAAAAATAAAAAGGATGGTAACAACAACCGTAATAAAGGCGTGAATATCTACCTGACTGCTCCCGACCTAAAAAGTGTGAAATTCAGTGGTGTCGGTTCATTCAACTGCAATGAAGCTCTGAAACTGGATGATGTGAAGTTTGAGATAGAAGGCGTAGGCAAGGTAAATGTGGAAGATCTGACGTGCAATTCACTTGTAGTAAAAATGGAAGGTGTAGGCAAGGCTGATATTCACGTGAATTGTGACCGTCTGCGTGCCAGTATGGAAGGTGTAGGCAGCGTTACGTTGAGCGGACGCGCCGGACAAGCCGATATTTCAAAAGGCGGTATCGGTGGTGTGAATACACGTAACCTGAAAGTAGGAGAGTGACAATGGTCATTGTAAACTGTAAGCAAATAATATGATTAAACAATATTTTACGCAAGCATGGGCGCAGCTACGGCAACAGCCGATAATCAGTGCTGTCAGCATAGCCGGTACGGCACTTGCCATCTTTCTCATCATGTTGGTGGTGATGATGCAACAAGTCAAAGTGGCACCTTTTGCACCGGAAAGCAACCGCGACCGCTTCCTGCACGCCCATTATATGAGCATTACAAACCAAAATTGGGGGGGCGGAAGCAGCAACGGTCCTATGAGTGCGAAGACTGCACGCGAGTGCTTTCAGATATTGAAAACTCCCGAAGCAGTAACTATTTATACTTGTATGGTAATCTCCACTCCGGTCAACCTTCCGGGACAACCTTCCATAGGTATCGACCTGTTGCAGACGGATGATATTTTCTGGCGTGTGTTCGATTTCTCGTTTATCGGCGGGAAGCCTTATGATAAGGCAACGTTCGATGCTGGGCTGCCGGTGGCGGTTATTACGGAAAGTGTGGCAAAGAAACTGTTTCAAAGTACGGATGTTGAAGGACGTGAGTTTCTGTTGAACCATGCACCTTATAAGGTAATAGGAGTAGTGAAGGATGTTTCTACCTTGGCTACAACCGCATACGGACAAGTATGGGTACCTTATACCTCGACAGAGATAACGAAAGATACGTGGAGTGATGAGCATATGGGCATGATGAGTTGTACCATCCTAGCACGTGATCGCGACGACTTTGATGCCATCCGTGAGGAAGCGGAACGGCGCAGACAGGAGTATAATGTATTGATTGGTGCCGATGGTTACGAGTTGATTTATCGTAACCGCCCCTACGACCAAGAGAAAAGTGCAATAGCCTTTGCTGCCAATCTGGAACCGGACGTGGACCAGGCACGCAGGCAGAGACTGATAATCTTTGTCATCCTGCTGATAGTGCCTGCCATCAATCTGAGTAGTATGACGCAGAGCCGCCTTCGTCAGCGCGTGGCTGAAATAGGCGTGCGCCGTGCATTTGGCAGTACACGGCTGGAACTGATGGGACAAATCATTGCCGAGAATCTTGTAGTGACCCTGATGGCCGGTGTACTGGGACTATTGCTCAGTGTGGCATTTGCTTATTTAGGTAATACATTATTGTTTGCGCAGGAGTTCAGTCAGACTCTAAGCCCTCCGGCAGTGAATACTAGCATATTGTTGCATGCTTCCACCTTTGGCTGGGCATTGTTGTTCTGCTTCATATTGAATTTATTGAGTTCCGGTATTCCGGCATGGCGTGCATCGAGAGTAGGAATTGTAAATGCATTGGGCGGACGCCTGCATTAATCGCTCATCACTAAACATTAATCACTGAAAGAAATGACTAAGAAACTTCTTACACAGATAAAGAATGAATGGCTCTCAAACCTATGGTTAGCGTTGGAGTTGCTGGTGGTGAGCGTAGTGATGTGGTATGTGGTGGACTACCTTTATACCCGTGCTGCCACTTACCTGGAACCGCGAGGTTTCAACATAGAGCATTGCTATCTCATTGAATTGGGTGAACTGACACCGAAGAGTCCCGATTATACGCCTGATAAGAGTAGGGATGACACACATGCGGATATTGCTGAATTGGTAGAACGCTTACGCCGCCGTCCGGAGGTGGAAGCTGTCAGCCTTTCGCAAAATTCGTATCCTTATAATGGAAGCAATAGTAGCGGGGAGGTGCGTTATGATACGCTTCAGTCACCCGGATGGACTATCCGTAGAATGGTTACGCCGGACTTTGTTCGTGTCTTCCGCTATCAAGGTACACGGGGTGAAACGCCCGAACAGTTGGCGGAGATGTTGGAACGCGGTGAGTTTCTGGCTTCTGACAACCTTTATAGAAAGTACGACCGTAAGCTGACGGAGTTTGTAGGCAAGCGTTTCCAACTTTTTGGTGATACGACTAAAACGTATCAACTGGGAGCATCCTTGCAGAATGTACGCTATCATGACTACGACCAGGCTCATTCTTCGTTTTGCTTTCTGGCTAAACAGTCTTTCTATTATGTAGGTCTGGAACTCTGTGTTCGCGTCCGCGAAGGGCAGGACAATAATTTTATTACAAAATTGAAGGAGGACAGTGAAAGCCAGTTCCGCATAGGCAACCTCTTTATTTCGGAGATTCGTTCGTTTCACGATATACGCCGCAATTTCCAGCAGGCATGGACCAATAATATCCGTAACTATGTGATGGGTATGGGATTTCTGCTGTTGAACATCTTCCTCGGACTGCTTGGAACATTCTGGTTCCGTACGCAGCAACGCCGTTCGGAGATTGCATTGCATAAAGCACATGGGGCAACAGACCGTGCCATCTTCAGCCGTCTGCTGAGTGAAGGCTTGCTGCTGTTAGCGGTTGTTACGCCTATTGCACTGGTCGTTGACTGGAACCTGGCGCATATGGAACTGAATTCATGGCGTAACGATACGACGTTGGAATGGGATAGATTGCTGTTCTGTGCAGGCATTAGTTTTGTATTAATGGCGTTGATGATTGCCATCGGTATCGGTATTCCGGCACGCAAGGCAATGAAGGTGCAGCCGGCTGAAGCCTTGCATGACGAATAAGTTTTAAGATAAAACGAAATATTATGATACGACTCTATTTTCTTCAGGCATTCTACCATTTGCGCGAGAACCCTATCATTACCTGGGTGTCTGTGTTAGGTACGGCAATGGCAATCTGCATGATTATGGTACTGGTTATTACTTTCCAGGTGCGGCTCGTGGACTGTGAACCTGAAGTGAATCGCTCGCGTACACTTTATGTTCCTTATATGTCTGTGAAACAAAAAGGTGTATCAGATAATGAGTCCGCTAATTCTTCCATGTCCGTGCGTACGGGTCGCGAATGTTTCCGTGCATTGACTACGCCCGAAGCTGTAACTTTGGCAAGTGGCGTTGATAAGGTTCGTGCTTCGGTTCCTTCCGGATCGAAGGCGACGGCAGATATGGTGCAAACCGATGAATCATTCTGGACGATTTTCAGTTTTCGTTTTCTGAGTGGCGCAGCGTTTACCAAGGCTGACTGTGATGCCGGATTACCGCGTGCTGTACTGGATGCCACCACTGCTCGTAGGCTGTTTGGTACTACCGATGCAGTGGGGCGTACCGTACAATTGAATTATGTCGACTATACCGTTGCCGGAGTGGTTGCTGATGTCTCTATGCTTGCTACGGCTGCTTATGCACAGATATGGGTGCCTTATACTGCTGCGGGTGCGGAATCTATGTCCTGGCAGAATGATACAATGGGACCTATGCATGCCATTATCCTTGCCCGTTCATCTGCGGACTTTGATGCAATTCGTGAAGAAACAGAGTTATTGCGTAAAAAGTATAATGACGGGTTGCAAGATGTCGAAGTCTTTTATCGTGGACAGCCCGATACTCAATTGGCTTATCTTTATCGTCGCTGGTATGCAGAACCTGATGTTTCGGGAGTGATGCTGCGTTATGCTATTGTTATTATCATTCTGCTTCTTGTTCCGGCTATTAACCTGTCCGGTATGACTCTTTCGCGCATGCGTCGCCGTATGGCTGAAATTGGAGTACGTAAGGCTTTCGGCGCTACGGGCGGCGAATTGATGCGTCAGGTCTTTTTCGAGAATCTGGTGTTGACGTTGCTGGCAGGTATTGTTGGCTTGGCACTGAGTTACGCTGCTACTTTTGTGTTGAACGGTTTCCTTTTCAGCAATTCGATGAACGCCTCGCTGAGTGGTGAGACTGCACTGACACCGGGGATGTTGCTGTCACCATGGGCCTTTATTGCAGCATTTGCATTCTGCCTCCTGATGAACGTGCTTTCCGCAGGTATTCCTGCATGGCGTGCTTCACGGATGAATATTACTGACGCTATTAATCAAAGATAGATATGAAGAACTTGCTGACACAAATAAAGAATGAATGGCGGAGCAATCTTTTCCTGCTCGTAGAGTTACTGTTGGTTTTTGCAGTGCTGTGGTATATTGTTGACTGGGTTACCGTCACTGCACGTGTCTATCACGCTCCGATGGGGTTCGATACGGAGCATTGCTACAATCTCTCTTTCAATAGCCTGACTCCTAAATCTGCATTATACGATCCGGCTCTGACAGCCGAAGATGATGTGGATGCTCTGCTTGAGATAACTGAACGTTTACGTCACCGTCCCGGTGTGGAGGCGGTTACTGTCTCACAAAACTGCTTCCCATATAATGAAGGGAGTAGTGGAGCATATTTTTATCTACAGGATACTATATGTGTCACTGCCCATCAGGTTTGGTCTGACCCGGATTTCTATCGTGTTTTCCGTTATCACACTGTTGATGGTGGGGATGCGGATAAACTTGCTGCCGCTACTTCCGATCAGACTCTGGTTGTCACTTCCAATGTCACTGACAGATATCCTGAACTGAATATGCCTGATGCCTGTTCCTTGCTGAACAAGGAAGTTGCTTTGACCAATCCTGATCGTGGTTACTATCGACGTGTTGCCGCCATTGCCGCCCCAGTGCGCAGTTCCCATTTTGAAACATCACATGAATGGGGTGGGGCATTTATCGGTTATAATCTGAATCGTGATGCCCTTATCAATGAGTTGGGCAACGTGCGTTACGTCCAGGTCAGCTTGCGCGTTTCTCCTGATGCGGACCATGATTTTGTTGATGCGCTTATGGAAGATGCCGACCGTCTCTACCGGATAGGCAATGTCTATTTGCTTGATGTGCTTCCTTTCAGTGATATTCGTTACGTTCGGGAACTTGAAGATGTGAACGAAGTGAAAACACAGCTTTGCATTCTTTTCTTCTTGATGCTGAATATATTTTTGGGTGTTATCGGTACTTTCTGGTTTCGTACACAACATCGGTGCCGTGAAGTGGCGTTGCGTATGGCAATGGGATCCAGCCGTCGCGGTGTGTTCTTACGCCTGATGGGTGAGGGGCTGTTACTATTATCGGTCGCTGCCGTTCCTGCTCTGCTGATTGCTTTCAATGTGGGTATTGCCGAGTTGGTAGACATTAACAAGATGCAGTTCACATTTGAGCGCTTCTTGATTGCAGCTGTGTTTACGTGGTTGCTTATGGCATTGATGATTGTTGTCGGCATCTGGTATCCTGCTTATAAGGCTATGCAGTTACAGCCTGCCGAGGCACTTCACGATGAATAGTGTTATTCTATAAAACGATATACTTATGATATTCAGACAAACATTTACACTTTTACGGCAGAATCCGTTTTTCAGTGTCGTTTCCATTATCGGCACGGCGGTGAGTATCGCTTTTGCTATGGTAGTCTACATGGTTTATGATATCCAGACTGCCAATATTCGTCCCGAATCGTATCGTGACCGAATGGTTTATTCTTCTTATGGTTATAGTTACCGTAAGGCAGATCATAGCAATTCAAATACGGGTATGTCTTACCAGGCTGCCAGTCGTGTTTTCGGCGATCTGCCCGGTGCGGAACTAGTCACTTATACCGGCTATGTCACCATGGAGTATTGTGGTGCTTCACCGGAGCAAGGACGTCGTTGCGAGAAGCGTCGTGTCGATCTGAACTTCTGGCGTCTTTATGATATCCGTTTCGTAGCCGGTCGTCCTTTCGATCAGCAAGAGTTTGATGCTTGTGCAGATGTTGTAGTCATTGCCGAGCAGTTGGCACGCGAAGCTTTCGGTTCGGCTGAAGAAGCTATTGGCAAGAGTTATTTTGTTGATTTTCGTCCCAAACGTGTAGTAGGGGTTACGGAAGATGTAAGTTCTCTTTTCACCTTTGCTTATGGCGAGGTGTGGGTGCCTTATTATACTAAAGACCCTGCATGGGGGAGTGAAGGATTACGTGGTGGTTTTGAAGCGATGGTGTTGTGTAAACCAGATGTCAGTCCCAATGAAATGAAACAACAGATAGAGAGTTCGCTGGATAGTCTGAATGCATCACTTACCGAATATGAATTGGTACTTCCCGATTTGAGCACCTATGCTGAGCGCCAGTTCTTCCGTGATGATTTCCTTAACCCTATGGCTACCTGTATCATTTTGGGGCTTATCCTACTCATTGTGCCGGCAATCAATGTTAGTGGACTTATCTCCTCTCAAATGTCTCGTCGTCTGTCGGAACTTGCGGTGCGTAAAGCTTATGGTGCAAGTCGTCTGACCTTGATGACACAGCTGCTAATTGAGAACTTGCTGATGGCATTCATTGGTGCATTGCTGGGATTTCTGCTTTCATGCCTGCTGTTATGGTTGGGGAAAGATTGGATGCTCGCAGGTGGATATACCGATACGAACTTCGAGGTAAGTATCTGGCTTTTCCTACGACCCACCGTATTTCTGACGGTATTGGGCGTATGCCTGCTTTTTAATTTTCTGTCCGTATTTATTCCGGCATGGAATGCTACTCGCCGTCCGATAGCAGAAGTTATCAGTGGAGAATAATTGTTTAAAAACTAAAGAGAAACCATTATGATAAAGTCTATCCTGACCCAAATCTGGAACCAGCGCCGTTCGAACAGTTGGCTCTTTGCAGAACTTCTGATTGTTTTCGTATTGTTATGGTATTGTCTTGATATGCTCTATGCTTTTGCTTATGCAGAACGTCAGCCTAAAGGGTATGATTTGGAACATGTATATAAAGTCCGTATTTCCACGAACCCCATGCAGTTGGTACTTTGTTCTTCTGAAGATAGTTTGCAAAATTTCTGGTTTAAGCCTATGGAGGAAGTATTCCGCCGGATCAAACAAAATCCGGATGTGGAGAGTGCCAGTATCTGGCTTGGTTCTGATGCTTATACTCGAAACACTGTATTTCAGGGATACACCACAGATAGCATAAGTGTGAAGGATGCTAATATTCGTTATGTATCTCCTGAATACTTTGATGTAATGCGTATTCCAATACAAGAAGGCACAGGAATGTTTTCTGCTGATATGAATGCCTTTGAAAGTACTTCCGGCTCTTCGCTGTCATTTGCTTCAGCCGAGTGGAATCCTGCTGTCACTCCATTGCCCGCTGTCATTACATTAGAGCTGGCCGACAGCCTTTTTCACGCTCATAACGGAGTATTGGGGAAGGAATTTTTCGATTATTATACAGGTAGCAGTCTCCGTTACCGGGTGACTGCCGTATGCGACCATCAGAAGACAGATGATTATGCCCGCTATGAATCTTTCATTTTAACCCCTCTTCCGAATTGGTTTTACAGAATGCAAGCTATTCCTTTTATTTCCATTCGCGTGCGCCCCGAAGCTGATACGAATGATTTTGCTACCCGCTTCTCCCGTGAAATGACTTCACGGTTGCAGGTTGCACCGTTCTATCTGTTTGAAGTCCGTAGCTATGATGAACAGAAAGCGGAGCGTGATGCATCCGAAGGGATTACTCCGTACATCCGCAGTGCACGGCTTATTGCTATATTCTTTAGCTTCAATGTTTTTATCGGGTTGATGGGGACTTTCTGGTTCCGTACCCGCCACCGCCGTAGTGAAATTGCTCTGCGTATGGCGATGGGAAGCAGTCGTCCCCGGATACGTTCCCGATTATTGGGAGAAGGGTTACTGTTGTTGGTGCTGGCAGCCGTTCCGGCTTTGATTATTTGCGGTAATCTGGTTATGGCGGAAGCTGTAATGACGGAACAGGCTGATGCTACCGGACTTCGCTTTGTGGTAGTCTCATTATTCACTTTCTTTCTTATGACTTTGATGGTAGTTGTCGGCATCTGGTTTCCTGCTGCGCAGGCAATGCGGGTGAAACCGGCGGATGCCTTACACAACGAATAGTCAGTTTTTCTTCTATATGTGCATCTTTTCTTTTGCATAAGGTAAAAGAAAAGGTGCATTCTATTCTGTATTTCAATATAATCCGTATATTTGCGAGGAAAATTCTTAGCACATTTATTCAAAAACAGAAGAAATCGAGATATGAAGAGACGCATTCTCCTCGTGATGCTGATAGGCCTGTTTCCTTGCATTGTATTTGCCGGACACCTTTATGCTGCAGAACGTACATACAACGTGCTTTTCATCCAGTCATATAATCATCGTACTCCCTGGAATGAACGTTTGACGGAAGGAGTGCGTGATGGTCTGTCACGTGGAGGTATAAAAGCGAAAGTTACAACAGAATATCTGGATGCCGATTACTGGACTTTCGCATCTGAGTGTGTCATTATGCGGCGTATTTGTGAACGGGCACGTCAGAAAAACACGGATATTATTATAACAAGCAGTGACGAGGCTTTCTATACATTGATGCATTGTGGGGATTCTCTGCCTTATAAATTACCGGTTGTAGTATCGGGTATTAAATATCCTAATGAAAAACTGATGTCGAAGTTACCCAATGTCTGTGGGTATACATCTAAGATCGATTTCATACATTTGCTTGAAAATGCACGTCGTGTATTCCCTAATCGTACAGAAGTAGTTTGTGTTTCAGATAGCAGTCTTTTAGGACTTAGAGGAGTTGCTGAATTAGAACGTGCGTGGCCTGATTATCAGCAGCTTCATCCTGAATATAAGTTGAAAGTAATGAATGTGCAGGCACAGGCTCCCAATCCTGTTATTGCTTCCATCTGTTATGATTATAACGCATATAACCGTATTGTCATTGCTCCCAAATGGACTCCTTTTCTCTCTTTTATCGGAAAAAACTCTAAGGCACCGGTTTTTGCCGGACAGAGTCTGGCTTTGACAAATGGAGTATTCTGTGTGCACGATATGGAGCCTTATGAAGGGGCCAGTGCAGCAGGTAAATGTGCTGCGCAAGTTTTGCAAGGTGCCACACCTTCTGTGGTTGGAGTTACGGATCTTCCAGGCAAATTGCTTTACGACTTTAAGCAGTTGGAATATTTCAGAGTAAATGCGGATAAAGTGAGTGATAGTGGTGTTATCATGAATGCACCTTTGATGGAACGTTACCGCATCTGGTTCGTGTTGTTCTACTCTATTATTGTAGGTGCATTAGTTTTCCTCGTAATCTGGCTTTATCGTTTGAATCGTCATGAATCACGCCGTCGTATGCATGCTCAAACACGTTTACTGATACAGAATCGTTTGGTGGAGCAACGTGATGAATTTGATAATATTTTCTGTTCTATTCGCGACGGGTTGATTACGTATGATACGGATTTCCGTATACATTTTGTTAATCGTGCTTTGATGTTGATGCTCGAACTGGATCCTGATACTCATACGGCACGTTATTACGAAGGTCAGATGGCTGGTTCCATTTTCCATATCTATTCGAATGGGGAGGATATTCTACAGTCTTTACTGAAACAGGTGAGAGCTGAGCGTCGTGTAATACCTATTCCGGAGAAGGCTTTTATGCAGGAAGTTCATAAAGGAACTTATTTCCCTGTTTCTGGTGAGATTGTACCGATTTATTCCAAGAATAAGATGACGGGTATGGCTATTTGTTGCCGCAATATTTCGGAGGAAGAAATGCATAAGCGTTTCTTCAATCTGGCTGTGGATGCAAGTTCCGTATATCCCTGGCAATATGACATACGTACGCATAGTTTCCATTTTTCAGGTGCTTTGCTTGATTACTTCGGTCTTCCCGGCAAGCAGACTATCTTGCGGAAAGAATTGGAGCTTTTTATCCATGCGGATGATTTGGAAGAGGCTCACCGACATTTCACGGCCATTTTCAAAGGTGAGGAAATGGATACCCGTATGAGTTTCCGTATGCGTAGCGGAGAAGGTAAATATGAATGGTGGGAATTCCGTAGTGCCTCTTATAACGGTCTGGATTCTGAGGCGCCTTATATGGTATTGGGTGTTTGTCAAAGTATACAGCGCTATAAAACTACCGAAGAAGAATTGATTGCAGCCCGTGACAAAGCTTTGCAGGCTGATACTCTGAAATCGGCTTTCCTGGCCAATATGAGTCATGAAATTCGTACTCCATTGAATTCTATTGTCGGTTTCTCCGATTTACTGAAAGATATTGATGCATTCAGTCCTGAAGAAGTAAAACAGTTTGTAGATACAATCAATACGAACTGTACTTTATTGTTGGCATTGATTAATGACATTCTTGATCTGTCTCGCATTGAGTCCGGTTCAATGGACTTCCGTTTTGCCGGATACAACCTTATGTTTGTAATGCAGCAAATCTATGATTCTCAGCGTCTGAGTATGCCTCCGGGTGTAGAGCTGGTCATGAAATTGCCCGAAGAAAGTAAATCCATAGTAACGGATTCTGTCCGCCTGAAACAGGTGATCAATAACTTCATTAACAATGCCAAGAAATTTACGACTCAAGGCTCTATAACCTTCGGTTTCCTTACAGAAGAACCAGGTTATACGATCTTCTTTGTAGAAGATACCGGAAGCGGTATTTCAGAAGAAAACCAGCGACGTATATTCGAACGTTTTTATAAGGTAGATAGCTTTACACAGGGTGCTGGTCTGGGATTGAGCATCTGCCAGACTATTGTAGAGCGTTTCAGAGGAGAAATAAATGTATCTTCAGAATTAGGAGAAGGTACACGCTTTACAGTACGTGTACCCGATTATAATGAATAGTATTACTCAACTCTTTTGCATCCGTTAGCTTGAAGAAATTCATCCAATAGTATTTCGTAATTCCCCTGTATTAATATGTGGTGGTTTCCCAATGGATTTTTGAGGAAATATTCTGCAGGTGTATCCATTTTTATGCGTACTTGTGTGCGGCACATGTTGATGTAGTTCGTGTTTTCGGTTAGTGTGCCCGTGCTCAGGTAATACTCGTCCAGACATTCTCCGCCACATTTCACTATTGTTACGTGCCCTGTAGGCAGGATTCCCTGAATACCGATACCTATTTCAGTTTCAAAGTGGTTGCGAATGATGTATTGTTCCGTTTGTGCAATACCCACAGTGCAGTGTGCAAGTACAATTTCGTTGGTGCGTGCATTGATCATGGAAGGGTTTGCCATGAAAGAGGCCTTTCCGGTCAGCACTTTTATGGCAAGTTGGGTAAAGATAGATTGCAGGTCACCTTCGCATCCGGCAATGATGCCATCGTCATTCAATAGAGAAAGAGCGAGGCATCCGGTGGTTCCGGTTTGTTCTATCAGCTTGAAGCAGCTCAGAGTGAGTGCGCTCAGTTTTTCTTCTTCCACAATCCGCTTTATGGCACGATACAGACGCATTGCCTTTATCAGATCTTCCGGACTTGCTTCTCGGCAGGCAAGTGCTTTACCTGCAAAGGTTGCACAGGCTTCGCCTACTTCATCATCCGTTATTTGATTGTAGTACTTATAAACACGATCCAGTGATATGTCAGTGTATTCAATTCCCCAACGTCGTTTGGAGAGGAGGTAATCTACATTGCTGGAAACGAGCCAGGAAGAAGGAGCACCTATTACGCCGATACGCGATCCTGAGAGTGCTCGTTGAGCTTTGAAGTTGCTGTATAGTACAAAGATACGCTTGATGATTTCGGGTAGCTCTCCGTGCAGAATTTCGCTTTTCATACCCCGGCCACGTAACCAGGACGAAATTTCGAGGGCAGCGGCAAGCGAGTTTTGCATACCATCCGCCAGTAAGATAGCAGGGCGGGGTAGAGACTCGAAGTGTTGGATAACCAACCGTTCTACACCGCCGGTAGCAATGAAAAGCAGGCTGAAATCGTCTTTTGTGAGTTTGTTGATGTTTTGATATTCTACAATATTTACAGTGAAATATTTCTCCAGTTCGTTTAAGATAAGTTCGTGGGAGCCGAGAATGGATGCTTGCTTATGAAGCAAAGATGCAAATGTTATCAGGTTTAATACCATGGCATTGTATACGATTTACGATTTGAGAATAATCAAAGGTACAATTTCTTTTGATACAATCACTATCTTTTAAGTCATAGCTAGTGTTTTTAAACTTTTTTGCCAATGCTTTCCTGTCATTTCAAATAAAGTGTTACTTTTGCACCTTTGAATGCATATATATGAAAGTGTATCGCCAATCGTTAACATTTATTTGTCAAATTGTAAATACTTAGACATGCCAGCAATATCTATTCGCGGAACGGAGATGCCCGCGTCTCCTATCAGAAAACTGGCTCCTCTGGCTGATGCAGCCAAGCAAAGGGGAGTGCACGTATTCCACTTGAACATCGGACAACCCGACCTGCCCACGCCGCAAGTCGCGATTGATGCTATACGCAATATCGACCGGAAAGTTCTGGAATATAGCCCCAGTGCCGGATATCGTAGTTACCGTGAAAAACTGGTGGGCTATTATGATAAGTTCAACATCAAGCTGACGGCAGATGATATCATCATTACTTCCGGTGGTTCAGAAGCTGTATTGTTTTCTTTCTTAGCGTGCCTTAATCCAGGTGACGAGATTATTGTTCCCGAACCGGCTTATGCCAATTATATGGCGTTTGCTATTTCTGCCGGTGCCAAGATTCGTACTATAGCCACTACGATAGAAGAAGGTTTCTCACTTCCTAAAGTAGAAAAGTTTGAAGAACTGATTAATGAGCGTACCAGAGCTATCCTGATCTGTAATCCTAATAATCCGACTGGTTACCTTTATACCCGTCGCGAAATGAATCAGATACGTGATCTCGTAAAGAAGTATGATTTGTTCCTCTTCTCCGATGAGGTGTATCGTGAATTCATTTATACAGGTTCTCCTTATATTTCTGCCTGCCATCTGGAAGGTATCGAAGATAATGTAGTATTAATAGACTCCGTATCCAAGCGTTACTCGGAGTGTGGTATCCGTATCGGAGCTTTGATTACGAAGAATGCGGAAATTCGTAGTGCTGTAATGAAGTTCTGTCAGGCACGTCTCAGTCCTCCGTTGATTGGTCAGATTGCTGCCGAAGCTTCTTTGGATGCCGATGAAGATTACTTGCGTGATACGTATGATGAATATGTAGAACGCCGTAAATGCCTGATAGACGGATTAAACCGTATTCCCGGTGTGTATTCACCTATTCCTATGGGAGCATTCTATACAGTAGCCAAACTTCCGGTAGATGATTCCGATAAGTTTTGTGCCTGGTGTCTTTCCGATTTTGAGTATGAAGGGCAGACCGTATTCATGGCACCCGCTTCCGGCTTCTATACTACTTCCGGTTCTGGTCGGAATGAAGTGCGTATAGCTTATGTACTGAAGAAGGAAGATCTGACTCGTGCGCTCTTTGTGCTTTCAAAGGCATTGGAGGCATATCCGGGAAGAACGGAATAAAGTGATAAAGTGATAGAGTGATAAGGTGGTAAAGTAATAAAGTTATATCATTTTACCATCTTATCATCTTATCACCCTATCGCTCTGTCACTCCCTATTACTCTATCGCTTTATTATTTAATTAATTAACCCTATGAGCCTGCCGTTGTTTTTGGCCCGACGTATTTACCGCGACAGAGATGCTGGAAAGCAAGTTTCACGTCCTGCCGTGCTCATTGCCCTGATAGGTGTTGCTATCGGTCTGGCGGTGATGATTATTACGGTGTCGGTGATTGTGGGGTTCAAGAGTGAAGTGCGTGGTAAAGTCGTAGGTTTCGGTTCGGACATTCAGATTACAAATTCGGATGCTGCACGTTCCTATGAAACGCGTCCTGTGGTGGTGGATGATAGTGTTATCTCCATTCTTTCCGAATATCCTGAGGTAAAGCATGTACAACGTTATTCCACTAAACCGGGCATGGTAAAGACTGCCGAAGATTTTCAGGGTATGGTTCTGAAAGGGGTAGGACCAGAGTTTGATCCTGTCTTTTTCCGTGAACATCTGGTGGAAGGAGAATTACCACAGTTCAGTGATACAGCTTCTTCCAATCGGGTCGTCATTTCTAAGGCACTTGCTACAAAGTTAAGATTGAAACTCGGAGATAAGATAGATACCTATTATATACAGGATGATATCCGTGCCCGCCGGTTGCAGGTTGTGGGAATCTATCAGACTAATTTCTCGGAATACGACAACCTCTTTCTTCTTACAGATTTATATCTTGTAAATCGTCTTAATAACTGGGAGCCGGGGCAGGTGAGCGGTGCAGAACTACAGGTACGCGATTATGATCGTCTTGAGGAAACTACCTATCAGATTGCTGCCGACCTGAACGGAATAGAGGATAAGTACGGAGAAGACTATTGTGTGCGCAATGTGAAGGAACTGAATCCCCAGATATTTTCTTGGCTCAGTATTTTGGATGTGAATATTTGGGTAATATTGATATTGATGGCTGGCGTAGCAGGTTTTACCATGGTATCCGGTTTATTGATTATCATCATTGAGCGTACTTCCATGATTGGTGTGCTGAAGTCTCTTGGCGCTAACAATACCACCATACGCAAAGTATTCCTTTGGTTTTCAGTTTTTCTTATCGGAAAAGGTATGCTATGGGGCAATGCTATCGGATTGGCATTTTATTTCCTGCAAAAGTGGTTTGGAATCTTCAAGCTTGATCCTGAAACGTATTATATGGATACTGTTCCTGTATCTTTCAGTATCCTGTTGTTCTTATTACTGAATATTGGCACTTTACTGGCATCCGTTCTGATGCTTTTAGGACCTTCTTTCCTGATTACACGTATCCATCCTGCCAATTCTATGAGATACGAATAGAAATGCCGCATTTCATCGTCCTAAATGCCACACCTCATCGACCCAAATGCCACACCTCAACAAGTGAAATGCCACACTTCGTGGGTGATAAAGTGTGGCATTTGTTCTATTGAGGTGTGGCATTCAGGACGATGAGGTGTGGCATTTGAAATGCTAACCTTGCGGCATTGGAAAATAGTCATCTTCTTAGGAAATCACTTCTTTTTCTGAACTGGCAATATAGCTTCCAGCGGAGTGATTGCATCGGCTGTAAAATATCGAATACCGGAAGGGTAAAGAAGTAACGCCGTTCTTCTCCGAGGTCCTTTGCCGTCTTATTGATAATCAAAGCTTGCATAGTGTATCGCAAGGCGAACATCAGAAATGCAATGCCGGCTGTCAGCCAGTGAAAATTCAGTATTCCAATCACCAGGGCTGCTATCCATGCTGCATGGAATAGTAACCGTGTTGTAGTTTCAAAGCCCGATAAATAGCGTTGGATACCCTGGTAGAAGTGTGCTGTACCCATATAGCTGATTTTCTCTTCCCGCCAGTCTTTGGCGCGGTAAACGGGTTGTACGCGTACCACTGCGTTGGCATCGGTCTCTATCCTCGTGTTTTCGGCTGTAGCTGTCCTGTTGATGAATAAATCGTCATCTCCGCGTTGCAGGTTCAAGTGTGCTGAGAACCCTTTTTGGGCATAGAATAACTCTTTCCGGTATGCCATGTTGCGTCCGATACCCATATAAGGCTTTCCTGCCAGTGCATAGCCCAGATAGCGCATGGAAGTGAACAGATTATCAAAAGACACCCGTTTGTGCAGCCAGCCTTTTCCACGTTCGTATCCGCTGTATCCCAGTACGATTTGTGCACGGGAGGTAAAGTTACGTGCCATGGTGCGCAGCCATTGGTTGCTTTCGGGCAGACAGTTTGCGTCGGTAAACACAAGCCAGTCATATTTACTTGCCTTTATTCCGAGAGTGATGGCCAGCTTCTTGCGGCTGATGTAGCGTGAAGAACTCGGAACGAAGCTATGATACAGGTTCGGGTACTTTTCCCCTTGCAGGGTCAGGTAGTCTTCGCTTTCATCCGTGTTGCCATCGTTGATGACGATCACTTCGAATTGCGGGTAATCTTGCTCCAGCACAGCAGGCAGATTGCGACGCAGGTTTTCCACTTCCTCACGGGCATAGATGATGACCGATAAAGGTGGCAACTCCTGTGAAAAATGTATGTCACTTCGCTTTACGGCACGGCTACGGGCATGTATACGATTATAAAGACAAAAATAATAAAGGAGTTGGATCAGGAAAAGGATACCGACAGCGGCAAGTAATACTTGTTCTGTAGTATTGAATGTTAATGTTTCCATGTGGTCGTATGACGTTTTTTGTGTTGCAAATGTACACAAAAAATATGATTATACGACAGGTACCACCACAAACTTGCTTTCCGGGAAATACTTATTCAGATACCGGCGGATATACAGCATCGTATCTTCTTGTATTGTAGTATCTTCTACGGTAGGATAGAGATTATACAGCACCGTATCCAGCTGTATTCCTCTGCTTCGGATTGCCTCGAAACTGAGCAATGTATGGTTGATACTTCCCAGCTTGCCGGAAGTCACGAATATCAGTGGATATTGTTTTTCTGCAATGTAATCAATCGTCAGGTAATCCTCGGTAAGAGGAACCATTAATCCGCCTGCACCTTCCACAAGCACTACATCGTAGCGTCGGGCAAGTTCTTGCGTGGTACGTTCTATCTTTCCGAAGTCAATCGGGCGGTTGTCGATGCGTGCAGCCAAATGAGGGGAGCAGGGATAAGAGAATATCTCAGGCATGGTCAATCCCTCACGATCCTCCTCTGTTATACCAATACCCATGAGGCGGCGGTGCAGGTCTATATCCTCGGAATGCCCGACGTTACCTGTCTGGATGAATTTTTGCGTGATAACACGTTTACCGCTGCCAATCAGTTGGCAGGCATAATAAGCTGTACAATAAGATTTTCCGGCATCCGTGTCAATACCACTGATAAAATAGACATTGTTTTCCATTGCTTTATTTGTTTTTCTTTCGTGTGACAATATAAATAGGATGGTACGTCAGAGTGACGTTGCCATCTTCTCGACTGAACTGCTCGGTATATCCGTTGCAGAAGGTCTGTAACCGTCCTCGTGTCCATACTTTCTTTTCCGTTCCTGTTACTCCGGTTTCTTTCAGATGTTGCAATACCTGAAGTGGAGTATTAAAGGGGAGAGAAACTATTTCCTCTTCTGCGTATACAGTCTCAAAATGAGGAGCAAGCAGTTCTTTTAAGGTTTCTATCGACAGATACTCAAGTCCATGGCCTGTGAGTGTGTGGATTTCGCGCATATTTTCAGCGCCAAAGGTACTAAAAGCCAGATAACCCTCTTCCGACAGGAAACGATGACAACGGGCGAAGAACGCCTCTGGATCATTGAACCATTGCAAGGTAGAACAGGAAGTGATTAAATCCGTTCCTTCGGGAAAGTCCAAGGCTTCGGCATCCCCGGGAATGAATTGCACCATATTTTGTGGAAGCAAATCAGTAAGACATTCTCTCATTTCCGGACATAAATCATTCAGCAGCAAACTTTCCGGTTGTAGCTTGTCCAACAATAACCTGGAATAACTGCCTGTACCACATCCAAATTCTACGATACGATGAAAGAGGGAAGTATGCTCTGTCAGTAACCGTAACATTTTTTCGGCTACTTGTTGCTGTACCCGTGCTTCGCGTGAGTAGGTATCCCGTGCACGGGCAAATCGTTCTGCAATCAATCTTTTGTCCATATATCCTGCAAATAGTATCGGAACAGTTCAACTTGATAATGAGCATCTTCCGTATAATGTACCCGTATCTTTTTCCGGTTATTCTCTTCTTCTTTACGCCAGGCATTCAGTTGATTATCGGGTGGAATGATACGGTCGTTACTTCCCACTACTACTTGTTGCCAATGGAATGAAGTGGTAGGTTGTGCGAGATACATGCGTTCTATTTCAGCCAGTTCTTCTTTCAATTCTTCCAATGGTCGTCTGGGAGTAATATTCAGAAACTCTTTGAATGCCTCTCCGTTGAAGCACATCCTTCTTAGAAACTTATTCAGGGAAGGACCTGTCAACCCTTCCAGGGTTCCGTGATAAATAACGGATGGAATGCCACACGTATCATCAATAGGATAGGGAGTGCCGTTAATGGCTATACTATTTTTGATTATGAGAGATGTATCTGTTTCCTGTAATTTATCCATTACCCGAGATGCAGCCCATACACCCATTGACCAACCGATGACATTAATCTTCTTATATCCTTTCAGCAATGAAGCATCAAAATCCAGTGTCCGGTAATCGTAACAGAGCATATAATCACTGTCCGCAGGTTGATAATCTTTGAATGGCGTTTCATCGGCTCCCCAACCGGCAAAAAATAGCAATAGCCGGGGATGCCTGTCTTTTATTATATAAACTTGTTTCATAATCCTGTATGCTTTTTAAGGTATGCGGACGATGCGGATGAAAAATCAAAACCTGTGTTCGTCCGCTTCATTCGCGTATCTATATAATTATCTTAATCAGTTTCCTGATTTCTTCTTCCCTTATCTCCGCTGTCAATGAAAAACGAATGCGTGATGTTCCTTCCGGAACCGTAGGAGGCCGTACCGGCAAGGCATAAAACCCATGCCGTTGTAACTCTTCCGCCTTTAGAATCGTGTCTGAGCTTTTCCCTACAATCATCGGTACTATATAACTGTTACTCGGACAAGTATATCCTTTTTCTTTTAAAGCTTCGCGAAGAATATTGCTGATATTTTTTAAATGTATTCTTCGCTCTCTGAATTCAGCCAATCGCCGCACAATAAACAAAGTCCATGCGATATTTACCGGAGGAAGAGCTGTTGTAAAAATAAGTGTCCGCATCCTGTTCACCAGATACTCCCGGATGGTGCGCCGACAAACGATATATGCTCCGGCTGATGCGGCTGCTTTGCCAAAAGTTCCTACCAGAAAATCAATCTCCCGAATACATCCGGTTTCTTCAGCACACCCCAGTCCTTGTTCACCCCGCGCTCCGAAAGCGTGTGCTTCATCCACGTAGAGTAACACATTCTCATATATACGTTTCAGTCGTACCAGTTCTTTCAGATCGGCTATATCTCCGTCCATACTGAAAATGCTTTCGGTGACAATAATCACCTGTCTGTATACCGCATGATTTTCAGCCAATAGTCGTTCCAGTTGTTTCAGATCATTGTGCCGGTAACGGATACATTTTGCTGTCGAAAGTCGAATACCGTCAATCAGGCTTGCGTGTACCAGTTTATCTGCCAGTATCAGAGTCTGTGCATCGCTCACGGCAGGCAAAATACCAGTATTAGCGTGATAACCACTGTTGAATACCAGTGCTGCTTCAGTTCCGAAGAGTTCTGCGAGCGTCTGTTCCAGTTCCTCATAAATGATGAAGTTACCTGTTAATAGACGTGATGAGGAAGATGTTGGCAAAAAACTGTCGGCTGTCAGTTCTTGTAGAAACTCTTCCCGTAAGGTTTGGTCTGCAGCCAGTCCCAGATAATCATTAGAGGAAAGATTTAGCATTCGCTGTCCATTTGCGATCACATCCCGTCCTTCATGGATCAGGTCGGGTAATGTCCGCAGATTACTGCTCTCTTTCAGTTCTTGCAGTTCCTGCTGCATTTGCTCTATTATACTCATTCCATTTCTCCTATAATCTTCAACAATCCACTTGTCAGCTTTGTCAACTGCTCCGGTTCTATGATAAACGGTGGCATGATGTATACCAGTTTTCCAAAGGGGCGTACCCAAATGCCTTCTTCCACAAATCGTTTCTGCATCCAGGCCATGTCTACTGGGTCTTGTACTTCAATCACTCCGATGGCACCCAATACACGGACATCTGCTACCTGCGGAAGTAGTAGTGCTGGTTCCAGTTCACGCCACAACTGTTCTTCAATGCGGTTCACTTTTCCCTGCCAGTCATATTCGGGTGAAGTCAGCAAGCGTATGGAGGCGCATGCCACTGCACATGCCAGTGGGTTTCCCATAAATGTGGGGCCGTGCATGAAAGCTCCCGGTGCGTGATTAGAAATCGCATCCGCTACTTCATTCGTAGTCAGCACTGCGGACAGGGTCATGTATCCACCTGTCAGTGCTTTTCCTATGCACATAATATCCGGTTCCACGCCTGCATATTCCCAAGCAAATATCTTGCCTGTACGCCCGAATCCAGTGGCTATTTCATCAAAGATTAGTAATATATTATATTCCTTGCATATTCTGGCAGCTTCCCGCAAGAATTGCGGATGATAGAACCACATGCCGCCTGCACCCTGAACGATGGGTTCCAGGATCAGTGCTGCCAGTTCCTCATGATGTTTTTCTATAATATCCAGCAGTTCCAGTGCATCATCCGCATCCCAGTCGCCATCGAACCGTGATTGCGGACGAGAAGAAAAATACCGTACCGGCAATGCCGAACCGAATAGGGAATGCATTCCAGTTATGGGATCGCATACGGACATTGCATTCCAAGTATCTCCGTGATAACCACGCCGGATGGTTACAAAGTTACTTTTTTTAGCCAAATGTGCCCGATCCGGAGCTGACTGACTTATGGCGTACCAATACTGTACAGCCATTTTCATAGCTACCTCCACAGCTACCGAACCTGAATCTGCATAAAATATCTTTTGCATAGATGGCGGTACAAGTGGCAACAGTAATTTACCCAGTTCTATGGCCGGGTCATGTGTCAGTCCACCGAACATGACGTGCGACATTTTTTCCGTTTGCTCCCGGAGAGCCTGATTCAGTACCGGGTTATTGTATCCGTGCACCATACACCACCAGGAAGACATGCCTTCTATGAGCACCTGTCCGTTTTCCAGTGTAATGGTTGCCCCGTCTCCGCGTTTCACTTTATATACAGGGAGTGGGTTAGTGGTTGATGTATAAGGATGCCATAAATGTTTCCTGTCGAATTGTGAGTCGCTGAAACGATATCCCGCATCTTCTATCAGCGCTTTGTCTTCCGAAACTTTAGATCCGAGAGTAGTCAGCAAATCTCCCACGATGGCGGAATTCACACCTATGTACAAGGATTTTTTCACAGCTTCTTTTGTCAACTGAGAACGTCCGCCTGCAAATCGCAGATAAGCTGTCGGATTGATGAAACGGAACAAAGCAATGGTGGTCAGCACTTCTTCTTCTGTCAGTTGAGTTTGGTTTTCCAGCGGTGTTCCCGGGATGGGTTGCAACAGATTCAGGGGAATGGAAGGTACTTCCAAATCTCTCAATGTAAAGGCAAATTCAATTCGTTGTTCAACTGTCTCTCCCATACCGATGATACCGCCGCAACAGATATCCATTCCTACGCGGCGGGCGGCTGCTAGTGTCTGTAGTTTTTCTTCCTGCGTATGTGTGCTGCACAGGGTAGGAAAGTGGCTTGGGGCAGTTTCTAAGTTACAGTGGTAGCGCGTCACGCCTGCTGTATACAAAGCACGTAGTTCGTCTTCGTTCAGTAATCCCAGTGAAGCACAGAGTTGAATGGAACTTTTTTGCCTCATATATCGTGCTGCTTCACACAGTTTCTCCATATTCTTTCCTGAAGGTTTCCGTCCACTGGTTACCAATGAGAAACGTGCCACGCCTTGTGATTCGTTGTGTAGTGCATGATGCAGGCATTCCTCCTTATCCACCAGATCGTAAACATCCGCTTTCGTCTTATAGTGTGATGATTGGGCGCACCATTTGCAATTCTCAGGGCATCGGCCGGATTTTGCATTGATGATAGAACACATATCAAATTCCTGTGATGCCCGTGCGGTCGTAATCTCGTGTGCCGCTTCATAAAGGCTTTCCTTATCCGGCTGTGTAGCCAGCCATTCTGCTTCTGCCTGTGTGATGGGTACATCTTGCAGTACTTTGTTTTTCAATTCTTCTACTGTCATATTCTTACGTTGGTTTTAGGAGAATACAAAACACTAATGACGCGGGGCGTGCAAATCTGAAAACAGCATTTGCATGATCCGCGTCATTTGTGTTCCACTCTTATTTATAATAGTGTTTATATCTTTCTTCCCGTCAGGACTGATGGTAGTCGGACACAATACAGGCAGCAATCCCTTGAAACCGAAGATTTCAAGCATTGTTCCCAGTCTGTTTTCACATTCCAATGGTATGCCTATATCTGTTTCCTGTCCTTTACCGTTATCTGTATCTTCTAGGTTTTGTCCGCCGCTTTTGCAGCCGGCCGATGTCCCGGCATTTTGTTTGGAAAGAGAACAATCTGCCACATTTTTTGGCAGACAACCAATAGTGACACAACGCCCCAGACTGGCAAATGCAGCATAGGCTTTCCGACTCCATTTCCGGAAGCGTATAGTCATTCTATAAAGTTGTCTTTTCCTCATGATATTGGGCTATCGGTATTGAACCGATAGCCGGTATTATTTTTGTTAATCGGCTGCAAATGTAACAAAAATATTTTCGTTTGTGCGACTTCTCGCAGATAACTCTGTTTTATTTAGTCATCAATATCAATTACCCGCATCTTCGAATCGAACTTGATTTCCCAACGGTTAGACAGCTTCACTTCATATTCTTTCTTATCTTTCTCTATTTGTACGATCTTAGCATCCGGATAGTTAGTCTTTACATAAGTGCGGATAGCTTCCGGGATGATTTGTGCAGGAACTTCACTCTGCTGGCATTTAACTTCTGTCCATTCTCCCGCCTTATCGAATTCAACTTTTTCTCCATTGGTGAAGACTACATCGTAACTCTTGTAGAACAATTCCGTTTCCTGTTTCGCCAATGCTACTTTGTGATCTTTAAAATAAGTGTTGAGGAAAGTCTGAGCCTTTGCTGGGAGTTGATTGACTTGGATGGGTTTATCATTATCCGCCATAATCATTGTGTGCATCGTGAACATACATACTAATAACAAAACTAACTTTTTCATATTCTTCTATTTTTAATAATTAATACTTTGGTTTATTATGATATTGCAAATATAGAAGGAGAATCTGGAAAGAAACTGGAATAAATTTCTTTTTTAAAGTTTAAAAGTAGGAACGAATTCACTCAGTTTCCCATTGTAAGTTAGTGTCAATTTATGCATTGCCCTTGTTACGGCCACATAGAGCATACTTTTATCAATAGCTGAGTTATAGTTTTTGTCATTGACGTAAGGAATGATAACTTCATCAAATTCCAATCCTTTTGCCATATGAGATGAGGTAACGATGATACCCTTCACAAAAGCGGAGCTTTGATTGGATAGAAAATAAACTTCGGCAGTATATGTCTGTAGACTTTCTGCCAGCTCTTTCGCTTGTGCTTCAGTTTTACATACTATTCCGAGTGACTTATAACCGGATTTCTTGAAGGATGAAATCAGGTCGATAATACCGGAGTTTTCTTTTTCTGTATTCTCAAATCGTAGGACTGAAGGTAATTCACCATGTCGCATGACGGGCTCCAATTCATCATTGGTTTGAATTTTTTGTGCAAAATCCGTAATCTCAAATGTAGAGCGGTAACTTTTGCAGAGCTTCATTACTTCGCCCATAGTGAATGCTTTTCTGATCATTCCGGCAGTTGACGAACCATAAGGATTGACAGACTGGAAGGCATCTCCAAGAATTGTTTTCCGGCAGGGATAAAGTTTCTGGATAACTTTGTACTGAATCGGAGAGTAATCCTGCATCTCGTCTATCAAAAGATGCTTGACATGGCATTGGGTAATATTCCCATCTAAAGCCAGATGTAAATAGGTTAAAGGGGCTAGGTCAGTATATTCCAGTATTCTGTTTTTCCGTAATTTGAATAATTCGGGTTTCCCAATCCATTCAAAGAACTCTTTATAAACCTGAAGATCATTGTTACCTGCAAACATTTTCTTTATTTCTTTCTTCAACAGATTCCTGTCGGCGGTGGTAACCGTAAAGTAGTATTGTACTTTCATCATTTCCAGGATATAATCCGTCATTGCCTCGAATCGTTGACGCATGGGATAACGGTTGAAGCGTCTGAATTGCTCTTCAATATATTCAGCCGGAATAGTGATGTGCCTGGTGAGTTTTACATCTGTAGCTTTGAAACAGTTATTTTCCATATAGAGAATAAACTTGTCAAGCTGTGAAATGAACTCGAAAGAGGATTTATATTTTATCCGTTCTATAAAACTCTGAGTTGTTTTCCCTAGTAATTCCGTTACCTGTTCAAAGAAGCTCTGGTATTTGTATTTGTTTTCAAGAACTCCCGAAAGAATCTGTTCCATACTGGTTTCAGGCACACTTTCTTCTCCTAACTCGGGAAGGACATTCGAGATGTAATCGCCAAAAACCTTATTAGGCGAGATTATCAGTATGTCTTTTGAAGATATATTCCCTTTCAGTGTATAGAGCAGGTAAGCGATGCGATGTAAAGCAATAGACGTTTTGCCCGATCCGGCAACTCCCTGGATAATCAATATATGGGCTTCCTCATTGCGAATAATCCGGTTCTGCTCCCGCTGGATGGTGGTAACAATATTCCTCATTTTATCGTTTGCATTACTACTGAGTTCTTTTTGGAGAATTTCATCATGAACCGTCAACGAACTTTCTATCATGTACTCCATTTTTCCTTTGCGGATGCGATACTGACGTTTGAGCGAAACATCTCCACTGATTTCACCGGCGGGAGAGGTGTAAGTTGCTTCTCCCAGTTCATAATCGTAGAACATACTGGAGATGGGAGCACGCCAGTCGTATATCAGATTCATCTTGTTTTGAGAATCGTAAAATGTGTGTATACCTATATAAATAGGTAGAATGTTGGCACCGTTTTTCTTTTCTTTAAAATCTATCCTTCCGAAATAAGGAATGTCCAGTATCCTGCCCAGCCGCCTGCGTTTATCAATCACACTTTCACCCAGTGCAAAATGATTGAGGATACTTTCGCGCATAGAACGGATTTCATGAGGATCGATATCTTTGTTCGACCAGATATAATCTTTATATTCCTGTAAGGTTTCTACATGTTCTTTGACCGAAGTATCAGTGTTATGAATCGTATCATTTATGATACTGATGAGTTGTTGCAAGTGTACTTTTTCTTGTTGCTCTGTTTGATAAAATGTCATAGTTCTTTTAATTTTTTAGCTGAAAAGTTTAGAAAGGGTGGCAAAGTTAGTCCAAATTGTCAGATTATTAAATAGCTATTTATAGCTATATATCCATCCTTTTTTCTACATTTGCAAGTCATTTCAAAAGAAAAAATATGGATATCCTTGATCTTGCCAGGCGAAATCAGCAGAAAGCTTGGAAAATAATAGAAGACACAAAAATCATCCCGGCTTGGGAAAGTGTGGGTGCCAGAGTGAATCTCGTAGGTTCTTTGAATACGGGGTTATTGATGAAACACCTGGATATTGATTTTCATATTTATACCCCGCAGTTTAGTTTGTCTGACAGTTTTCAGGCAATGGTAAAATTGACAGAGAATAAATCTTTTATGAAGATGGAACATAAGAATCTGTTGGATACTGAGGCGGAATGTGTGGAGTGGCATGCCTGGTATCGGGATGCGGATAATGAGCTTTGGCAGATTGATATGATCCATATTCTGGAAGGTTCCCGGTATGATGGCTATTTTGAAAAGTTTGCTGAACGGCTTTCTGCTGTTCTGACTGAGGAAACAAAGTATGCTATTTTAAAACTGAAATATGAGACTCCTGAGTCGGAAAAGATTATGGGAGTGGAATACTACGTAGCTGTTATTCGGGATGGCATACGCAGTTATGAGGAATTCATGGAATGGAGAATCCAACATCCGGTTACAGGCGTTATGACCTGGATGCCGTAAATAAGGTATTTCTTCCGGGTTAGCTTAGTACCCCCAATTCCAATCCTGCATTGATAGCCTCTATCGAATTTTGTACTCCTAATTTATGCAGAAGGTTTTGTCGGTGAATATGAACCGTATGAATACTTATGCGGAGATTATAAGCTATTTCTTTACTCAACAACCCTTTTTGGATAAGCTGTAAAATCTCCAGTTCACGCTGTGTCAAATGGATTCGTGGATTCGTAAGTAAGGTAGGGGAGAAAGTCTGTCCATTCTTTAGATTTAATACAGTACAATCTACCTGATCCGAATCTTTTTGATTCGGTGCGATATCCATGCTCCCGAGTATGAGCCATGCTTTCCCGGTACTGTCTTTTTCTAAAACTTGTAGCCTGCTGATAACCCGTACATACTGCTGCCTAGTATTTCGTACCCGGTAACTGTAGATATTGGAATAATCATTCCTCTGCTCCGGAGGCAGACTATAAATGAATTGACTTAACCGAATCTGCAAGGCTTGTAATTGTTGTTGGTCATCGGGGTGGATGCGAGACTCCAGATAATCTCCCTGCCTCTCCAATGTAGCTATCTTATGGCTGTCATACCCCAGTAAGTTCACAAAGTTAGAGGAGGCAAAGGCATATCTGAACTTATATACATCCACCACAAAGGTACAGCTCTGGTTAAGGCGAGACATCTGGTGGAGCATTAATTTATCACGCTCCCAGATACTATAGTCAATATCGGCAGCAGATAAATTCTGTCTGGCCCACATTTCCTCTCTTGTAATGTCGGTTGGTTTCATACAGGATAGTTCTTTATTGCAAAAGTATAACAAGTAACTGTTTATCCTTGCATGTCTATCCTGCTTTTTTGTTATTTTCCCTATATTTAAAGGTTATGTGTAATTATTAATTACTTTGATATTCAAAGAAGTCAGTCTTCACTGACGGAATTAGGACGTACATTAATAATCAGCTTGCCATTTTCTAGTTGATACCATTTTTCAAAAGGTGTTCGTAGAAAGTTCCAACAGAAACGCAATGAATCCTCATCAAATTCGTCTCTTACCGGTTCTTTCTTAAATACTACAGGGGTTAATCCGGTAGCTTTTTCAGTAGCAAGTACACGTCCTACTGTTTGAATGCTTCAATCTGTCTTTCATTTGTAGTTGGGAAGGACGATTTAGTACATATCCTATTTGCTGCCAATACATCAGGTCTTTACTGTGAAAGACAGGAATTCCGGGGAACCATTCGAAGCTGGAAGCTACCAAGTAATAGTCGTTTCCTACCCGGCAGATACTGGGATCGGGATGAAATCCGGAGACGATAGGATTCTTAAAAGTGGCTGTTTCATGATTCTGTCCTTTCATCGATATTGGCCATCCGGTAAGTGATCCGATAAAAATAAGAAGAGAAAGATTTTTTTATATTGTCATTATGTATTATTTAATCTGAAAGCAAATGTAAGAGGAAATTGGAAAACAGAATAGTGGTCATTTGTCTAAAAATAGCTCTATTTGATTATTTTTACTATATTTGCTGCGTGAAATTCAAATAAAACGATTGTTCAACTTATGAAACACCAACTCTGTATATAGCTACGCTCCACGAATAGCATCTTCCAATAAAAGCTATTCTGCTATTTGACGGATTTCTGTAGTTCGTCACAGAGTTTTCATACCTGATTTATTTATATCGAGTGGCATGCGGCTATGTATATAGTTGTGTGGCATGCGCTTATTCTAGTGGAATAATGAATTATACCTATAAACAAATATGGCTCATCAATTTTCCTGTAATGATGAGCATGCTGATGGAGCAATTAATCAATATTACTGATGCTATTTTTCTGGGACATGTGGGCGAAGTAGAGTTAGGAGCTTCTGCACTTGCAAGTGTTTATTATCTGGCCATTTATATGCTGGGATTTGGTTTCAGTCTCGGTTTGCAGGTCATGATTGCCCGTAGGAACGGGGAGGAAAGATACAAAGAAACGGGAAAAAACTTTTTCCAAGGTCTATTCTTTCTGAGCGGATTGGCCATATTCTTAAGTCTTACTTCCTATGTGTTGTCACCTGTTATCCTGAAGTATTTTATTCATTCTCCAGAGATTTATAAAGCTGCGGTCGACTATCTGGAGTGGAGATGTTTCGGCCTATTATTCTCTTTTCCGTTTCTTGCATTTCGCGCTTTCTTTGTTGGGATTACGAAAACGAGAATATTGTCGTGGGCAGCTACTCTCGCAGTTCTTATCAACATCCCATGTGATTACTTGTTTATTTTCAGTTTTAATTGGGGGATTTCAGGGGCGGCAATAGCTTCTTTACTGGCTGAAGCCAGTTCTTTATTGATATTGGTTATCTACGTCTTCTTGCAAATGAACAAAGAGAATTGGGGGTTAAGGCTTGTTTACGATGGGAAACTATTAAAGTCACTTTTTCATTTATCTGTATGGAGCATGATGCATGCTTTCATTAGTGTTATTCCGTGGTTTCTCTTTTTTGTGGCTATTGCACGGTTGGGGGAAGTACAATTGGCTGTATCCAATATAATCAGAAGTATTTCTACTGTTTTCTTTGTGATAGTCAATTCTTTTGCAGCCACTACCGGTTCGCTGGTCAGTAACCTGATTGGTGCGGGAGAGGGGAAAAGCATGTTCCGGCTTTGTGGTAAAATCCTCAGATTAGGATATGTAGTTGGCTTTCCCCTAATAATTATTGCTCTGTTATTAAATAAGCAAGTTGTCGGATTTTATACAGATAATCCTGCATTGATAGAGTTTGCTTATTATCCGTTTATTGTAATGTTACTGAATTATACATTTGCTCTGCCCGGTTATGTTTTTATGCATGCAGTAACAGGTACAGGCAATACCCGGATTGCATTTATTTTTCAGATATCCACTATAGCTTTCTATCTGGTTTACCTATATCTGTTGAGTTATAGTTTCATTGCTACCCTTCCGGTATATCTGATGGCTGAGTATCTGTTTGTGATTCTCTTGGGTGTACAATCTTACATATACCTGAAAATGAAGCAGCATTGATAAAGATCAATATCTCTATTTGATGGGTAGAGTAACAATCATTCGTGTACCTTCCTTATATGCAGGATATATTTTTATCTCTCCAGCAAGCCGTTTTGTGATGAGCCGGCAGAGATACAATCCCAGTCTATTGCCGGGCATAAAAGTGTCAAACTTGGAGAAGCGATTGAAAACTTTTAATATCAAAAAGATGTGTGCAAAAATGCTAAAAGCAAGAAAAGAGGGCATTACTGTTGCTAAATCTATGTTTATTGGACTATTTATACCCCGGTACAATTGGAAAATAACAACTTGTTACCAAATCAATGAGAAAAAAGTCGCATAGGCAAAAGAAAAGATAACAGGACTATAAACTATAAAAAATGAGGTTGTGCCAGCGTTTTGACACAACCTCTTTTTCTTGAAAGTGGTGCCACCAGGAATCGTAATTTATTTCCAAGTGGCTGGATATCATTGCTTTCTAAAAGCTAC